>JANNCT010000031.1:0-8737 GCA_031386895.1 Polaromonas sp.
AAGGCTTTGATCAAGCTTTCAGCAAACGGCGGCACGCTGCTGGCGAAGTCGCCAACTTGAGCGCTGCTTGCAATGTGAACGATCAACGGATGGTCGGCAGGCCGGCCTTTTGCAGCAAATATTTTTGCCACCGCTGCGTCGTTCGATGCGTCAGCGCCCAGGCCGTACACCGTCTCGGTCGGAAAAGCCACCAGCTCGCCTGCGCGGATGTGGCTTGCGGCTTGCTGCACGTTCATCTCAAGCCAGCCCCGGCAAACCCAAAATGTCTGCCGCTTGCCGCGCAACCGATTGCACGCCCGCAACGTCCGCACCAGTGATGTTCAAGTGCCCCATCTTGCGACCTGGCCGGGCGCCGCGCTTGCCGTACAAATGCAGGTGCGTGCCGGGCAAGGCCAGTACTGCCGCCCAGTCTGGCGTGCGCGGTTTGCCGCTTGAATCAAACCACACGTCACCCAACAAATTGAGCATGATCGCCGGTGAATGCTGGCGCGGCTGCGCCAAGGGCAAGCCCACTAGCGCCAGCACCTGCAAGTCAAACTGCGACACATCACACGCATCCATCGTGTAGTGGCCACTGTTGTGTGGGCGCGGTGCCATCTCATTGACGACCAGACCGCCGTCCGCGCTACCGTCGTCGACCACAAAAAACTCAATGCACAGCACGCCGACATAGCCGACGTAATCTGCTATTAATTCAGTAGCTTCTTGCGCCCGTATTGATTGCGCCAGAGGCATATTTGACTCATAGGCATGCGTCACAGCCAAAATCCCGTCGACATGCACGTTGCGCTGCGGCGTAAAGCTGACCACGCTGCCGTCCCAGCCGCGCGCAACGATGACAGAGAACTCAGACTTGAGCGGCATCAGTTTTTCCAGCACGCAGGCAACGCTTTTCAACTCACTCCAGGCGGCGACCAATTCGTCTGAATTGTTGACACGCACCTGGCCTTTGCCGTCATACCCCATGCGGGCAGTTTTCAAAATTCCCGGCAATAAATCTGCGCTAACTGCGCGCAGCTGCGCAGCGGTTTCAATTACCGCATACGGCGCAACACTAACACCAGACAAGCCAGCGCACGCCGTGAAGTGGGCTTTTTCTTCAATGCGGTTCTGCGCAATTGACACGCAAGCAGCACTGGGCGCGACGGGCAATGTTTTGGCTAGCGTGCTCAACGCCGCAGCTAGCACGTTTTCAAATTCAGTCGTGACGGCGTCACACATGCTGGCCAGTTGCTTTAAGCCCTCGTCATCGTCGTAGGGGGCTTGAACCTGCTGGTGGCTGACCATGCCCGCCGGGCTCGTAGCGTCAGGATCAAGCACAACAGTTTCATAACCCAGGCGCTGGGCAGCGTGAACGAACATGCGGCCAAGCTGGCCACCGCCCATCACACCGAGCGTTGCTGGACGACCATCTGCTGATTGAGTTCCGGGAAAGATTGGTTTCATGCCGGAGGTAGGGTCATCGCCCGCGCAGCAGCAGTTTGCTCGGCTCTAAATGCCTGCAATTTGTCACTCAACCCCTCGTCATGCAACGCCAGCATGGCAACTGCAAACAGCGCCGCATTGGCTGCGCCCGCGTTGCCAATGGCAAACGTGGCCACGGGCACGCCCTTGGGCATTTGCACAATGCTGTGCAGCGAATCAACACCTGCCAAATGTTTGCTGGCTACGGGCACTCCCAAAATGGGCACAGTAGTTTTCGCTGCCAGCATGCCGGGCAAATGCGCCGCGCCGCCGGCCCCGGCAATGATGGCCTGCAGGCCGTTTGCATGCGCCTGGTTTGCATAGGCAAACAAATCGTCGGGCATACGGTGAGCAGAAATGACTTTAGCCTCATGCGGCACGCCAAACTGCTGCAGGATTTGCACCGCGTGCTGCATGGTGTCCCAGTCGCTGGACGAGCCCATGACGACGCCAACCAGCGTGGGTTTTAAATTGGTAGATGTTGTCATGTGGTGTGGTGCCGCTGCCTTTGAAGGAAGCCGTATTTTACGGGCGGCGTGCTAACCTTCTGCCTGTTGTAAATCTTGATCCCAACCCACACAAAAGCCCGCCATGATGGATGTCACCGTAGCCAATTTTGAAGAGGAAGTCATTGCTGCTTCCATGACCACCCCAGTGCTGATCGACTTTTGGGCGCCCTGGTGCGGCCCCTGCAAGTCGCTCGGCCCGATCCTGGAGAAGGTTGAAGCCGCTTACCAAGGCCGCTTCAAGCTCGTCAAAATCGACTCTGACCAGGAGCAGCAACTGGGCGAGGCTTTCGGCATTCGCAGCATTCCCACCTGCATTTTGATGGTCGGCGGAAAGCCGGTGGACGGCTTTGAAGGGGCGCTGCCTGAGGGCAAGGTCAAGGAGTTTTTAGACAAGCATTTGCCACCCGCTGAAGAGCTGCCCGAAGAAGAACTGGCGCTGGAAGAAGTCACGCCTGAAGCCGCGCTGGAAACACTGAAAGCCAGCGTGGCTGCGAACCCAACGAATGAGGCTGCGCGTTTTGATCTGGTCAAGGCGCTGCTGCTGGGCGGCGACACGGACGCAGCCAAAGTCGCGTTTGCCCCGGTCATTGCCCAAACCAGCGTGGTACGCCGCTTTGACTCGCTCAAGCGCGTGATGAATGCTATCGATTTTGTAACTGCTCGCGCCCATATTGAGTCGGCTACAGCCGAGTTTGACGCCAAAATAGCATTGAACAAGCGTGATTTTGAAGCCCGATTCGACAAAGCACGCTGGCACATGGCGCATCAAGAATGGACAGCCGCACTCGACGAGTTGCTGGATATTTTGATGCGCGACAAGGCCTGGTCCGAAGACGCCGCCCGCAAAACCTACATCGCCATCCTCGACATCATGGAAGCGCCCAAACCCAAGGTAGCTGACGGGCAAATTCCGCCTGATGACCCGGTAGTGGCCACCTACCGCAGACGCTTGAGCAGTGTGATTTTGAGCTGATTTTTAAACTGATCCGCGACAGGAATTCATCATGGGTTTGACTTATTTGGCAGCCGGTTTGCTGCTGTTCTTGGGCGTGCATTCCACCCGCGTGTTTGCCAACGACTGGCGCAATAAAACGCTGGCCCGCATCGGTGAAAAGCCTTTTAAGGGCATCTACACACTGCTGTCGCTGGCCGGGTTTGCGCTGCTAATTTGGGGCTACGGCCACGCGCGGCAGCAAGGCGTGATGTTGTGGAACCCGCCCGCTGCCATGCGCCACCTGGCCGCGCTGCTGACGCTGGTGGCGTTTGTGTTGCTGACAGCTGCGTACGTGCCAGGCAACCAGATCAAAGCCAAGCTGCACCACCCCATGGTGCTGGGCACCAAAGTCTGGGCGCTGGCCCATTTGCTGGCCAATGGATCGCTGGCCGACACGGTGCTGTTCGGAAGCTTTTTGTTGTGGTCAGTTTTGCTTTTTGCCGCATCACGCAGGCGTGACAGGCGCGAGCGAACGGTTTACGCGGCGGGCACGGCAAGCGCAACGGCAATCACCGTGGTGGTTGGCGTTGTAGCGTGGGCGGTGTTTGCGTTCTGGCTGCACCGCGTGCTGATCGGCGTGTCGCCGTTTGGGGCGATGGGGTCGCCAGGCTGAAAGTTGTTTGGGATAGCCAATTGCTATTTATATAGGAGCTGATTGCGCCCGTATTCATTGGGCTACCGGCGTATTTAAGGCCGGAAAACGGCAATAAATTGAGTTTAATTGGAGTCCGACGCCGATTGTTCTACCAATTGTTCTATGGTTGCTGAATTTCGCTCCGCAGGTGTTCGAACAGTACTGATCGAAGCTTGGAGAATGCAAGGATTCTCCAACGATCGGCGTCCGACAGCTTGGGATTAAAGCCATATGCTTCTCTGAAGGTTTCTGACGGCTTCTTTTTGGCCCGGAACGATTGCACATCGACCGAATACTTGTTCCAACTGATCTCGTCGTCATGGACCAGCCACACTTTAACGAGTTCATCGCATATCGTGACGGCTGCAGTGGATCCGTGTAGTCGAAGCAAATTGCACTCGGAGTCGAGCTGTACATGAAGGTCTTGGGTATCAACCTTCTTGAGCAGTGCAGCGGCTTGGATCTCAAAGTTCTGAATTTCCGCGTCGGTTGCTAAACGATTGGCTGTCGCTCCAAGAATAAGCAGCCTGCTCAGACTCGGGGACCTGATTCGGTCTGATGCCAAAAACGACTCATAAGCCTTGACACGAAAATCCAATTGCTTTTGTACTACAACTTCACGCCCTTGAAACTTTGCTACATAGTAGCCGCCGACAACAGCGAACACCCCAGCTAGCGTTGCCGTCGCAAGTGCCACAACGTAGGGATTTGGTACGTCAGCCGATTTTTTAGTCGTGTTCATTTCAGGATACGCAATCGATAAGGAAAAGAGGCTGAACGTACCGCGACGATGATTTTTGATCAACTGGGCAACAGCCCTAAAGGGATATATCTGCTATTGAAAAAAGAGCCGTTTGCGCCCATATTTATTGGGCTATCGGCATATTTAACTTCGAAGAACAAGGCTAAGTTGAATTTAATTGAAGTCGGACCTCAATTATTCCCATGGAAGGATTAGGCCGCATGGTGGAGCACAAGACCGCCCTTAGTCATAACTTGACGAACTGATGAGAAACCTGCTTCGAGCAATGCTTGCCGCTGCTCCGCAACCGACATGTACAAGGCCTCGTTTTTCATGCCGCCTTCGCCGGCGAAGTGATCGCACACCAGGTAGGTGCCGCCTGGCGCGAGCACCTCGCGGACCTGCCTATGAAGCGTTACCGCATAGCGCTTGTGGCGCAGCTCGTGAACAGCCTGATTGGTGAAAACGCATCCAAAGGAGCCTAGACCCGCAACCCAGTTCTCTTGCTTAAAGCTCCGTTCGATGAAAGTGGCGCGAGTTTCAAGCTTGCCGAGTCGAGCTTTCGCCAGCTCGTGCATTGGGGCAGAGAAATCTAGGAGCACGTACTCGACCTGAGCTAACGAGCGCAAAAGATGCTCGGCGAGAAAGCCCGGGCCAGAGCCAAGCTCCAGCACACGTTGAACCTTGAAGGGCAATGCGGCAATTTCGCTCGCGAATTGCGCGAAGAATTCGGCCCGCCAAGGACGCTTGGACATTGCTGACTGTGCCCACTCGCGTGCGTCGTGCGGAAGTCGAAGATCGATGGGGCTGGGTACGTCAGCGGACATTGTTTACGGTCTAACGCTTGTGAAGAAGACTACACAAAAGGCGCTAGCTTTCGGGCATCCCGTCGATGAAACGGTTAGCCCTCTGTGGCATAGCGCAGGATGGCCTTGTGAACCGGGAGCAGAAGCTGCTTCTGTTCGTAGCCGACGAATCCGTGGTAACTGACAGGATCAATCAGTATTTCGCGCCCAATCGTGAATGGCGGTGTGGGCAGCAGTACTGGATTCCCCATCAAGGAGAGGTGGTGGCTCGAAAGTGCGAGCGCTGAGTGGTCAACGCCTCCAGGCCAAGAGTCCGTAATGACGACATCTGCATGTGACGGAACGCTGCTGAGGAACTCGACCGATGGATGCTGTTCGTGAAACCTCTCATCGCATACCTGGGTGATCTTGAAGCCGAGTGCGGTAGCAATGTCGTGCCATGACCTGAAGACGTTTGTAGTTGGGCCCCAAAGGCAAATGTGGGCGTCCTTCAGGTTTGTGAACTTCCTGTCAAGGTAGAAGGCGTCAGTAAGTACCTCGCAAGGATGACCGCTCGCCGACATGGCGTTTATGACGGGGCGCGAACTCGCATTCGCAAAGGCTTCCAGTCTTTCGTGGTCAGTGTCGCGGATCACATATAGGTCGAAGAACGGATCGAGATATCCTGCCAAGTCGACTACGCGCTCCGGAGTCTTGAGCAGATTCGGCAGTTCCGTAAACTGCATTCCAAGTTCACGGAAGGCACGAATGAACGTGGTTCGCGTGCGAATGCCATTGCCTTCAAATGACCACGCGACACTGGACCTAATTGGTAGCGTCTGTGGCGAGCCGACGAGAGACCAGATCGCGCGGATGTTTTGTTCTGAAAGCGAGGAAATGGAGACGAGGTTCATTCAGAGGCCTAACGTTTGACATGAGGGGTGAACAAAAGGCACAGCCTTTTGTTCACCTCGTCGATGGAAGGGTCAGGAGTTACTGTGAGCTCGCAGACAGCCCCATTTGCAAGCTGCCAATTGAAGAAGTCTTGGAAGCCTTCCTGGATTACTGCTCGCGCCACTTTAGCGACAAAGCCGTGAGCGACGAGCGCAACAACCTTACCCGCATAGCTGTTGTACAAGTGGTTGACCCCATCCGCCACTCGCTTGACCACTTCGTTAATGGTCTCCCCGCCCGTAGGTGCGCCTCCCCAAGAACGCGTGACATTCTGGGACCAGAGTTCGGGAAACTGAATTCGTGCTTCTTCTTGGGTCAAGCCTTCGAAGACGCCAACATGGCGTTCACGAAATGCGTTGTTTACTTCAGGATGAAGGCCTCGACTCTGGCAAAGGATATCTGCGGTTTGTCGTGCTCTGCGTAGAGGTGAGCAGACCACAGCATCAATATTGGCCGGTAGCAAACGGTGCAATTCCATCGCTTGCGATACGCCTTTGGCATTTAGATCTGGGTTCAATGCGCCGAGATAGCGATGCTCTGCGTTAAGCTGCGTTTCTCCATGGCGGACGACGAGTAGTTTCATAACGTCTGACGCAATTTTTACCGCAAAGTACTGAAAGATAACATGGCAAGTTCACCCGCAAAAAAAGGCATTTGACCAATCTGCTATCAGATAATTTGCTTTCATAAAAATAGCAGCAAACCCGGCAACAAGTAACTGCAGACCCATTTCAAGTTTGCTGGGATTCTCTATCAAAAATCACGCGTTGGCCATTTTTTGCGGGTGCAACTAAGAGCATATTTAAATGCTGTCGCACCGCAGTACAGCAAGCGCACCTTGAAACGCGCTCTCGATTTTATAGCTGCTCGCCCCCCGTATTCATTAGGTTATAGGCTGATTTGCCCCCTAAAAAGTACCCAAAAACAGCTTAAACCAGGCTTTTTTCAACCAAATCAGGCCACCCTAAATCCATCAGCCACGAATCAGACGATTGAAAGCCTCTGGCTGGTTGACGTATTGGCGCAGCACACTGTCCATGCGCGCCTGCCAGCCTTCGCCTGTGGAACGAAAATATTCCACAACCTCAACGCTGTAGCGCACAGAAAGCAGCTGCTTTTTATTCTCGGATTTCGGCCTGCCGCGCACCGCGCGAATAGGCACCATTGCATCAAGCTGAGCCTTGGTCATAGGTTTCGCGTCGGGGTCGGCTTTGGCAGCGGCGACGATTTTCGCGTTGTCCTTGACGGACGGCATCAAGATGACTCGTTTACTGGATGTTTTCAACATATTTCTTTACCTCTCGTCGCTCAGCAAAGCGCAAGCTGATGGTTCTGCGCACATCACTACGGTCTATAAACGCAACGTAATACAAGGTGTTGCCCTCGGGAACCAGCCCAATCATTCGTAACTCGTCATACGCATACCGTGGGTCAACCCAAACATACGCCTCATCCCAAGCCAGCTTTTCAGAAAAAGAAAGTGACAAGCTGTGATTGATCAAATTCAGTTTGTCTTTATTTGGGTCGAATATGAAGCGCACGATTTATTGTAGCTACTGATATTCTAAAGTCAAGATAGCCTTTCAGTTGACCGCTTTAACGTCTGAGCAAAGTTGACCGTATCGAACGAGCAAAAGGCGTACTACTGCTGCAACGCTAAGGCATAGCAGAAAGATTTATCTACCTCAAGCCATCAGCCGCGTCAAAGCCTCTTGGTACTTCGCCGCCGTCTTCGCCACCACGTCATCAGGCAGGCGCGGCGAGGGTGGGGTTTTGTCCCACGGTTTGCCGTTGATTCGCACGGCTTCCAGCCAGTCGCGTACAAACTGCTTATCGTAGCTCGGCGGATTTTGGCCGGCGGCAAAGGCGGCTTCGTAACCCTCGATGGGCCAGTAGCGGGATGAGTCGGGCGTGAGCACTTCGTCCATCAGGGTCAGCGTGCCGTCACTATCGAGGCCAAACTCGAACTTGGTGTCGGCAATGATGATGCCTTTGGTCAGTGCAAAGGCGGCGGCGGTTTGGTAAATCTCTATGCTGATGCGCTTGATTTTTTCAGCCAAGTCAGCGCCCACTACCTCTACAACCTTCTCGTAGCTGATGTTTTCATCGTGCTCGCCCTGTGCGGCTTTGGCAGCGGGGGTGAAGATCGGCTCGGGCAGTTTGCTGGCGTTCTTTAAACCGGCTGGAAGCGGCACGCCGCACACTGATTGCGATGCTTGGTATTCCGCCCATCCGCTGCCTGCCAAATAGCCGCGCACCACGGCCTCGACCGGGATGGGTTTTAGGCGTTTGACCAGCATGGAGCGGCCAACAACTTGCGGCACCTCGCTCGCAGTCACCACGCTTTCAGGCGCTTCGCCCGTCAGGTGGTTGGGGCAAATGTGGCCGAGCTTGGCAAACCAGAACAGCGCCATTTGCGTGAGCAGCACGCCTTTGCCGGGCACGGGCTCGCCCAAAATCACGTCAAACGCGCTGATGCGGTCGCTTGCCACCATCAGCAGGCGGTCAGTGCCTACGGCGTAGTTGTCGCGGACTTTGCCTCTGGCCAGCAGGCTCAAGGAGGCGATGGATGAAGTGTGAACAGTCGTCATAAAAGGCAGAGTTAAATCAATCTCAAGCGCTTATCGATAGAAGCGAGGGTCAAAAAATCACGGT
>JANNCT010000035.1:0-39438 GCA_031386895.1 Polaromonas sp.
TCGCGCGCGTCCTGCGCCAGCCGGGGCGGGCGCGGAAAATCCCACACCGACACCTGGCCTGGCCCGGGCGCAACGGCAAACGGTGGGCGCGTCTGGCCGCGCCAGTTCCAGTGCGCGCGGGCGGCTTCAAGCCAGGTCGGGGTGTGTGTCATGGGCTTGATTTTTAACGCAATCGCCATTTTGTGCTGCCAAAGCCTGTTTTAAGCCATTTTATGAAACAAATAGAGCTGTAGCCCAATAAATACAGGCGCCAGCAGCTCCTGAAATAATAGCTAATGAAAAGCGCCGAGGCCAGCGTATGCAGCGTACCCGTGCAAACCCACCCCGTGATAAGCTGCCAGTCCCTCTGCAAAAAAGACTGCATCAACCTATAAGCGAGACAACACCATGCCCGGACTTCTCCCCAACGTTGACCCTGACGGCCTGCTTGAATTCTCGGTGGTCTACACCGACCGCTCGCTTAACCACATGTCCAAAAGCTTCGGCCATGTGATGACGGATATCTCCAGCATGCTCAAAAAGGTCTACCACGCCCACTCAGCCGTGCTGGTACCCGGCAGCGGCACCTACGGCATGGAAGCCACCGCCCGCCAGTTTGCCGCTGGCAAGCATGTCATGGTGATTCGCAACGGCTGGTTCAGCTACCGCTGGACGCAAATTTTTGACATGGGCAACATCCCCGCCTCGCACACCGTACTCAAAGCGCGCCAGGCCAGCAAAGGCGCGCAAGAGCCGTGGGCGCCCGCCCCCATCGCTGAAGTGCAAGCTGCCATTGCCAAAGAAAAGCCAGCCCTGGTTTTTGCTCCGCACGTTGAAACATCAGCCGGCATGATGCTGCCCGACGGCTATTTGCGCGCCGTAGCTGATGCAGTTCACGCGGTAGGCGGCCTGTTCGTGCTTGACTGCATTGCATCAGGCGCGATGTGGGTAGACATGCAGGCCACAGGCGTTGACGTGTTGATATCCGCCCCGCAAAAAGGCTGGAGCAGCTCACCCTGCTGCGCCATGGTGATGTTGAGCGAGCGGGCACGCACCGCCATCGACGCCACCACCAGCTCCAGCTACGCGTGCGACTTGAAGAAGTGGCTGCAAATCATGGAGACGTACGAAAAAGGCGGCCACGCCTACCACGCCACGTTGCCCACAGACGCACTCACCCGCCTGCGTGATGTTATGAAAGAAACCCAAGCCTACGGCTTTGCCAAAGTCAAAGCCGAGCAAGAGATGCTGGGCAAAAAGGTGCGCGAATTGTTCGAAGGCCGGGGCCTAATTAGCGTTGCCGCAGAAGGCTTCAAAGCCCCCGGCGTGGTCGTCAGCTACACGACGGATGCTGAAATTCAGTCAGGCAAAAAGTTCATGGCCCAAGGCCTGCAAACCGCCGCCGGCGTTCCCCTGCAATGCGACGAAGGCGCAGACTTCATGACTTTCCGCGTTGGGCTGTTTGGCTTGGACAAGTGGCATAACGTGGATAAGACGGTGGCTAATCTGGTTGGGGCGCTCGATCGGATTGGGTTGAAAGCGCCTGCTGAGGCTGTTGCTGCCTGACTATGCGTAACCCGTGCCACCCCGGCCTCATCATTCGTGATGACGTTTTGCCTGAACTGCAACTGAGCGTGACAGAGGCAGCAGACCAGTTAGGCGTATCGCGCGTCACGCTGTCGCGTGTGATCAATGGGCGCTCTGCTATCACGGCAGAAATGGCGCTACGTGTTGGCAAGTGGGTTGGTAACGGACCTGAGATATGGCTTCGTATGCAGGGCCAGTATGACCTTTGGCAAGCCGAGAAAAACGTTAAGTGACTATTCAAAGATAGTTACTTTGACAGCATACAACTACTGATGGGCGAAAAAAGATTTCCGATTTTTCGTATTGCTAATCACTCGTTGGTATCTGGTGGCCGACTGTGAACTAAAAAGGAGTTGTACCAGCGGCTTAATCTAAAAATCCTTATCGCTGCTCTCATGGAAAGCACTATGCTGTATAAAAATCCGAAGTAGCCGATTCCCCAAAAAATCGGAGTACCGTAAAAAAATAGTGGCGTCATAAGACTTAGCCAATCAGGTGTGGGACGCCATAAAGCTGCGCAGACAATCGCGTATAGAAGTGACCCGCACTGGGCCATAACAAATATTAAGAATGCGGCACTGACGCTTAAGTAAGGGGACTTGTATTGATCAGCCTCAGTAATGTTGTTTTTAAAAGAGTCACTGCCAAAGCCCAAAAAAATAGCGAAACCACCAAGAGTGAAGCCAAGCAAGTTCGGTAAAACAGATATGGGCTGATCCCACCACTTTTGATCGATCCATGCCGGAAAGCAAAGAATCCACAAGATAAACGTAATCCAGAAGTCACCCGCCGAAAACATGGCTTTCGCACCGCCAGTAATTTTCCACGCAAGGGCAACAACTTGACGATTTGTGAGTGCAGAGTGCTCTTCAGCCATTACTGTTATCGAAATTTGCTCGTAATAAGTTCAACAAACGCTTCTGATTCAAGCTGAATCGCCGGATCGTATTCACCGACTTCTTTGCGAGGGTAGTCTGAAGATGACGCCTCTTCAACTTTACCTTTCGGGTTGATGCCTCTTTGTTTGTATAGGCCATCGCTTACTGCCCGTTTAAACATTGATTGCATTTCTGCATCAGGCGTTATTGTCTCTGCTTCTGGTGCCTTGTAAAAGCTGTGCTCTTCCTTATCGAGATTTCTTCGTTTCAAGCGCTTATAAAACGTATCGTCGTCGTCAAATTCTGTTGGATTGGGGCGTTCAAGTACAACTTTTATTTGACGAATTTCTGGCCACTGCAATAGGGTTTCCAGCGTCCCTTCGCGCGTCAAAACTGTGTGATCAATCTGACCAAAGCGGTCTTTGATGCGATCAAACTCGCCTAAATATTCGATCAGTGAATCCACAGCGCCTGGCGACACACTCGCACCAGTACCGCCGGATACAAAGTAAAGATGATGGCGCTGAACGTCAAACAGATAGGGAATTTCAGTAAGGTTGGGCTTCAGTTTTTTCGGAATGCTAACTTTTGCGACATCCTCTGCATCAGCTTTTTTTTGTGTTTCGATGTCAAACCACGGATCATCAGGGTCAATGTTTACAAATCGATACAGATAGCCAAAAAATGGCGAAGCTGGGTCTTCGGCCCTAAGCCTCCTTTGACTACCGATCATCAAAGCAGTTACTCCACGTGCTTTAGGTTTCTTCATCTTTGTCAAGGCGCGCCACAGTTCGACATACTCCTCTGGTGCGTGGCGTGAGTGCACACGTAAATTTATACCGCTGACTTTCAACGTCCTCATTCTTGCCATGTTCCTGCTCCTTTTCTACCGCCTAATCTTACACATCTGTTACAAAAATGGAATCGCTACATTCCTGCCGCAGGATGTTTTGTGCTTACCAATAACGTGGGTTTTATTTATTACGCCAACTCATACCAAACCCCACGCCCACTCCCCCGCTGCTGCAAATACCCCCGCGCCACCAGATTCCGAAAGTGCTGCTTCAAGGTATTCCGGTTGGCCTCAGTCAGCCTCACCGCATCAGCCATCGTCACGCGCCCATGCTCGCGCGCAAACTCGACAATCTGTAGCGACAGCTCCGGCAGCGTGGCCAGCACGATTTTTTCACGCTCAACTTTCTTCTCCAGCCTGCGCACTTGCTCGGCCAGTGACCGTAAAAAGAAGATCAGCCACGGTTGCCAGTTGGGGGCTTGGGTGCGTATCGTCCCCTGCGTTTGGCGCAGGGCCAGGTAATAGCCCTCTTTGTTCAGCTCGATCACGCTTTCAAGCGAGCTGTAGGGCACGTAGGCATACCCTGTTTGCAACAGCAGCAAGGTGGTCAGTGCGCGGCTGAGGCGGCCGTTGCCATCCTGGAAGGGGTGAACTTCAAGAAACACCACGACAAAAATCGAGATGATGAGGAGCGGGTGAAGCAGCGCCTTGTCTCTCTCCTGATTCACCCAATCCACCAGTTCAGTCATCAGCCTTGGCGTGTCAAAGGGAGATGCTGTTTCAAACACGATGCCAATTTCAACGCCGTTTTCATCAAACGCGGCCAGGTTGTTCGAATTGGTTTTGTACTGGCCGCGATGCCGCTCGTCTTTCTTGCTGTGTCTTAGCAGCGTCTGGTGCAGTTGCTTGATGTGGTTTTCATTAAACGGTATGTGCTGCCATGCGCTGAACACCAGGTTCATCAGCTCGGCATAGCCTGCTACTTCTTGTTCGTCTCGGGTGTCAAAGGTTTTGATCTCAAGATTACTGAGCAGCCGTTCAACTTCGCGGTCTGTGAGTTTGCTGCCCTCAATGCGGGTAGATGAGCCGATGCTTTCAATAGTGGCGACGCGGCGGAGCGCACTCAATCGTTCAGGGGCAAGGCGGCCTAGAGCCCGCCATGTGCCTTTGAACTCGTCAATACTGGCGATCAAGCTCAGGACTTCAGGCGTGATTTGCAGGGTATCGACTTGCAGCATAATCCGATTTTACACCCATTAATCAACCCAATTACACCCAATAAAAGCTAGTAAACCCATTAATGCAACCGTTAACACCCATTTACTGTCGGATTTTGCAGCGCTCAGCGTAAGTGCGTTGGAGAGCGCAATCGTCTTTTTGCTGGGCAGCGGCATGGGTGCAAAATCAAGCCACAAGCCAAAACCCCCTAGAATTGACGTTTACGTAAACGTCAATCTACGTCAACCCACCCAAAAGCTGGAGGCCAACTCAATGAATCTTGATTCCAATTTGATATCGGCCTCCACTCCACAAGGTGGCCAAGCCAGTGAAGCCAGCCAAGCAAGCGGCGACACCCATCCCGCGCTAATCGAACAAACCCTGGGCGATTTCTTCGACGCGATGGCAGCCCGGCAGCCTGACCACCCCGCGCTGGTCAGCGTTCACCAAAACGTTCGCTACACCTACCGGCAGCTTCAAACCCAATCGAACAAACTGGCCAGCGCGTTGCTGCAGCTGGGCTTGCAAACGGGTGACCGGGTCGGTATTTGGTCGCACAACAATGCCGAGTGGCTGTTAATGCAACTGGCCACGGCAAAGGTGGGTTTGATTCTTGTCAACATCAACCCTGCGTACCGGGTGTCTGAGCTGGAATATGCGGTGAACAAGGTGGGTTGCAAGGCGCTGGTTACTATGGCGCGGTTCAAAACCAGTGACTACCTGGGCATGCTGCGCGAGCTGGCGCCAGAGCTGCATACTGCTGCGCCGGGCGAACTGGCAAGTGCGCGCTTGCCGCACCTCAAGCAGGTGGTTTGGATTGATGCGCTAGGTGACGCGCATGACGAGCTCGGCATGATGCGTTTTTCTACCCTGCTGGCCAGCGGCGGCGAGCTTGATAAGCGCGTGCCGCAAATTGCGTCCACGCTCAAAGCTACGGACCCCATCAACATCCAGTTCACCAGCGGCACCACGGGCTTCCCCAAAGGCGGAACGCTTACGCACCGCAGTATTTTGAACAACGGCTTTTTTATTGGCCGCGCCATGCAGCTCGCACCTAGAGACCGCATGTGTATACCCGTGCCGCTGTACCACTGCTTTGGCATGGTGCTGGGCAACCTGGCTTGCATGACGCATGGCGCCACCATCGTCTACCCGAATGACGGGTTTGAGCCGCTCAGCGTTTTGCAAGCTGTGCAAAACGAAAAATGCACCGCGCTGCACGGAGTGCCGACCATGTTCATTGCCGAGCTGGACCACCCCCGGTTTAAAGAGTTTGACTTGTCGTCGCTGCGCACCGGCATCATGGCCGGCTCGCCGTGCCCGACTGAAGTGATGAAGCGGGTGGTTGAGCAAATGCACTTGACCCAAATCACTATTGCCTATGGCATGACCGAAACCAGCCCCGTCAGTTGCCAAAGCAGTACCGACACACCACTGGCAAAACGCGTGTCCACTGTGGGGCTGGTGCAGCCGCACATCGACATCAAAATCATTGACCCGGAAACTGGTGCGGTAATGCCGCGTGGGGAGCGGGGCGAGTTTTGTACGCGCGGTTATTCGGTCATGCAAGGCTACTGGGGCGATGCTGAAAAAACGCGTGAGGCCATTGACGCCGAAGGCTGGATGCATACCGGCGACCTGGCCACGATGGACGCTGAAGGCTACGTCAACATTGTGGGCCGCATGAAAGACATGGTGATTCGCGGAGGCGAAAACATTTACCCGCGCGAGATCGAAGAATACCTGTACCGCCACCCGAAAGTACAAGATGTGCAAGTGGTTGGCTTGCCCGATAAAAAGTATGGTGAAGAGCTCTGCGCGTGGATTATTGCCAAGCCTGGCCAAACACTGACTGAAGACGACATACGCAGCTTTTGTGCGGGACAGATTGCGCACTACAAAGTGCCGCGCTACATCCAGTTTGTAGCCGAATTCCCCATGACGGTAACGGGCAAGATTCAAAAATTCAAAATTCGCGATGCGATGAAGGCCCAGCTTGGGCTGACAGAAGACAAAACGGCTTAGCGGTAAAAACGTAAAGACATAAAGACATAAAGACATAAAAACATAAAAACCATGATCATTGAATCCAAACTCCACGCCCGCTCTGCCGACTTCCAGGCTAACGCAGCTGCCATGCAAACGCTGGTGGACCACCTGCGGGGCGAAGTGGCCAAGTCGGCAGCGGGCGGTGGCGACGCGGCCCGGGCCAAGCACGTGGCGCGGGGCAAGTTGCCGCCGCGTGAACGCGTGCAAATGCTGCTGGACCCTGGCACGCCTTTTTTAGAGCTCTCCCCGCTGGCGGCGCACGCCATGTACGACGGCGCAGCGCCCTGCGCTGGGCTGATCACCGGCATTGGCCGCGTGAGCGGTGTGGACTGCATGGTGGTGTGCAATGACGCGACCGTGAAGGGCGGCACCTACTACCCGATGACGGTTAAAAAGCACGTGCGCGCGCAAGAAATTGCGCAGCAGAACAACTTGCCGTGTATTTACCTCGTGGACTCCGGCGGGGCCAATTTGCCCAACCAGGACGACGTGTTTCCTGACCGCGACCACTTTGGCCGCATCTTTTTTAACCAAGCCAATATGAGCGCCGAGGGCATTGCGCAAATTGCTGTCGTCATGGGCAGCTGCACGGCAGGCGGCGCGTACATGCCCGCCATGAGCGATGAAAGCATCATCGTGGCCAACCAGGGCACCATCTTTTTGGGTGGGCCGCCGCTGGTCAAGGCCGCCACGGGTGAGGTGGTGACGG
Organism: Polaromonas sp.; assembly: GCA_031386895.1. GTDB lineage: Bacteria > Pseudomonadota > Gammaproteobacteria > Burkholderiales > Burkholderiaceae_C > Polaromonas. The sequence continues at coordinate 7,214 of JANNCT010000035.1, forward strand.
CTGAAGACCTGGGCGGCGGCGATGTGCACACGCGCCTTTCAGGCGTAGCAGACCATTTGGCACAAAACGACATGCACGCACTGGGCCTGGCACGCACTGCAGTCAAGAATTTGAATCGAAATAAGGCATCAAATCAACCTGCAGCGCAACAAATACGGGCGCAAGCAGCTCCTGAAAATATAGCAAATAATGATCTCGGCAAAGAGCTGTACGGCGTGATACCGGTAGACACCCGCAAGCCATTCGACGTGCGCGAAATCATTGCCCGCATTGTGGACGGCAGCGATTTTGACGAGTTCAAGGCCCGCTACGGCACCACGCTGGTGTGCGGCTTCGCCAGGGTTGAAGGCATGCCGGTGGGCATCATTGCCAACAACGGCATTTTGTTCAGTGAGTCAGCGCTGAAAGCCACGCACTTCATTGAGCTGTGCTGCCAGCGCAAAATTCCGCTGGTGTTTTTGCAAAACATCACCGGCTTTATGGTGGGCCGCAAATACGAAAACGAAGGCATCGCCCGCAACGGCGCAAAGATGGTCACAGCCGTTGCCACCGCAGCTGTTCCCAAGTTCACCATCATCATTGGCGGCAGCTACGGCGCGGGCAACTACGGCATGTGCGGCCGGGCGTTTTCACCGCGCTTTTTATGGATGTGGCCCAACGCGCGCATCAGCGTAATGGGCGGCGAGCAAGCTGCTGGCGTGCTGGCAACCGTGAAGCGCGACGGCATTGAGGCCAGGGGTGGCAACTGGAGCAAAGACGAAGAGGCAGCTTTCAAGCAGCCGATCATCGACCAGTTCACCCTTCAATCGCACCCGTACTTTGCGACTGCGCGGCTGTGGGATGACGGAGTGATTGACCCGGCAGACACCCGCCGCGTGCTGGCGCTGGGCCTGTCAGCATCCCAAAATCGGGCGATACCGGATACGAAGTTTGGTATTTTCAGGATGTGATGTGTATAATTTTTCTATTTAATACACATTGATGGAAGAATTAGCATGCGCACCAACATCGTTATCGACGACGACCTCATGCAGGCTGCCATGTCAGCGGGTAACTTCAAGACCAAGAAAGACGCAGTCGAGGAAGGCTTACGCTTGCTGGCGCGGCGCAAGGTTTACCAGGACATACGCGCTTTGCGCGGCAAGCTTCACTGGAGTCTGGACGGTGATTGGACTGAGCCTGAACCAGGCGTACAGGAACCACGCCCCACATGGCCAGCACATGACGCAAAGCTGGCGAAGTGATTACCGCTGACAGCAGTGTCTGGATCGACTACCTCAAAGGCGTCGACACCACGCAATCCCAGTTACTGGACAACGTCTTGAATGATTCAAGCAGGGACTTTGTCTTGCTCGATGTTGTATTGATGGAAGTACTGCGAGGCTACCGTTTAGAGCATGAGTGGCAACTTGCAAATCTTTTGTTGTCCAGGCTGGCTATGCAGACAGCCGGTGGCGAAAAAACAGCCAGATCGGCCGCAGCTTTGTACAGACAGCTGCGCAAAACCGGCGTTACTGTACGCAGTCCGATTGACTTGCTGGTAGGCAGCTGGTGCATCAGCTCTGGATGCGCATTGATTCACAACGACCGCGACTTTGTGCCTATGCAGCAGTACGGACTACAAGCCTTTACGGCTGAAAAATCATGATCAATCGCAGCAGCCCGGCCTTTGCGTTTTTGATAGCGCTGGTGTTTTCGTGTGGTGGCACCGCCAGCATTGCCCAGACTATAGAGCTGGATGCGTCGCTGAACGAGACCGTGCAAATCATCCCCAAAAAGGCGCTGTTTACGATTGATCTGGAAACTACGATTTACAAGCCCGATGGTGACGGGCCTTTCCCGATCGCCGTCATTAACCATGGCAAGTCGCCAGGCGATCCGAAGTTTCAAGGGCGCTACCGGCCAGCTTTGGCTGCACGCTACTTTTTGCAGCGTGGATACGCGGTGGTGGTGCCGATGCGTCAGGGCTTTTCAAAATCGGGAGGCCTGTATGTTGGCGGCGGCTGCAATGTTGAAAGCAATGGCCGCGCGCAAGCAGAAGACGTAAAAGGCGTGCTGGACTACGTTACGCAGCAAAGCTGGGCGGACAAAGACCGCATAGTGATACTGGGACAGTCCCACGGCGGATGGACGACCTTGGCATTTGGCCCGCTCAACTACCCGGGCGTGAAAGCGCTGGTAAATTTTGCAGGCGGGCTGCGCCAAGAAAGTTGCATTGCCTGGGAAAACAACCTGGCAAAAGGCGCTGCAGATTACGGTGGTCAAACCAGGCTGCCGTCGCTCTGGTTTTACGGCGACAACGACAGCTTCTTCAAAACAGAAACTTACCGCGCGATGTTTGACAAATACACCGCAGCAGGCGGCCCGGCTCAGCTCGTTGCTTTTGGTACGTTTGGCGCAGATGCTCATAGCATGTTCGGCTCCCGCAGTGGCAGTCCAATCTGGCAACCGGAAGTCACCAAATTGTTAGCCAAGGTCGGTTTGCCGAGCGAGCCTCTCGCTGCATACGCAAAGTTTGGCACAACGCCCGTCCGCGTGGTGCCTGCGAAGACTGACTTTGCTGCGCTTGATGATGCTGCAAAGCTGCCGTTTGTACGGGATTCGGGGCGGGTTGCCTATGCAACCTATCTTGCAAAACAGATTCCCCGAGCGTTTGCAATTGCCCCAAGTGGGGCGTGGGGTTGGGCTGAGGGTGGTGACGATCCGCTCAAACGCGCCACGGACAACTGCAATCGCAATGGCGCGGGCTTATGCAAGCTGTACTCAGTCGATGATTTTGTGGTTTGGAAAACAGAATGAGCTCCGATTTTTTGTTGATTGAAGTTGAAGCAGGCGTCGCGCGGGTCACCCTCAACCGAGCTGAAGTGCGCAACGCCTTCAACGAAAAACTGATTGAACACATCACCCAGGCGTTTGCAGAGTTAGAGCGCCGTGCTAATGTGCGTTGTATCGTGCTGGCCGCTAACGGCACAGCATTTTGCGCAGGCGCAGACCTGAACTGGATGCGCAGCATGGCCGACTACACGCGCGAGCAAAACCTGTCTGATGCCGGCCGGTTGGCGGCCATGCTGCAAACCATTTACGAATGCCCCAAACCGACCATTGCCTGCATCCAAGGTGACGTGTATGCGGGCGGTATGGGCTTGGTGGCTGCATGCGACATCGCGGTGTCTGTGGATACTGCCAACTTTTGCCTGAGTGAAGTCAAGCTGGGGCTGGTGCCGTCGACCATCAGCCCATATGTCATCCGCGCCATGGGGGCGAGGGCTGCGCATCGCTATTTTTTGACGGCAGAGCGCTTTAATGCGGCAGAGGCATTGCGAATAGGTTTCGTGCATGAGGTGGTTGCTGCCGACCAGCTCGTTGCCAAGGTTGCCGAGTTGTCTGCTGCCCTGTGCAGTGCCGGGCCTGAAGCGGTCAAGCTGTGTAAAAAACTGGTGCAGGATGTTGCAAACAAGGACATTACTCCCGAGCTGGTGAAAATGACGGTGGCCAGCATTGCCGATGTGCGCGTCAGCCCTGAAGGCCGCGAAGGCGTGCAGTCTTTTCTGCAAAAACGCAAGCCTGATTGGCTGTTGGCTGCTAAACCCGAGAAGGAATAAACCATGGCAAGTCTTGACACTGCGCAACTGGTAGCGCTTGCTGGCGCTTTGGGCTGGGCCAGCGGCTTGCGTTTGTATTTGGTGGTGTTGCTCACTGGCCTAGCCGGTTTTATGGGCTGGGTCAATTTGCCGCAAGACCTTCAGTTGCTGTCTAACCCGGTGGTGCTGGGTGCCAGCGGTTTTATGGTGTTTATTGAATTTTTTGCCGACAAAATTCCGGGGCTCGATTCGTTGTGGGACGTGGTGCACAGCGTGATCCGGATTCCCGCAGGCGCGGCATTGGCAGCAAGTGTTTTCAGTGCTGATAGTGGCGCTATGGCTTTGGTAGCGGCCTTGCTTGGTGGGTCTTTGGCAGCCACCAGCTTTACAGCCAAGGCCACCAGCCGGGCAGCGATCAATACATCGCCTGAGCCTTTCACCAACGTAGGTGCGTCTTTGGTTGAAGACACTTTGGTGCCAGTCGGGCTGTGGGCGGCAGTGGCGTATCCGTTTATTTTTATTCCCATTCTTGTGCTGGTGCTGGCACTGAGTGTGTGGCTGATTTATGTTTGCTGGCGCTTCCTGCGGCAATTGTTTAGCCGCGTCGCACGCATTTTTAGCGGTCGTCCCGACCCCGGGGTGTCGCCCGCATTTAAATTGAAGTCCCCTTTTTCAAAGAATGAGCATGTTTAAAAAGATATTGATTGCGAATCGCGGTGACCAGCGGCAAAGCCGCGCAGCAGCGAAGCTACGTAGCATGGCACGCGAAGCGTGCGCAGGGTATTTCACCGCGAAAGTTAACTATGTTTAAAAAGATACTGATTGCCAACCGCGGTGACCAGCGGCAAAGCCGCGCAGCAGCGAAGCTAAATAGCGTGGCATGCGAAGCATGCGCAGGGTATTTCACCGCGAAAGTTGACCATGTTTAAAAAGATACTGATTGCCAACCGCGGTGAAATAGCGTGCAGAGTGGCAGCAACAGCCAAGCGCATGGCCATCAAAACCGTGGCGGTGTATTCAGATGCGGATGCCGATGCCAAGCACGTCAGCGATTGTGACGAAGCAGTGCATATCGGCGGCAGCGCCCCAAAAGACAGCTATCTGCGCTGGGAAGCAATCATTGAAGCAGCCAATGCCACTGGCGCTGAAGCCATTCACCCAGGCTACGGTTTTTTAAGTGAGAACGAAGCCTTTGCGCAGGCCTGCGCAGACAACGGCCTGGTCTTTATTGGCCCGCCGCCTTCGGCCATCAAGGCGATGGGCTTAAAAGCTGAGTCCAAACAACTGATGGAAAAAGCAGGCGTACCGCTGGTGCCCGGCTACCATGGCGCTGACCAGTCGCCTGCATTGCTCAAGCGCGAAGCTGATCGCATTGGTTACCCGGTACTGATTAAAGCCAGTGCGGGCGGCGGCGGCAAGGGCATGCGCGCGGTCGACAAGTCTGAAGACTTTGACGCCGCGCTCGCATCGTGCAAGCGCGAGGCCATCACCAGCTTTGGCAACGACAACGTGCTGGTTGAAAAATACGCCCAGCGCCCAAGGCACATTGAAATTCAGGTGTTTGGCGATGTGCACGGCAACTATGTTTATTTGTTTGAACGTGATTGTTCCGTGCAGCGCCGCCACCAAAAGGTGCTTGAAGAAGCGCCTGCGCCGGGCTTGACCGACGCCATGCGCCAGCAGATGGGTGAGGCTGCGGTGGCTGCGGCCAGGGCAGTGAACTATGTTGGTGCGGGAACTGTTGAGTTTATTGTTGAGCAGCTGGCCGACGGCGGCATGAAGTTCTACTTTATGGAGATGAATACCCGGCTGCAAGTTGAACACCCAGTGACGGAGGCCATCACCGGGCTTGATCTTGTGGAATGGCAGTTGTTGGTAGCTAGCGGTGAAAAGCTACCGCTGGCTCAAGAGCAGTTGCAAATTAATGGGCACGCCATTGAAGCGCGTATTTGCGCGGAAAGCCCTGACAACAACTTTCTTCCCGCCACCGGTACGTTGCATGTCTACGCAAAACCCAGTGCCACATCGTTTGAGCCAGGCATGGTGCGCATTGACGATGGCGTTCGGCAGGGCGATACGATTTCGCCGTTTTACGACTCGATGGTGGCCAAGCTGATCGTGCATGGCCAAACCCGGCAAGAAGCTTTGGCGCGGCTTGATGCGGCACTGGCGCAAACGCACATCGTGGGGTTGAACACCAATGTACAGTTTTTGCGGTACGTGTTGCAAACCAAATCGTTTGGAGAGGCGAATCTGGATACGGCCTTGATTCCGCGCGAAGAAGCGGCGTTGTTCAACCAGGAGCGCATTGGCTTGCCGATGGCAGTCGCCTGCGCAGTGGCGCAAACGCTGCTTCATGAAAAATCAATGGAGACCAGTGATCCCTTCAGCCGCCGGGATGGCTGGCAGTCGCACGGGGTCACGCTGCGGCGCTTTGAGTTTGAGTTTCATGGCGCTGTTGAAAAAGCAGAGCTGACCTATTTGCATGACGGGACCTTGCATTTATCGGTTGGCCAAACCACTGGTGTACTGCGCTTTGCCGATGCGGCAGAAGGCGGCGTGTCGGTAGCGTTTGCAGACCAGAAAATCACTGCAAATATATACTTAAACAGGGCCGTAGCGCATATTTTTTCGGCGCAGGGCGCTACTCAAATAATAGCAATTGACTTGTTGGCGCACGCTGGAGTTTCGCATGCTGAAGCTGGCCGCTTGACCGCGCCGATGCCCGGCAAGGTGGTGTCGTTTGCCGTCAAGGCAGGTGACTTGGTTGAAAAGGGCCAGGCACTGGCCGTGATGGAAGCCATGAAGATGGAACACACCATTGCCGCCCCGCTTGATGGCGTAGTGCAGGAGCTGCTGTACGCGCCGGGCGACCAGGTGGCAGAGGGTGCTGAGCTGCTTAAGCTCGGTACGTAAGTGATGTCGATGCGCGTGGCGTTTTGCTGCACAGACACCAAAGCCCAGCCTTGGCTCGAAGGCTTGCGTGCTGCGCTGCCCGGATCGGTAGTCGAAGAATGGTCGCCAGGGGCAAGCGTCGCGGACTACGCCGTAGTGTGGGCGCCGCCGCAACAGTTTTTCGACGAGCAGACTGCACTGAAGGGCATCTTCAATATTGGCGCGGGTGTTGATGCGCTGGTCAAGTTGCGTCTGCCAGCAGGGGCCGCTATGGTCAGGCTTGATGATGCGGGCATGTCTGTGCAAATGGCTGAATACGTTTGCCACGCCGTTATTCGGCACTTCAGGGAATTCGACGGGTACGAGGCCGATGTTGCGGGCGGCAAGTGGTCTTACCGCAAGCCGCGCGACCGTTCAGATTTCCCGATTGGCGTGATGGGGCTCGGTGTGCTGGGCAAGCGTGTGGCATTGGCGTTAAAGCAGTTTGACTTTCCCGTGCTGGGCTGGAGTCGCTCTGCGAAAACCATCGACGGTATGCTGTGCTTCTCGGGTGACGAAGGCTTCGATAAGTTTTTGGCATCTACCCGCATCCTTGTCTGCCTGCTGCCGCTGACGTTAGAGACTGAAAACATCCTGCGGCGCGAGAATTTGACGCAGTTGATACCGCAGGCCTATGTCATCAATGTCGCGCGTGGAGCCCATTTGGTGGATGACGACCTGCTGGAGTTGATTGACAGCGGGCAGATAGCTGGCGCAACACTTGATGTTTTCAGGCAAGAGCCTTTGCCGCCGGGGCATCCGTTTTGGCTCCATCCGAAAATTACGGTAACGCCGCACACGTCGGCCCGCACGCTGCGCGCCGAGAGCATTGCCCAAATCGCCGCGAAAATAATCGCCATGCACAACGGCGCGCCCATTGCCAGCATTGCGGGTGTGGTGGACGTCAAAAAAGGATACTAGCCAGATGAGTTACCCCAGCAAAGTCAAACTCGTTGACGTTGGCCCACGCGACGGCCTGCAAAATGAAAAATCGCCAGTGCCAGCGGCGGTAAAGATTGAGTTGGTGCACCGCCTTCAAGACGCAGGTCTTAAAGAAATTGAAGTCACCAGTTTTGTGTCGCCCAAGTGGGTGCCGCAAATGGCCGATGCGGCGGATGTGATGTCAGGCATGCAGCGCAAGCCGGGCGTGCGCTATTCGGTACTGACGCCTAACATGAAGGGATTTGAAGCGGCGCTCGCGTCAAAGCCCGATGAGATTGTGGTGTTTGCCGCTGCCAGCGAAGCCTTCAGCCAGCGCAACATCAACTGCTCCATTGCAGAGAGTATTGAGCGCTTTGCCCCGGTAGTTGCCGCGGCCAAAGCGGCTGGCATCTACACGCGCGGCGCGATTTCTTGCGCCGTCGGTTGCCCCTACGAAGGCGACGTTGCGCCAGAGCGGGTCGAGATGGTTGCGCGGCTGATGAAAAGTATTGGCGTGCAGCATATGGGTGTGGCCGACACGATCGGCGTGGGCACGCCGCAAAAGGTGCAAAAGGCGCTTGAGGCGGCGCTTCAGCACTATGCGATTGACGATATCTCGGGCCACTTTCACGACACCTACGGGCAGGCACTGGCCAATACCCTGATCAGTTTGCAAATGGGTATCTGGCAGTTTGACACCTCAGTTGCCGGGTTGGGCGGTTGCCCGTATGCCAAAGGCGCTACTGGTAACGTAGCCACCGAAGACGTGGTGTATTTGCTGCACGGCTTGGGAATTGACACCGGCATTGACATGGACAAACTGGTGGATGCGGGTCAGTTCATCAGCGATTTTTTGGGGCGCAAACCCAATTCGCGTGCCGCGACTGCACTACTTAACAAGAGGGGAAGTTGATGTGTGGTTCTGAGTTGACGGCCTTGCCTGATGGCGTTCAAAAAGTTGCCCGGCTCCTGCAAGCCAAAGGTCACCCGCATTTGCCAGTCATGCTGAACGAAGCGGCTCGCACCGCACAGCAAGCCGCTGATGCGCTGGGGGTTGCAGTTGGTCAAATTGCCAAGAGCATTGTTTTTCGCCGCAAGTCTGATGATGTTGCTGTGCTGGTGGTCACATCAGGCGACCAGCGGGTCGATGAGAAAAAAGTCGAGGCTTTGGTATGCGTCGATGGTGCGCGATTGGGCCGGGCAGATGCGGAGTTTGTCAAAGCCAAGACCGGGTTTTCAATCGGCGGTGTGTCGCCGTTTGCGCATGCTACCCAAGTGGTGCTGTTGATTGACGAATCGCTGTTCCGCTTCGATGAGATTTGGGCTGCGGCGGGGCATCCGAATGCGGTGTTTCAGCTGGCTCCTTCTGACCTCGAATGGATGACCGGAGCTCCGGTGGTGGACGTGGCAGTTCGCACAGAAGAAGAGAAAGCCATTCTGGAAAACGCTATGAATATAGCAGCTGCTCGCGCCCGTAATTATTGGTCTGAAGGGCAAATACTATCTCCTTGTATCTCGGTGTGCCATATGAACAGCGCAAGCCAGTTGTGTGATGGGTGCTTTCGCACACGTGATGAAATCGCCGCCTGGAGCAGCGCAGACAATGCAGCCAAACAGGAGGTGTGGCAACGCATTGAGCAACGCGTTGCAGCGGTAAACCAGTAACCTGCGCGAACCAACGTGAAACACATCACCTTCTACTTTGATGTGGTGTCACCCTACGCGTACTTGGCGTTTGAGCAATTGCCAGAGGCGCTGCGCGGCATCAGTTGCAACGTAATTTACAGGCCGGTGCTGTTTGCAGGTTTGCTCAAGCACTACGGCCAGCTTGGCCCAGCGGAGATTGCGCCCAAGCGGGAATGGACGTATCGGCACGTGCAGTGGCTTGCGCACACGGCTGGCATAGCGCTGCACATGCCGCTGAGCCATCCGTTCAATCCACTGCCGTTACTGCGGCTTGCTTTGGCGTGCCGTGCGGCGTCGCCCGGCGAGGCCAATCGGTATGTGTGTGAATTGATCTTGCGTCACGTTTGGCGCGGTGGCCTAGAAGCAGCGGATCCGCTGCGGTTTGAAGCGCTGGTCAAGCAGTTGTCCCCATCTGCAGATTCTCAGAGCAGCAATATCAAAGAAAACCTGAAAGAGAACACCCAACTGGCTATCTCCAAAGGCTTATTCGGTGTGCCTTTCATCGCAGTTGATGACAAGATGTTTTGGGGCAATGACGCACTGCCTATGCTGCGTGACTACTTGACGGGCGGCCCCTGGTTTGAAGGGCGCAGCTGGCAAACTGCGTCAGAAGTTTCTGTTGGGGCGTCTCGCGGCGCGCTCTGATTTTGTACGCGTTTTCCCTAGCGGGCTTCGCATCCTGAAAATTAATTTTCGGGTTTCCCCTTGGGTTGTCAGCGCAGCATAAGTTTGGTGCAAGCTCCTGTTATTTTCGTGTCAGAACTCGGTCAGCCATTTGCAAAATAATGTGAGCAACTTCCAACTCGGAAGCACCAACATTTTGGAGACATCAATATGGCAACAGCAGCAGTCGATAACCGACCGATGAGCCCAGAGCAGAAGAAAGTGATTTTCGCTTCTTCGCTGGGCACGGTTTTTGAGTGGTATGACTTTTACCTCTACGGTTCACTCGCCGCGATTATTGCAAAGCAATTCTTCTCGGGTCTGGACCCCTCAGCCGCGTACATTTTTGCGCTGCTGGCTTTTGCTGCAGGTTTTTTGGTGCGCCCATTCGGCGCGCTCGTGTTTGGCCGTCTCGGCGACATGATCGGACGCAAGTACACCTTCCTGATCACCATTGTGATCATGGGTGCAGCAACCTTCATCGTCGGCTTGCTGCCGAACTACGCCACTATCGGTATTGCCGCGCCAATTATTCTGGTTGCTCTGCGTATGCTGCAAGGCCTGGCACTGGGCGGTGAGTACGGCGGCGCCGCAACCTATGTTGCCGAGCATGCGCCACATGGCCAGCGCGGTTTTTACACCTCATGGATTCAAACCACTGCAACGCTGGGCTTGTTTTTGTCACTGATGGTGATTTTGGGCGTGCGTCAAGCGGTGGGCGAAGCCGCTTTTGCCGATTGGGGCTGGCGTGTTCCGTTCTTGGTGTCGATTTTGCTGTTGGCCGTGTCGGTCTACATTCGTTTGTCAATGAATGAGTCGCCGGCTTTCCAGAAAATGAAATCCGAAGGCAAAACGTCGAAGTCACCTTTGTCGGAGTCGTTCGGCCAATGGCGCAATCTGAAAATTGTGATTATTGCGCTGCTCGGTTTGACAGCTGGCCAGGCAGTGGTTTGGTACACCGGTCAGTTTTACGCGCTGTTTTTCTTGACGACGATTGCAAAGGTTGACGGTATTACTGCCAATTTGCTGATCGCTGCTGCTTTGGTCATCGGTACCCCGTTCTTCATCTTCTTTGGCATTTTGTCAGACAAGATTGGCCGCAAATCGATCATCATGGCCGGTTGCCTGTTGGGCGCTGTTTCTTACTTCACCGTCTTCCCGATGTTGCTGCAATACGCAAACCCTGCCTTGAAAAAGGCGCACGACACCGTAGCAGTTACCGTGACCGCTGACCCGGCGACCTGCTCGTTCCAGGGTAGCCCGATTGCACGTGACATCGATTTCACCAGCTCTTGCGACCGTGCCAAACGCGTTCTTGCACAGGAATTCATTCCGTACAAAAACGTTGCTGGCCCTGCCGGATCAGTTGCAACTGTGCAAATTGGCACCGCTACCATTGCTTCACTGAACCCGACATTGAATGAAAAGCGCAACGCGTTTTCTGCTGAAAGTGCCAAAGGCATCGCTGACTTCAAGAAGTCTGTTCTAGACGCAGCAAAAGCGAATGGCCTGACAGCCAAAGCTGACGACAAAGGCATGAACAAGATCATGATTGGCGTGCTGCTGGTGTACCTGGTGATTCTGGTCACCATGGTTTACGGCCCAATTGCAGCCATTTTGGTTGAAATGTTCCCAACGCGAATTCGCTACACATCCATGAGCTTGCCGTACCACATCGGTAATGGCTGGTTTGGCGGCTTGCTGCCAACCACTGCGTTTGCGATGGTGGCCGCAACGGGCGACATTTACTACGGCCTGTGGTATCCGGTCATTGTTGCTGCCGGTACATTCGTTATCGGTATGCTGCTGGTCAAAGAAACCAAAGACGTTGATATTTACGCCAACGATTAATCGTTTCTGGCCAAACTGCCTGACCGCAAACCAAGCGTAGCAGGCAGTTCTTAAATAAGGGCTTCTGTCAAAATGGCAGAAGCCTTTTTACTTTGTGATGCCTTTTTTGGAGATAGCTATGTGGAAACTTGTTGTGGGATTCATTATTTTTGCGGCGTTGGCGTTGTACATGCTCAGCAGGGGCGGCGACATTGACTTGGGCGGTGAAAAGCATGGCGCAGTCAGCGCGCCAACTGCCGTAACTCCTGATAGCGGAGCGTGAAAAATCGGTTAAATTCTGTTCGGCGTGTGACACAAAGTGTTCTGCATGTCACCAGCTCGCCAAACAGGCCGAATTTTTAGCCGCCATTTACGGAATCCTTGGTCAATGATCTATGCAAAAACGCCGGAAGGGTTAGCCGCAAGGTTAGCGCACAGCCCGGAAATGAGCTCGCGCCAGAGAGCCGCTTTCATCATGTTTGATGGAAAGCGCGATTCGAGCGAGGTCGTCAAGGCAACGAGCGGTATCGGCGTGACAGCCGCTGACATTGAGCACCTTGTAAATGCTGGGTTTTTGGAATCCATCGAAATCGCCGCGGCGGCAACACCGGTGCATCGGTCCGACACCCAACCTGCGCCCCTGGCGCAGTTGGATGGCGGTCTTCCTTCAGCGTTAGCGCAGGCCAACTATGCAACTGCTTACCCTATCGCCACCCGGCTGACCGCTGGGCTTGGCTTGCGCGGTTTTAGGCTCAATCTTGCGGTTGAGGCAGCTGGAAACCTTGAAAAGCTCAAAGAGCTTGCGCCCAGAATCAAAGACGCTGTTGGTGCGGAAAAATTCAAGGAACTGGAAGACGCGCTTTACTCTTACTAGCGGGTTTTGCCGAACGTAGTGCGGCCCTTCAGGATACCCCCGGGCCTGCCTTTGAGCAGCCGAGTGCCTAGAATGCTTGACCTCATCAGGAAAGCAGTCACTCATGTCTCAGGGAACCATCCGCATTCGCGGCGCGCGCCAGCACAACCTCAAAAACATTGACCTGGACATTCGCACCAACGAAATGACGGTGGTGACGGGGCCCAGCGGCTCGGGCAAGTCGTCTCTGGTGTTTGACACCCTGTTTGCTGAAGGCCAGCGCCGTTATGTAGAAACGTTTTCAGCCTATGCCCGGCAGTTTCTGGACCGCATGGACAAGCCTGCGGTCGACAAGGTGGAGGGCGTGCCGCCGGCCATTGCGATTGACCAGACCAACCCGGTGCGCAGCTCGCGCTCCACCGTTGGCACCATGACGGAGCTGAACGACCATTTAAAGCTTCTGTATGCACGCTCGGCCCAGCTGTTTGACAAGCAAACCGCGCAGGCGGTGCGGCATGACACTGTAGAGTCGATTTATTCGGAGCTGATGGCGCGAACGGGTGTTTTGGAGACGCAATTTTCCGCCGGGCCGCCCCAAGAAAAATCAGCCCCCTCGGGGGGCAGCGAAGTACGCGAAGCGACTAGCTTGGGGGCGAGGGTAATCATGACCTTCCCGGTTGAGTTGCCTGGCAACACCAGCGCTGAACAATTAGAGCAATGGTTATCCGCCAGCGGCTTTACTCGGGTGCACAAAGAGCGTGAAGTGGCTACTCCTGCGGGGCCACACAAGCTCCTGGACGTGGTGGCCGACAGGTTTCGTATTCAGACGATTGAAAAAGCGCGCGCTGTTGAAGCGATTGAAGTCGCGATCAAGCGCGGTGGCGGGCGGTTGAATGTGTATGTTCAATCCGAAGGAAAAGATGAAGAAATGTGGCGCTTCTCTACAGGCCTGCATTGCGCCGACAGCGATATTCGCTATACAGAGCCGACGCCGTCACTCTTTTCGTTTAACTCCGCAATGGGCGCGTGTGAAAAGTGCAAAGGCTTTGGCCGCGTCATCGGGGTCGACTACGGTTTGGTGATCCCCAACGACAAGCAAACTTTGCGCGCAGGCGCCGTCAAGGTGATGCAAACCCCGGCGTGGAAAGAAGCACAAGACGATTTGATGCGCCATGCCGAAGCCGCAGGTGTGCCGCGTGACACGCCCTGGTACAAGCTCACGCCTGAGCACCAGCGCTGGGTGATCAACGGTTCGCCCAACTGGAACGGCAAGTGGAGCCAGCACTGGTTTGGCATCAAACGCTTCTTTGAGTACCTGGAAAGCAAGTCCTACAAAATGCACATCCGCGTGCTGCTGTCCAAGTACCGCAGCTACACGCCGTGTGAGACCTGCGGCAGCGCCAGGTTAAAGCTTGAATCGCTGCTGTGGCGGCTGGGCACCAAAGACGCGGCTGATGCTGTACTTCCACCCGTTGAACGCTTCATGCCGGTAGGCGTGCAATGGACGCGCGCGCAATTAGAAGCCATGCCCGGGTTGTGCCTGCATGACCTGATGCGCCTGCCGATTGATAAACTGCAAAAGTTTTCTGCCAGCCTTTCATTTGCAGCGGCAGGAGATGACGCCGAACAAAAAGCTCTCAAGTCACTGTTTGAAGAAATCCAGACGCGTCTGAAATACCTGTGCGATGTCGGCATTGGTTACCTCACACTCGATCGGCAAAGCCGTACCCTGTCGGGTGGTGAAGTGCAGCGCATCAACCTCACAACGGCACTTGGTACGTCGCTCGTCAACACGCTGTTCGTGCTTGACGAACCGTCAATCGGCCTGCACCCGCGCGACATGAACCGCATTACCCAGGCCATGCACCGGCTACGCGATGCAGGCAATACGCTGGTGGTGGTTGAGCATGACCCCGCCGTGATGCTGGCTGCAGACCGCATGATTGACATGGGCCCGGGCCCGGGCGAGAAGGGCGGGCAAATTGTGTTTGACGGCACACCGGAAGATTTGAAGCATGCCGACACGCTGACGGGTGCGTATTTGGGCGCGCGCAAGCAGGTCGGCATGGGTTTCAAGCGCCCGGTGACAGACGCCACACCGCGTTTAATTCTGGAAGGCGCACGCGACCACAACCTGAAAAACCTCACGGTTGATTTCCCGTTGCAACGGCTGGTCGTCGTGACGGGCGTGAGCGGTTCAGGCAAGTCGACGTTGATGCAAGACATTCTGGCGCCCGCGTTGCTGCGGCAGTTTGGCAAGGCGACTGAAACGCCCGGCGCGCATGACCGCCTGATGGGCGCAGACCATTTGACGGACGTCGTGTTTGTAGACCAGTCACCGATTGGTAAAACCGCACGCTCCAACCCGGCCAGTTATGTGGGCGCGTGGGACGCCGTGCGCGAGCTGTTTGCGCAAGCGCCACTGGCCCGGCAGCGTAGCTACACATCGTCAAAATTCAGCTTTAACAACGGCGACGGGCGCTGCCCCACTTGCGGCGGCTCTGGTTTTGAGCACGTTGAAATGCAGTTTTTAAGCGATGTGTATTTGCGTTGCCCAGACTGCGATGGCAAGCGTTATCGGCCTGAGATTTTGGAAGTCACCATCGAGCGCGGAAAATTGGGATCGGCCTCACGGATTTTGAACGTCGCCGACGTTCTGGACCTCACCGTCAGCGAAGCAGTTCAACTCTTCGCCCAAGATCGCGAAGTCGTCCGCGCGCTGCAACCCATCGTCGATGTGGGTTTGGAATACGTCAAGCTCGGCCAGCCCGTACCTACGTTGTCGGGCGGTGAAGCGCAGCGCCTCAAGCTCGCGGGTTTCCTGGCTGACGCGAGCAAAACACGCAGCGCCAGCAAGCAGGCACTGGCCTTGCGCAACCCCAGCAAGGGCACGCTGTTCTTATTCGACGAGCCCACCACCGGCTTGCACTTTGACGACATAGCCAAACTCATGCGTGCGCTGCGCAAGCTGCTTGAGGCTGGTCATTCGCTCATCATCATTGAGCACAACCTCGACGTGATTCGCTCTGCCGACTGGATCATTGACCTCGGCCCAGAAGGTGGCGAAGCCGGTGGTTTGCTGGTTGCTGAAGGCACGCCCGAGCAGGTGCGCGAGCACCGCACGTCACACACCGCATTGGCGCTGCGTGAATACGAAGCGGTGATGAACAAGGTGCATGGCGTTGAAGAGCCACGCCCCAAGGCATGGAAAACGCGGCCCACCTTTTCCAACGATATTCAAATCGTCAACGCCAAAGAAAACAACCTGAAAAGCCTGTCGGTCAATATTCCGCGTGGCAAGTTCAATGTGGTCACGGGTGTGTCGGGCTCGGGCAAGTCAACATTGGCGTTTGATATTCTGTTCAACGAAGGTCAGCGCCGTTATCTTGAATCGCTCAACGCTTATGCGCGCAGCATCGTGCAGCCTGCGGGCCGCCCCGTGGTGGATGCGGTGTACGGCATACCGCCCACGGTGGCGATTGAGCAGCGCCTGTCGCGCGGCGGGCGCAAGTCCACAGTCGGCACCACGACGGAGGTCTGGCACTTTTTGCGTCTGCTCTACGTCAAGCTGGGCATACAGCATTGCACCAAAGACGATGCAGCCGTGATGCCGCAAAGCCCCGAGAGCATTGCCGCGCAGCTGCTGAAAAACTACCGTGGTCAGCATATCGGCCTGCTCGCGCCGCTGGTGATTGCGCGCAAGGGCGTCTACACCGAGCTGGCCGACTGGGCCAGGCCGCGCGGCTACACGCACCTGCGGGTAGATGGAGAGTTTTTACCGACAACAGGTTTCCCGCGCATCGACCGTTTTAAAGAACACACGGTGGAGTTGCCGATCGCCAGCTTGCACATTGACCCGAAAAATGAAGCCGCGCTGCGCTTGGCGCTGACGGTGGCGCTACAACACGGCAAAGGGCAGGTGCATGTGCTGGCCCCGCTCGATGGCTTGCAGGGCGCGATGCTGGCGGGCGCGTCGACCACAGCGATTGGCAAACTCGAGGCCTTCTCCACCAAGCGCGCCTGCCCGGTATGCAGCACGTCTTACCCCGAGCTGGACCCGCGCCTGTTCAGCTACAACAGCAAGCACGGCTGGTGCCCTGATTGCGTGGGCACAGGCGTCAAGCTCACTAAAGAGCAGCGCAAAGTGTTCGACGACTCGGTGCAAGATCTAGAGAACAAAGGCCGCGAGCAAAGCTTTGCCGAACCTGAAGTCGAAGACGTCGTTGACACGGCATGCCCCGGTTGCGCAGGCACACGGTTAAACCGGCAAGCGCGTGCTGTGAAGTTTGCAGGCGTTGGCATATCCGATATTGCACGCCTGTCAGTCACTGACGTTCGTGCGTGGGTTGAAAAGCTCGCGCTGATTGGGCGCGAAGCCGGCATTGCGCGTGACCTGATTCCAGAGATCAAGTCACGCCTGGAGTTTTTAGAAGACGTAGGCCTGGGCTACCTCACGCTAGACCGTGGCGCGCCCACGCTGTCGGGAGGCGAAGCGCAGCGCATTCGCCTGGCGGCGCAATTGGGCAGCAACCTGCAAGGCGTGTGCTACGTGCTGGACGAGCCGACCATCGGCCTGCATCCGCGCGACAACAAAATTTTGCTAAGCGCGCTGGGCAAGCTGAGCGAGCGCGGCAACACGCTGGTGGTGGTTGAGCACGACGAAGACACCATTCGCCGCGCCGACAACATCATCGACATTGGCCCCGGCGCAGGCAAGCGCGGCGGGCGTTTGGTGGCGCAGGGCAGTGCGGCGCAGTTGTCCGCAGTGCCGGAGTCATTGACCGGGCGTTACCTCGCGAACCCGTTGATTCATCCGCTGCATGCGCGGCGCGAAACTGTAGCCGAACTAGCTGAATTGGGGTCAGATCCTAATTCCGCGAAACAGCCACCGCAGGGCGCACAAGCTGAATCGGATTTGGGCTCTGGCCCCCATTCAGCGGCCCCAAGCAAGCCAGTCAGCAAGGCCAAACAAGCCAAACTAAAAGCCGCCGCCCTGATAGCCAACGCAGCTTCAGCCAGCGCCCTCCATAACGCCGCCCCACAAGCAGCCAGCAAACACACGTCCTGGATAACCGTCTCGAGGGCTGACTTGCACAACCTCAAAGACGTGACCATTGACGTGCCTTTGTACCGTTTGGTAGCCGTCACAGGCGTGTCCGGCTCCGGCAAATCAACCCTCGCACGTGACGTATTGCTGACCAACGTGCACGCTGCCGTCATGCAGCGCAGCACCAAAGCAGGCCGTGATTCAGACGACGCAGGCAGTCACCCGGCTTGGGTCGGCTGCGAGGCGATTGCAGGCTACCGCGTGGTGGACCGCGTGCTGGAAGTTGACCAAACCCCCATCGGCAAAACCCCGCGCTCCTGCCCCGCCACTTACATCGGTTTTTGGGACACCATTCGCAAATTGTTTGCGGATACCTTAGAGGCCAGAGCAAGAGGCTACCAGGCCGGGCGCTTCAGTTTTAACACCGGTGAAGGCCGCTGCCCAACCTGTGAAGGCGCTGGCGTGCGCACCATCGGCATGAGCTTTTTGCCCGATGTCAAAGTGCTGTGCGAAACCTGCCACGGCGCCCGCTTTAACCCCGAGACACTGGCGGTGACCTGGCGCGGCAAAAGCATTGGCGATGTGCTGAAGATGGAGGTTGACGAGGCGGTGGAATTTTTCAAATCCATGCCCAGCATCGGCCACCCGCTGCAATTGCTCAAAGACGTGGGCCTGGGTTATCTCACCATCGGCCAGCCCTCACCCACGCTCAGCGGCGGTGAAGCGCAGCGCATCAAGCTGGTGACCGAACTCAGCAAAGTGCGCGACGACATCACAAGGCGCGGCCAAAAAGCCCCGCATACCCTGTACGTTCTCGACGAGCCAACCGTCGGCCTGCACATGGCCGACGTTGAAAAGCTCATTGGTGTGCTGCACCGCCTCGTCAACGGTGGCCACAGCGTGGTGGTGATTGAGCATGACCTCGATGTGATTGCCGAAGCCGACTGGGTGATTGACCTCGGGCCCGATGGCGGAAACGCAGGCGGCACTGTGGTGGCCGCTGCGCCGCCAGAGACGGTGGTAAAGCTGGGTACGCACACTGGAAATGCGCTGCGCGGCGTGCTTGAGCGAGTTTGATGCTATGAATTAAGGAGCTGAGTGCGCCCGTATTTATTGCGCTGCAGACCTATCCGCCAATAGTGGCCATATCACGCGTGCTGGGCTACATCAAAATCTCTTGCCCACCAGCAACCGCGTTGTTGGCACGCACTGCGCGTTCGAGGTCAGCGATCAAAATACCGGCTTCGCAGGTCACGGCGCCGGCGTCTCTGGTTGCACTCGATGGGCGCGATGTCAGCAAGGAAATGTTGCAGCGCCGCAAGTCGGTTGGTGGAGTCGGTCACCGAATCAAATTCACCACCGTTCAACCCGCCTGGAGGGTGGGCAGGACAGGCTCAATCGGCTTGAAGCTCATCTCGGTGGCGAAGTCTAAAAACGCGCGGGTGCGTGCGGGAATCAGCTTGCGGGTAGGCAGGGCGGCATACAGCGCGAAGTTGCCAAAAATCCAGTCTGGCAAGATGTGGATCAATGCGCCAGTAGAAAGGTAATTTTCCGATGGAAATTTAGGCATGACGGTGATGCCTGCGCCGTCAATTGCGGCATTGAACAGCATGTCCATGCTGGGTGAATGAAGTACGGTCTGGATGGGCGCATCGACGGCCCCGCCTGCGCCGTTTAACGGGCTCAGCCGCAGTCCACGGGGCGCTGGGCCAGCCGATGCAATGTGCCACGGAAAGCTCAGGTACAAATGCTTTTCCAGGTCAGCCGGGTGCGTGGGCGTGCCGTGACGCTTCAGGTAACTGGGGCTGGCACACACAATCCACTGCGTGGTGGCGATGCGGCGCGCCACGATGTTGAGGTCAGTGCCTTCGGCAACCGATAAAAACGTGACATCAAATTCTTCAACCCGCGGCTGCGGAAACGGATCCACCTGCAGGTCAACGCAGACGTTGGGGTAGCGGCTGGTCCAGTGCTTGATCTGGTAGGCAAAAAAGCGGTTGGCAAACAGCGGTGGCGCCAGCACGTGCACCACGCCCTTTAGCGCGCTGGCGCTGTGCCCGGCGCTGGCTTCTGCGTCGTCCACCTCGGCCAGAATGCCCCGCACGCGCAGCAAATACGCCTCGCCTGCGTCGGTCAGCAGCAGCTTGCGGGTGGTGCGCTGCATCAGGCGCGCACCCAGGTGCTGCTCCAGGTCGGTGACCAGCCGCGTCACGCCTGCGGGTGACATGTCCAGCGCCCTGGCGGCTGCAGCAAAGCCGCCTTCGTCAATGACCTTTTGAAAGACGCGCATTGAAAGAAGTCTGTCCATGAAGTGGTCCTTTAAGGGTTAACGCGTAACTTTTTAGCCAAAATATGAAACGTTAAGTTAGCAATCGAATTGGATTCGTCATTTTATTGCGCATTTCGCAATAGTGTATTGCTGACCAACTGGTTATTAATTAACAATAAAAGGCTTAAAGTTCAACCCATCGATGAGATGCAAGTCAACAAGCTGCTCACCGAGACGGTCAACCCGCCCACCCCGCCGCAAGCTGGCAGGCAGGTTGACTGAAATGGTCGATAAGACTTTTTTTGTTAACTCTTAAGGAAATTCATCATGAACTCGAAATTTATTGCCGCCACCGTTATTGCCTTGTCTTCATTGGGCGCAACCGCAGCGTTTGCCGACACTTTTGAAGTGATTACGCCAAATACCACCAGCACCACCAGCCGCGCGGCTGTCATGGCTGACCTGGCCAAAGCACGGGCTGATGGCAGCGTGCAAGTGTCCAACGAAACCGGTGAGTTCAACGTTGCATCCAAGCAGACGACCAGCACCCTGACCCGTGCTGAAGTGCGTAACGAAGGCATTGTGGCCGCACGCGCAGCGCAGTCGGACTATGACTTTGCTGGCTACGCAACGTACTAATGAGCCAGGCGTGGCGAACTGACCAGCTGCCGCCAACTGTGACCGGTTGGTCAGTGTTTGACCATTGCCTGCCCATTGCTTGACCAGTTTTTAACCAATATTCAAGCAGATTTTTATTTTTTACCTTCAAGGAAATCCATCATGAACTCGAAACTTATTGCCGCTACCGTTATTGCCTTGTCTTCATTGGGCGCAACTGCAGCGTTTGCCGACACTTTTGAAGTAATTGCGCCTAACACCGCCAGCAGCACCACCCGCACTGAGGTCATGGCCCAATACGCCAAAGCCCGCGCTGACGGAACCCTGCAAGGCTCCAACGAAATTGGCCAGTTCACCGCAGCAGAAAGGCCAGTTTCCAGCAACCTGACCCGCGCCGAAGTTCAAAAAGAAGGCGTCAAGGCACTTGCAGCGCGTACAAACTACAGCGTTTCGCTGTCGCCAAGCCGGATGTAATCAGCTCGTACGGGCTGGTTGCTTGCAACAACAACAAGTCGGCCGGACAGCCGACTTTTATTTTTCCGTCCCACGGCAAACCCATCGCCAGCGCGGGGTGCGTGGTAACCAGGGCTAACGCCTCGTCAGGCGGGCTCAAGTGGCCCATCTGCACTGCCAGTGCGAAGCTTGTCATCAGGTTGTAGTTGCCGTACGGATAAAAACCATCTGCTACGTTATCAGTAGCTACTACTGCCCGTATTCCGTGTGCCAGAGCCTCTTTGAGCCGCGTAATGCCGCGCTCTACGGGCGTTGTGTCCCACGCGCCTTGCAGGTACAGGTTGGTGGTTGGCAGCGCGATTAAAAAAATCTCGGCGTCTTTGCACAATTGCAAAGTGTTTTGTGCTTCGGCCAGCGGCTGAATGCTCAATGAGCAGCAATGGCCGCAAGTGACTTTGCCCTGGTAGCCATTGGCGATGGTCAGTTCGGCGATCGTTTTGAGGCCGCACGCGTCTGCATCCAGGCCCTCGTCTACATGAAAGTCCAAACGCAAGTCGTGCGTTTTGGCCAGGTCAAACACGCGCTGCAACTTGGCGCGCATGTCCGCGTTTCGATATACAAATGCGCCCAGCAATGCTGCTTCACCCAGTGCGGCGTTGCCCGTCTGGTTTAAGCGCGCCAACTCGGTAGCTATTGATTGGCAGGCGCTGGTACTGTCAAAGCTATCCAGCGGCGTGAGCGACACGCACTGCAGCACCAGGCGGCCGCGCCACTTTTCACGCAGCGCTTCAAAAACACCCGCAGCGGCGGGCACGCTTTCGTCGGGCCAGTCGAGGTGGGTGCGCATGGCGCGTGTGCCGTGGCTGTAAGCGTCTTGCAAAGCACGCTCCATGCGCAGCGTGATTTCGGGAGCCGTCCACTTCGCGCGGTGCTGGGCCATCAGCGCGATGGCCTTGGACAGGTCGCCATCGGCAGCGCCAACCTCATTCACCACATAGGTCTTGTCGATGTGCACGTGGGCGTCTACCAGGCAAGGAATAAGCGTGCCATAAGCTATTGATTGCGGAGCTGTTTGCGCCCGTTTTATATGGGCTACAGCACCGTTTTGTATCTCAACATCGAAACGCTCGGCGTCCAGATGAAAGCCGCGAACGCAGGCCGGAATGATGACGTTTTCAAATTTCATGGTGGCTATTGCTTTGACTTATTCGCCCAGGCTCCTGGCGGCTGCTTTTGATTTCGCTCTCATGCCACTTGCCCAGCACCAGTTTTGAAACCCATGTGAATACCAGATAAATCATGATGCCTGTTAGTGACATCAGCACCAGCCCGGCAAACATCTCCGGGATTTCGGTGCGAAAGCTGGCTTCCAGAATCCTTGACGCCAAGCCAGTTTCTTTGCCTGCAGCACCAGCGGTAAATTCAGCCACCACCGCCAGCAGCGCCAGGCCAAACACCACAAACGGCAGTATTTTTTGAGCAAATAGACTTCTAGCGCTCTCTATATGGGCGCGAGCAGCTATTAATATAGGAGCGTCTGATGTGCCGCTGCTTGTCGCAATATCAGTCATGGTGGTCTCCGGCTTTTTGCAGCGCTTGCGAGACTTGCACGCACAGCTCGGCGTAACGCGGTGTGTTGCGAAAGCTGTCCGTGCGCGGGTAGGGCGCCTCCACTGCAATATCGGCAATTAAGCGGCCAGGTCGCGCGGCCATCACGATGATGCAGTTGCTCAGGTACACGCTTTTGTACACGCTGTGCGTGACAAAAATGGTGGTGAAGGCCTTAGCCTGCCACAGCGCCAGCGTGTCGTTGCTCAGCTTGAAACGCGTCATTTCATCAAGTGCTGCAAAGGGCTCGTCCATGCAGTAGCAGGCGCGGCTCGGTCACCATGGCCCGGGCAATTGACACCCACAGTTTCATGCCGCCCGACAGCTCACGCGGGTTCACGTGGGCAAATTTCGCCAAGTCCGCAATCATTTTCAGCGCCGCGCTTTCGCCGCAACCTGACGGCCCGAGCAAACTCACAAATTCTTGCTTGCTAACTGCCAGGTTCACCCGCTCGAGGGCGAGTGTTCCGTTGTCGTAGCGCTTTTCAACGCTGCGCAGTTCAAGCAATACGCTCATACCGAGTGGTTTGGCTGGGAGTTTAAAGTTGATAAAGGCAGGCTGCTGATTTCTTTTAAGAGCCGCGCCAATTGAAGCCCAGCCGCGTCAATCACTGCACGGCCCTTGGCCACCGTGGCCAGGGTGGCATCGCCCGCCGCGCCGTAGGGGTTGTAGTCTTGCATTTGCCAGCCTAGTTTTACGGCCGAGCCGTTGCCCAGAATCGGGTACTTTTTGGCGCGCTCTTCAGCCTGGGTACGAAAGTGTTGTGCATGCTGCATATCGACATATTTCTCACGCAGCGCCAGCATCATGGACGTTTCCATATCCCCCGCATGGATGCCGAAGCGGTGCTCAGCGGGCGTGAACAGGTTCGTCACTTCGTCGCCCAGCGGCAATGAAAACCAGTTGCTTGAAAACACCATCAAGTCATGCGCTGTGCGCAAGTCGCGCGCCACAATGTCCATCACGCTCACCTGGCCGCCGTGGCTGTTGAACAGCACCAGCTTTTTAATGCCTGCGCGGGCAACACAAGCGCCCAGCTCCATCCACACGCTGATCAGCGTTTGCGCGCTCAGCGTCAGCGTGCCGGGGTAGCGAATGTGCTCATTGCTTTTGCCGACTTGCTGCGTGGGCATAAAGAGCACCGGCAGCGATTCAGGCAGGTGCGGCAGTGCAGCCTCAATCACGCCGTTGACCAGCGTTGTGTCCACACTCACCGGCAGGTGCGGGCCGTGTTGTTCAATCGCAGCCACTGGCAGCACAGCCACGGTTTGGTCAATCACGCTACTAGCGGCCAGCTGGGAGAAATGGCGCGACGTTAGGTCGGCCCAAAATTTCGAAGGTAGGTTCATCGCCCGATATTAATGGTAAAAAAGTGTGCATAGGCTAAAGCCCTAGTGTGCTGCTGGTGCGCATGCGGCATCATCAGATATTCTTTAAGGAAACCACTATGCAGCGCCGCCAAGTTCTTCAATCAGCCGCTTTGTTGACCACCCCCGCTTTGGTGGGGTTGACGCAAGCGCAGACCTTTCCGGCCAAACCCATCAAGCTGGTGATTGCGTTCCCCGCTGGTGGACCGACCGATGTCACCATGCGCGTGCTGGCCGACAACGCCTCGAAAATTCTAGGCCAGGCAGTCATCATTGAAAACAAGCCCGGGGCCGGCGGTACGCTGCCGGCACAGGGTTTGCAAACCTCCAGCGCCGACGGCTACACGCTGGCGCAGGTGCCACTCGGTGTCTTCCGCATGCCGTACACCACCAAAATGACGTGGGACCCGATCAAGGATCTGGCCTATGTGCTGAACGTGACTGGATACGCTTTCGGCCTGGTTGTGCCTGCTGATTCACCGCTGAAAAGCTGGACGCATTTTGTCGGTTGGGCCAAGGCCAACCCAGGCAAGCTGAGCTACGGCTCCACCGGCACCATGACCAGCCCGCACTTGACGATGGAGCTGATTGCGCAAAAGCTCGGCATCGAACTGCTGCATGTGCCGTACAAAGGCAGCGCGGATTTGATGCAATCCATCTTGGGTGGCAACATCATGGCGGCGGCTGATTCCACTGGTTTTGCGCCGCAAGTTGAGGCGGGCAAGCTGCGCGTTTTAAACACTTGGGGCGAGCAGCGGCTGGCCAAATTCCCGGATGCGCCAACACTGAAAGAACTCGGGCTTGGCCTGGTGCAAAACTCACCGTTTGGCATTGCCGCACCACGTGACATGCCACCAGCAGTCGTCAAGCGCCTGCACGACGCCTTCAAGCAGGCGATGGAGCAAACCAGCTACACCAGCGCGCTGGCCAAGTACGACATGCAGCCGATGTACATGAGCTCGGCTGCGTATTTAAAGTTTGCGCAAGACACCTTTGTGCGCGAAAAAGCGCTGGTTGAACAGCTGGGGCTGCTCAAGTCGTAACTTTTCTGCGCCGGGTAGCAAGCGTTCAAGCTTTTAACGGCGCTGTACTGCGCAGCTCGCCAGTCAGGGCGAGCCGCTTTGAGATGGCGATGATCGCCGCAGCAGCAGACTTTGCCGGGGCAGTGGGCGGCGACCCAGACCGCGTGTACATGCCCAGCTGAATCGGTATTAAAGGTTGGGCCAGTACCAGCTCAACCAGTTGCCCCGAGTGCATACACGAGCGAAGCAGCGCTGGCGGCAGCACGCCCACCATGTCGGTTGACTCCAGAAGATCAAGCGCCACAAAGTAAGAGCCGCAATGCACCGCAGCCAGTGGCACAGGCAAGCCGCTGGCAATGAATGACCGACTCACAATGTCGTCAGAGCTGTCGTGCGCCGTCATGTACAACCACGATGCGCCCACAACATCGTGCAGGCTGCATCCGCCTTTCTTGCCCGACTTGACAAGCAAAGGGTGGCCGGGGCGCACCGCCATGCGCATCTGAATTTCTGCCAGTGGCCGGTAGTCCAGCCCCGCGTCCAGGTGAATGCGGGTGCGCTGGGTGACTGCCAGGTCCATGACCTCATCGCGCACCAGAGACAACAAGGCACTGGGCGTGGTTTCCAAAATGCGTATGCGGGTTGCGGGGTGCAACTTTTGCACGGTAATGGCAAGCTCTGGCAGCAACAGGCTGGCACCCACCGGCGATACGCCCAGCGCCAGCAGCCGCGTGCTGTCACCCACCGTTTTTTTGGCCTCTTCAGCGGCCTTGCGCAGCTCGGCCTCGGCCACCCGCGCACGCGACAAAAAAGCACTGCCTGCTGCGGTAGGCGTGACGCCGCGGCCACTGCGGTCCATCAGTTGCACGCCCAGCTCTTCTTCAAGCTGCTGCAGGGCGCGGGTCAAGGCGGGCTGCGACATAGTGAGCTGGCGCGCTGCGCCCCTAATGCTGCCCGCATCCACCACGGCGATGAATTGTTCAATAGCTTGGAGTCGCATGGGCCCACCTTTGCGTGATGCACAGCCGACATCGGGCTGCTGCACCCGTCATCTTCACATAAGTGGGCGCTATCTGCCAGTATTCAGCCCATCGATACCACCGTCAAGCAAGGAGAATTTCATGACCACCACCACCACCACCACCACCACCACCGCCACCGCCACCGCCACGAAGACCACCACTGACGCCACCGCTTCTTCACGCCGTTTGGTGCTGCAATACGGCTGCGCAGCAAGCGCGTCGCTGTTTGGGCTGGCTGCCAGCCATTGCGCCAGTGCGCAGCCGTCCGTCAGTCTCGCCATTCAACAATTGCGCATCCTCTGCTCTGGCCCAGCTGGCAGCATTCCAGACATTGTGGCCAGGCGCGTGGCTGAGCAATTCGCACGGCAGTACCCGCAGGGCGCAATTGTGGACAACCGCCCAGGAGCTGCGGGTCAAATTGCCGTGAACGCATTAAAAGCGTCAGCCCCAGACGGTGCAACGGTACTGCTGGCCCAAGGCGCCGTCGCCACCGTCTATCCGTACCTGTATGAAAAACTGGCATACGACCCGATTATTGATTTGCAGCCCGTGTCGATGGCCGGGGAAATGACGTTGGCCCTAGCTGTCGGGCCGGCGGTTCCGGAAAGCGTAAAAAATGTCCAGGAGCTGATCGACTGGATGCGCAGCAACCCCCAACTTGCCAACGTGGCGTCCCCCGGAACCGGGACCTTGCCGCACTTGCTGGAGGTGATGCTGTTTCGCGAAGCGAATGTGCCGTGGCAGCATGTGGTGTACGCCGGTGGGCCGCCGGCTCTGGTGGATTTGCTCGGTGGGCAAATTGCGGCTTTGGTGCTGCCCGAAGGGCTGTTTCGCCAGCACAAAGCTACGGGCAAGTTGCGCGTTCTGGCAACGTCCGGGGCGCAGCGCAGCACGTACTTCCCGGATGTGGCGACCTTTGTTGAGCAGCGTTACCGCAGCCTGGTCGTGCGCGAGTGGTTTGCTTTTTTCATGCCTGCACGCGTGCCAGCCGCCACTAGAGAAGCGGTATCACAAACCGTGCAGCAGGCCATCGCCCGCCCGGAATTGGTTGCAGCTTTTGCCGACTCGGGCATGCTCGCTGTGTCCAGCACGCCCGCAGCGCTGGCCGGCCGAATCGCGCAGGAGCAACGGTATTGGCAACCGATCATTTTGGCAACCGGGGTAAAGGCGCAATGATGGCAAACACCCTGGATATTGCCGCGTCCTGGGACACGGCCGCAGCTGGCTGGAACCAGCATGGCCCCCTGATTCATGCCTGGCTGCGCGAAGCAACGCACGCCATGCTCGAAGGCGCCCGCATTGGGCTGGGCGCGCGCGTCCTGGACGTTGCCGCCGGCGCGGGTGACCAGACGCTGGACATCGCCCGCCGCGTTGGCCACACAGGCTGGGTGCTGGCCACGGACATCTCGCCCGGCATTTTGGCGCTGGCACAAAAAAACGCTGAGGCAGCTGGTCTCACCCAGGTCAGCACCCGCACAGCAGATGCCCAGTTACTGGGGCTGGCAGGCGCTGACTTTGACGCCGTCGTGTGCAGACTGGGCCTGATGTTTTGGCATTCACCACTGGCTGCATTGCGCGGCCTGCGCGCTGCGCTCAAACCGCAAGGGCGTCTGGCTG
This sequence comes from Polaromonas sp., assembly GCA_031386895.1. Classification (GTDB taxonomy): domain Bacteria; phylum Pseudomonadota; class Gammaproteobacteria; order Burkholderiales; family Burkholderiaceae_C; genus Polaromonas. The sequence continues at coordinate 34,706 of JANNCT010000035.1, forward strand.
CCTTGGTGTTTGGGCGGCCAGAGAACAACCCGTGTCTGGCCATCACACTCGCAACAGCACGCGAACACGCTGGCATGGCTGGTGTGACACCAACCAAGCTCCACAGCGCGTTTGAGCCGGGCACGCTAATGAGCTTGGGCAAACCGGGTTTGATCCAGGAGTTGGCGCAGACTGCTGGCTTCGTTGATGTGACGGTGCGCTATGTGTCTGCACCGTTGCACGCTCTTAGTGCTGCGCATTACGTCGATTTTTTACGCTCGTCCGCTTCGCCGATCATCGACATGCTGGCACCGCTTTCCAGCAGCGCCCAGCAGCACGCATGGAGCGACATGACCAAACGGTTAGATGTGTTCGGCGCAGCGTCTGGCTGGTCAGGGCCTAACGAGTTGTTGTTGTGCGTCGCGGTAGCGCCGTGATGAACAGTTCGCTGGGCCTGATTAAAGCGTTTTGATAGCGCGGGCTTGCAAAATGGCCTGCACGACTTGGGCAAAGCCTGCGCCGCGCTCACCATCGGTAATGTATCGCGGCAAGGTGGTTAGCTGCGCCTCAAACCGCCGCACATTGGCCACCCCGATGGAATTGGCGAAGGCTTCAAACATCAGCTGGTCGTTCGTCGAGTCGCCTACATAAACCCAATCGTTCATCTCTAGAGCCAGGTCGCGGCCGAACAGCTCGCGCACCGCCCAGCGCGCGCCTGTCAGCTTGTTGTGCGCACCAAACCAGCCGTTGATGTGGATGGAGCTCACCGTGGCGGTCATGCCTTCGGCCTGCATGATGGCAACGACTTGTGCAATTTTCTCAGGTGGCAAATGCGTGAATTCGCTGTGGTCAATGGCCATGTCGGTCTCGCGCCCGTCGCTGTCTTGGGCCAGTGCTGTGCCGGGCACTTCATGCAAGATTCGCTGGCCGATGCGCTGCATGCGGGCGTAGTTGTCTGCGCGAAGAACATTGCTTTGCTGGTATGTTTTTAATAGCTGCTTGCGCCCGTATTCATTGGGCTGCAGGCCATTTTTACGTGTATTTTGGAGTAAAACAGCGCCGTTTTCCGGCACGATCGCATTAACCGGCCAGGTGCGGGCAAACTCCTCGCACCAGCCGACCGGACGGCCCGTGATGGCGATGACGCTCAAACCTGCAGCCCTCAATTCGCCCAGCGCAGCCAGCGCATCAGGCGTAATCGCGCCGTGGGTGGTCAGCGTGTCGTCAATGTCAGTGAAGATGCCTGTGATGCGTAGCTTGTCTGGCAGTGGCCAGGTGTTTAGGGAATTCATGACCAAAGTGTCTTATTTATGTACAATCCAAACCTCTTGAGGAGCGTTGCAACCCACGGCATGTGGATTAGGCTCAAGATTCACACACAAGTGACTTTAGCAACCACGCTCACCCGCATGTGCTTTTCTAGCCGGGTGAGTCAAAAAACTCTTCCGCAAACGTTCGGCACTGCCCGTGGCTATTTTGCCTAATTGATGTTGATTTTGGAGAACCGTATGAACGCCGTACTTAAGCCCACCCTCGCAGCCGTTGCGCCTTTTTCTGATTATGTGATTGCTGATTTGTCTCTTGCCGCCTGGGGCCGCAAAGAAATCAAAATTGCCGAAACCGAGATGCCCGGCCTGATGGCTATGCGCGAAGAATTCGCCAAAGCCCAGCCGCTCAAAGGTGCCCGTATCACCGGCTCCATCCACATGACGATTCAAACCGGCGTGCTGGTTGAAACATTACAAGCCTTGGGCGCAGACGTGCGTTGGGCATCGTGCAACATTTACTCGACACAAGACCACGCCGCTGCCGCTTTGGCTGCTGTCGGCACACCCGTGTTTGCTATCAAAGGCGAGTCACTGGCCGACTACTGGGACTACACCCACAAGATTTTTGAATTCGGCGGCGACAAGGGTACGGCTGAAGAAGGCCCAAACATGATTTTGGACGACGGCGGCGATGCCACGTTGCTCATGCACCTCGGCACAAAAGCTGAGACGGATATTTCCGTTATCGGCAAGCCTGGCAGCGAAGAAGAAATCTGCCTGTTCAATTCCATCAAAGCCAAGCTGGCCACTGACCCAACCTGGTACAGCCGCCGCCTGAAAAACATCGTTGGCGTGACTGAAGAAACCACCACCGGCGTGCTGCGTTTGAATGAAATGTCGGCCAAGGGCACGCTTGTCATCCGCGCGATCAACGTGAACGATTCCGTGACCAAGTCCAAGTTCGACAACTTGTACGGCTGCCGCGAATCACTGGTTGACGCCGTCAAGCGCGCCACCGACGTGATGATTGCAGGCAAAGTTGCTGTGGTTGCTGGTTACGGCGACGTGGGCAAGGGCTCTGCCCAAGCCTTGCGCGCACTTAGCGCACAAGTCTGGGTAACCGAAATTGACCCGATCAATGCGCTGCAAGCCGCCATGGAAGGCTACAAGGTTGTGACGATGGAATACGCCGCTGACAAGTGCGATATTTTCGTGTCGGCTACCGGCAACAAAAACGTCATCACTTACGCCCACATGGCCGCCATGAAAGACCAGGCCATCGTCTGCAACATCGGTCACTTTGACAACGAAATCGATGTGGTGTCGCTTGAGAAATGTCAGTGGGAAGAGATCAAGCCGCAAGTGGACCACGTGATTTTCCCGGACGGCAAGCGCATCATTTTGCTGGCCAAAGGCCGCTTGGTAAACCTGGGCTGCGGCACGGGCCACCCAAGCTTTGTGATGTCGTCAAGCTTTGCCAACCAGGTACTGGCGCAGATCGAATTGTTCACCAAGCAGGCTGACTACAAGGTAGGCGAAGTGTATGTGTTGCCGAAGCACCTGGACGAAAAAGTCGCCCGTTTGCACCTTAAGAAAGTTGGCGCCGTGCTGACTGAAATGAGCCAGGAGCAAGCTGACTACATCGGCGTGAACAAAGCTGGCCCGTACAAAGCCAACGCTTACCGCTATTGATTTGTCTGCGTTTTAAATACGCAGTCATTCAACGCGGAGGGGAGGAAAAAACCAGGGGGACGCGGAGTAAAAAACTTTTTAATGATTTTTCCGCGTCCCCCGCGTTCTCCTCTTCTCCGCGTTGAAAGTTCCCGACTTCGACCTCCATCCCAATCCCCATGCGCGCTGATCTTTTTCTCGTCGAACACGGCTTTGCCACCACCCGCTCCCAAGCCCAGCGCCTGATCGGCTCGGGTGTGCAATGGCGCGTGGTTGTCGATGAAGCAGAGGTCGCGGCACCGTGGAAGCGGGTCGCTAAAAACGGCGATGAGATTGCCCACAACGCTGAGGTCGAAGTACTCGACAACACCGAGGCCAAGTACATCTCACGTGGCGGCTTGAAGCTCGAAGGCGCATTGAAGGCCACCGGGCTTGACGTGACCGGGCTACGTTGCCTTGATGTGGGCCAGTCGACCGGCGGCTTTACCGATTGCCTGCTGCAACACGGCGCTTCTCAAGTGGTCGGCGTTGACGTTGGCCACGGTCAACTGCACGCCACCATGCGTGACGATTCACGTGTGGTCTGCCTCGAAGGTATCAATGCCCGGTCATTGACTGCTTCTGATTTAGTAGCTGCTTGCGCCCGTGAAATGGGCGCTACAGGCCAATTTGATGATGAATCTGATGTGGCCGATGCGGACGACACACCTGAAATCGATCCGGTGTTTGACTTCCTCACTGGCGACTTGTCGTTCATTTCATTGACGCTGGTGCTACCCGCTGTGGTGCGCCTGCTCAAGGCTGACGGCCACCTGCTGATGCTGGTCAAGCCGCAATTCGAGTTGCAGCCCGGCCAAATCGGCAAGGGCGGCATTGTGCGAGACCCAGCACACTTTGAATTCGTTGAAAAGCGTTTGCGTGATGCGTGCGCTGCGTTGGGCGTTGATGTTTTGAAATGGATGGAGTCAAGCATTGAAGGCGGTGACGGCAACCGCGAGTTTTTTATTCACGGCAAAAAAGGCAGCGATGTCGGGCTGAACGACAAGCCGTTGCCCGCCGCGCCACCGCGCAAAGCCGTCAAGCGCACGCCCCGAGCTGAAACCCGCGCGCTGCACGCCGCCCATGAAGATTCTGAAGAAGCCCACGCTGGCCAGCACGGCCCGGCGCGGCGCAAGCAGCGTGACAAATCAAAGCCTGACGAATAACCCGGCGCCCCAGAAGCCGCCAATGTTTTGCTGCTGTTTCCCTCAGGTTTAGATAGTTTTTCGATAGTGTTTTCATTGAGCAACCAGACATGACCCGTTCCGCCAAGTTACCGATCAGCATCGAGTTTTTCCCTCCCAAAACGCCTGACGGCGCGGAAAAGCTGCGCGCAACCCGGCAAGCGCTTTACGCTCTGAGCCCCGAATTTTGCTCGGTGACTTTCGGTGCTGGTGGCTCTACCCAAGACGGAACTTTCAACACTGTTGGCGAAATTTTGGCCGAAGGTGTTGAAGCTGCCTGCCACTTCTCTTGCGTAGGCGCAACCAAGTCCGCGGTGCGCCAGCAGTTGGCCACGCTGCAAACCATGGGCGTCAAACGCCTGGTCGCGCTGCGGGGTGACTTGCCCAGCGGCTACGGCGGCGGTGGTGAGTTTCATTACGCCAGCGATCTGGTGGCTTTCATCCGTGCCGAAACAGGCGACGCGTTTCACATTGAAGTCGGCGCGTACCCTGAAGTACACCCGCAGGCCAAGTCGGCCCATGACGACCTGAAGGCGTACGTTACCAAAGTCAAAGCGGGTGCTGATTCCGCCATCACGCAGTACTTTTTCAA
>JANNCT010000064.1:0-17184 GCA_031386895.1 Polaromonas sp.
TGATGACCGCGACACGTACGATGCTGAAGGCTTGCGGGAAACTATTCACCACACCACCGAGGAGCGCCAGCATTTTCGTGCGCTGCTTGATTTGGGCTTGAGCGATGCTTTTCGGATGTTTGAGCAGCTGGACAAAAGCTACTCTTGGTGGGACTACCGCGAGTTTGCCTTCCGCCGCAACCGCGGTCTACGCATTGACCACATTTTGGTAAGCGAGGCGCTCAAGCCGCTGGTCACCAGCTGCGTGATTGACAAAACGCCGCGTAAAAACGAACGGCCCAGTGACCACACGCCGGTGATTGTTGAAGTGGTTTAGCCACTCACTGCGCTGTATTGACGTTTCGAGAAATACTCACTCCAGATCCAGTTCTTGAATCTTTCGCGTGATGGTATTGCGGCCAATACCCAGTTTTTGTGCCGCTTCAATGCGGCGGCCTTTGGTGTTGTGAAGCGCAGTCTGAATCAGTTTGGACTCAAAGCGGCGGGTCAACACGTCCCACACATCGGTTTGGCCCGCATCCAGCAAGGCTTCGGCTTCATGCTCCAGGCCTTCTTCCCAGGTTGATTGCGCTGGCGTGGCTGGTGCGTCGGCTTGGAGTGGCGCTGAATGCACGGGCGGCGCTTCGGCAGCGGGCTGCATAGGCACTGCTACTGGCAACCTGGCCGCTGCAACACTTGCAGGCGCAGCGCCTGCCACTTCCGGCGGCAGATCTTTTGGCTCAATGACTTGCGCGGGCGCCATCACCGTGAGCCAGTGGCAAATGTTCTCAAGCTGGCGCACGTTGCCCGGAAACCCAAAGTTGCTGAGCTGTTGCAGCGCCGGCTCTGAAATGCGTTTGGGCTCTACACCCAGCTGCTTGGCGCTTTGCTGCAAGAAGTGGCGCGTCAGGGCAAACACGTCTTCACGGCGCTCGCGCAGCGCTGGCAGGCGCAGACGAATCACGTTCAGGCGGTGGTACAGGTCTTCACGAAACACGCCTTCTTTCACGCGCTGCTCCAGGTCCTGGTGGGTAGCGGCAATCACGCGCGGATTGGCCTTGATGGCGTTATGCCCACCCACGCGGTAAAAATGCCCATCGCTTAAAACCCGCAACAAGCGCGTTTGCAAGTCAAACGGCATGTCGCCAATTTCATCGAGGAAAAGGGTGCCGCCCTCGGCTTGCTCAAAGCGGCCACGGCGCATGGTTTGCGCGCCAGTAAACGCGCCACGCTCATGGCCAAACAGCTCGCTCTCAAGCAGGTCTTTGGGAATGGCTGCGGTGTTGATCGCCACAAATGGGCCATTGGCGCGCGACGAATGTTTGTGCAGCGCCTTGGCCACCAGCTCTTTGCCGGAACCTGACTCACCCGTAATCATGACGGTGACGTTACTTTGGCTCAAGCGGCCAATTGCGCGAAACACGTCTTGCATGGCGGGTGCCTGGCCCAGCATCTCTGGCGCTGCGGCCATGCGCTCTTCCAGCACTTCTTCGCGCTGGCTTTCTTCCACCGCGCGGCGAATCAGCTCAACGGCTTTTGGCAGATCAAACGGCTTGGGCAAGTACTCGAAAGCGCCGCCTTGAAAGCTCGACACCGCGCTGTCAAGGTCTGAAAACGCCGTCATGATGATGACGGGCAAGCCCGGCAATTTGGCTTTGACTTTTTCAAGCAGATCAAGCCCGGAGCCGCCTGGCATGCGGATGTCGCTCACCAAAATTTGCGGGCCGTCTTCTTCGGTAGCAACACTCAAGGCCGCCAGCACTTCGCGCGGATTGGTGAAGCTGCGGGTTGGAAGGTCTTCTCTCAGCAGTGCTTTTTCCAGCACAAACCGGATGGACTGGTCATCATCAACTATCCAGATCGGCTTCATGTTTGTCTGTCCTCGGGGATTGTCCCCGCTTGTTTTCATTGCTCAAAACGCGCGGTGAACATCACACTGTCACCTACGGTAGGGGAATCAACAGTTTGAAGTCACATCGCCCAGGTGCGCTTTCGCATTCAATCAAGCCGTGGTGCTGTTGCACAAAAGTTTGTGCCAATGTCAGCCCCAACCCCGAGCCCCCTTCACGGCCAGACACCAGTGGGTAGAAAATTCGGTCAATCAAATCACCAGGCACACCCGGTCCGTTGTCAATGACATGCAATTCCAGTGCCAAGCGGTAGCGCTGCTTGCCAAAGGTTACCTGTCGGGCAATTCGCGTCTTGAAAGTGATGTGGGCGTCCCCCGCATAAATACGCTCCACCAACGCCTGCGCGGCGTTGTGCGCAATATTCAGCACGGCTTGTATCAGCTGCTCGCGGTCTCCCCGAAAGTCGGGAATCGAAACATCGTAGTCGCGGCTGAAACGCAACCCCTTCGGAAACTCAGCCAGTATCAGTGACCGTACCCGCTCGCACACTTCATGAATATTGACGTCACCCACCAAATGTGGGCGCCGGTGCGGTGCCAGCAAGCGGTCTACCAGCGACTGCAGCCGGTCTGCCTCATGGATGATGACCTGGGTGTATTCGGTCAACGACTTGTCGATGTCCATTTGCAGCAGCTGCGCCGCGCCGCGTATGCCGCCCAGCGGGTTTTTAATCTCATGCGCCAGATTGCGAATCAACTCTTTGTTGGCCTGCGCCTGCTCCATCAGCCTCTCCTCGCGGTCTTGCTTGGCCTGCTGCTCCAGCGGCAGCAGCTCGACAATCGCTTCACCGGATGTGTCGGTTTGCGCCACCACCACATGCACCAGCATCGGCTCGTTGTTCAGGCGTTTAAGCCATGCGTCGTAGCGCAGCGTAGCGAATTCGTTGCTGTTGGCACCGGCCAGCGCGTGCTGCAAAATATGCGGCTCGGTGAAGCTGTCGGGCAAAAGCGATCCCTCAATGGTGCGGCGCGATATGCCCAGCGCATGCTCCAGTGCGGCATTGGCAAATAACACGCTGCCGGTAGTGCGGACCACTGCCACCATGGTGGCAAGCAGGTCAAGGGCTACAAAGCGTGACGCGTCGGCAGGAACGTCATCTACGGCTTTTGGTTTGCGCAAAAAAATAGAGGGCTTTTTCAAGCCATCCATTTTGGCGCAGAACCGCTGCGCAGTAACAATTGATCGCGCTAATTGATACTGGGAAGCCGGGAGATTTCGCGCTTCAAGCTGGAAATGTCGCTTTGGTACCGGGCAATACCGTTTTTCATTTCAGCGACGCGGTCAAGGTAACGCTGGTAGTTGCGGCTTTCAATGCCCTGCTTTTCAGGCTCGCCGTTGTTGTACTCTTTTTGCTGCTCGGCCAGTTTGGCTTCAGCTTTTTTGAGCTCTGACTCCAAAATACCGCGTGAATCGCTGTCACGTGACTTTTGCGCTGGGCTGCCGTCGTTGCGCGGAGCAGGCGATGCCGATGAATTCGATGATGCAGACGCAACCTGCACGCCGCTTTTAGTCGTATTACTGCTTGCCTGAATCACCGTGACGTTGCCGCCCTGCATGGTCTTGCAACCCCTGACTTGCGCGTCTTTGGAGTTGTTGATGTATTCGACACCCTCGGCGCCGTTGCACCGGAAAATTTGCGCGAACGCGCTGCCGCTTGCAAGGCTCGCAACAGCGGAAAGTGCAAACACGGAGGCAGATAAAACAGAAGTCTTCATGGGCAACTCCAATCGCCAGAAGTGGCGGGACGGTGCGACAGTATCCTGCAAACGCATGTAACTTCAAAGTCTTGTGGTCAAAATTCGACAGAATTGTTTCACCAATAATCAAGTATGTGTAGTTTCCATGAAAAAAGGACGGCGATTGCCGTCCTTTTTTGATGCAAAAGTAACCTGGTTACAAATGCACACCCACCTGCAAACTGATTTACAGCGAGTAGTACATGTCGAACTCAATCGGGTGCGTAGCCATGCGCAAGCGCGTGACTTCGCCCATTTTCAGTTCAATGTAGGCGTCAATCATTGAGTCAGTAAACACGCCACCTTTGGTCAAAAAGGCACGGCCCACGTCCAGGCAATCGAGTGCCTGGTCCAGGCTGTGGCACACGGTTGGGATTTTTGCGTCTTCTTCTGGCGGCAGATGGTACAAATCCTTCGTGGCGGCTTCGCCCGGGTGGATTTTGTTTTCTACGCCGTCCAGGCCGGCCATCATCAGCGCCGCAAAACCGAGGTACGGGTTCATCAGTGGGTCCGGGAAGCGCGCCTCAATGCGGCGACCTTTCGGGTTGGCAACGTACGGGATGCGGATCGATGCTGAGCGGTTTTTAGCCGAGTAAGCCAGCTTGACCGGCGCCTCAAAACCAGGGACCAAACGCTTGTAACTGTTGGTGCCAGGGTTGGTGATGGCATTCAGTGCGCGTGCGTGCTTGATGATGCCGCCGATGTAGTACAGCGCAAAGTCTGACAGGCCTGCATAGCCGTCGCCAGCAAACAGGTTTTTGCCGTCTTTCCAGATCGACTGGTGTACGTGCATGCCGCTACCGTTGTCGCCAACGATGGGTTTTGGCATGAAGGTAGCGGTTTTGCCGTAAGCGTTGGCGACGTTTTGCACCACGTACTTGAGCATTTGGGTCCAGTCGGCGCGCTGCACCAGCGTGCTGAACCGGGTGCCGATTTCGTTCTGGCCAGCGCCAGCAACTTCGTGGTGAAACACTTCAACCGGGATGCCCAAAGATTCGAGTACCAAAGACATTTCGGCGCGCATGTCTTGCGTGCTGTCCACCGGTGGCACAGGGAAGTACCCGCCCTTGACGGTTGGGCGGTGGCCGCGGTTGCCGCCTTCTAATTTAGCGCCTGAATTCCATGGTGCTTCGTACTCGTCAATTTTGAAGAAAGTGCCTGACGCATCGGTGTTCCAGCGCACATCGTCAAAGATGAAAAATTCTGGCTCTGGCCCGAAGTAGGCGGTGTCGCCCAGGCCGCTGGCCTTGAGGTAGGCCTCAGCACGCTTTGCAATCGAGCGTGGGTCGCGGTCGTAGGCTTTGCCATCGCCGGGTTCGAGCACGTCGCATGACAAAAAGATCGTGGTTTCTTCAAAAAACGGATCCAGGTTGGCGGTATTTGGGTCAGGCATGAGCAACATATCTGATGCCTCGATGCCCTTCCAGCCAGCAATCGACGAGCCGTCAAACGCGTGGCCTGAAGCGAATTTGTCTTCGTCAAAATGGGACACGGGCACGGTAACGTGCTGCTCTTTGCCTCGGGTGTCGGTAAAGCGAAAGTCAACGAACTTGACTTCGTTTTCCTTGACCATTTTCATGACGTCTGCGACGGTCTTTGCCATCAAAATCTCCTGTTTCTGGGTGGTAAAAAAATGAATTCGGTGGGAATCACTGGGGATTGGCACGCACTTTTTATGCCAAGGATTTAGAGTCTACAACGTTTCCAAAACCGCTTTTAACAGCCCAACCCAGACGAAACCAGCGCTAAATTGCGCCATATTGGTGCATAAAACTCGCTGCACCGTAAAAATGCATTCAGCGCACCAATTCGGGGCCAAGCGTCACGTTGAACTGCCCCAACCCTGCCAGCAGAGCTGGGTAGGCCAGCGCAATGGCAGACGGCGCGCCTTTCACGCCCAGCTCAATGTGCCTGCCGTACACAGGGTGGTCAACGCTTGGCAAGCTGAACACTTTGACCCCGGCGTGCGCAGCCTCAATCGCCACCATCAAAGGCGTCAGTGTGGCTTCCATCGAACCTGAAACGATGATCGACTTCTCAATGTATGCCGCAGTTTGGTGCAGATGGGGGTAGTCGCCATCCAAAACCCTTTCAATCATCGGCCAGGCCATCACTGGAAAACCAGGAACGAAATGCACCGCGCCGTGACCAGCGCGGCAGGTAAAACCCGGGATTTTGTTGTACGGGTTCGGAATGATCTCAGCGCCCACCGGGAACAAACCCATGTCCAGCCGGTGAATGTTGTCCGGGCGGTCAGCGTCAAAGGCCACGCCCTGCTCTTTTGCGGTGTCCTTCATGCGCTCGGTAATCAGCGCCTTGGCCTCTGGGTGCAATGCCAATTCAACACCCAATGCGGCGGCTGCGCACTGGCGCGTGTGGTCGTCTGGCGTAGCGCCAATGCCGCCGCAAGAAAACACCACATCACCTGAGTCGCGGGCGGCCTGGAACGCTCCTTTCAAAGTAGCGGTAATGCGCGCCGGGTCGTCGCCCACGTAGTCGGCATAGGCCAGCTGCAGGCCACGCGCGCCCAGCAGTTCGATGGCTTTTGGCAAGTGCTTGTCAGTGCGTTTGCCCGACAGGATTTCATCGCCGATGATGATGATTGCGAAGTTTGTAGTCATAAAAAGAAAAAGGTTTTACGCGCCAGTGGTGTTACACGCCCGGCACAGGAAGGTCAATTGCATCGCCTGGCGTAATCGCTATCAATTCAGGAGCTGCTTGCGCCCGTAGAGACAAGTCTGCAGCATCTTTTTTAGCTCTAAGCTGTTCAAGTGCAGCCAGCGCGTAATGCGCAAACCAGAGCGATGAAAACGCAAACACCAGCGTGTAAATCCAGATGGCTACCGGCACCAAAATTGGCGCAGCGGCCACAAACATCGCGCCTGATGCCCAGATCAAACTCGGCGCTGCGCCCAGGTAGCCGCTGATCACGCCGATGCTCAGCAGCGACGAGCGGTTCTCTTTAAAAATCTGCCGGCGCTCATCTACGCTGGCGTGGTTAGACAACGCGTCGTACGACATCACGCGGTAGGTGAGCCAACCCCAAATCAGCGGCGGCAAAATCAAAATCAACGGCGGCACCAGCCACAGCGGAATTGACAGTACCAAGGCAATAGCCGCCACCAGCGTTGAGCCCAAAGACCAAAAAATACTGGCCAACATCGAGCCGCCTTCTTTGCGCTCAAGCCTGGGGAAACGTCGCTCCGCCACCAGCGCCACCATCGCGGGCGTCATGAAAACGGCCACAAAAAGCAACGACACAATGACGATGACCGGTATGGCCAAAAAAAGCAGCACCACAGGCGCCAGTACCAAGCGCAAGTTGCCCATGCCAAAGCCTTCCAGCCAGCGCACCATGGTGCCCAGCATCTCAAAACTCTCCAGACCGCCGCGAATTTGCGACAACGCGTCATCCCAAAAAAAGTACCCCAAGCCCAAAGCTATGGCCGCCATGATGACGAGCGGCAATACCGAAAGCGCAATCACGCGCGGGTGCAAACAGTACACCGCCGCCCGCCAAAATGAGTCTAAAAGCTTGTTCATGGGCGTAAGAATAACGTGTTGCGATAGCCGTGCAACCAACTTTGAAAGTCAGCACTGGCCAAAGGCGATTTCAAAGGCAAAACGGCGGGAAGCGAGCCAAAAATCGAAAAGCCAGCAGCACGCTAAGCTACTATTCGGAATAGATGTAAGCGAATGCCACATGTCGAAGGACTTTGGCTCGTGCAACAACCCAAACCCATCTTTCAATCAATCGTCAGGTTCACCCAAAAGCTCCTTTACAGCCCCATGTTGCACAGCCTGCGCGCCCTTCTCGCCTACCTCACGCTGGCCCTCTCCGCCAGCGCGTCGGGTATGCATGCGCCGCAAAACTTCGAACGATCGACCTGCTGGCAAGTTGACAACACGCAAATTTCCCAAGCCTTTAAAAGCGTTGAAGCAGCGCCAAAGGCTTATTTAGATGCCAAATCAGCCTCTAGCCCAATTGGCACGGGCGCAAGCAGCTATGAAAATAAGAGTTTTTTAAATCCCTTCGCCTAGTACCCCATGCCCACCATCTGCCCCAAATGCCGCACCGTTCGTCCTGAAAACGCCGTCGTTCCTGACTGGCAGTGCCCGGCTTGCGGGGTGGCTTATGCCAAAGCGGGGGATGGTTCAGCGGCTTTGCCTTCAGCGCAGCGGGCGCATGCTGCGCGGGCCAGCGGCACTGGCGGCGGGCTACTCAGCAGCGTGCCTTGGGGCAAGCTGTTCGCAATTTACATGGTGGTTCAAGGCGTCTGGCTGGGCTACAACCGCACTGGCACGGTTAGCAGCACGCCCCCTCCAACCAGCATGTCTGCTGAAAAACTGGCTGCAAACACCGGCCCGGGAGACGTGGTGATGTACAGCGCCACCTGGTGCCCTTACTGCTCGCAGGCCAAAAGCTGGATGGGGCAGTATGGCTTTAAGCCGAAGGTTTGTGAAATAGACCAAGACAGTGACTGCCTGGCGCGGCTGAAAACGTTGGACCCAAAGGGCGCGGTGCCGTATTTGATCGTTAAGGGCCATCACATGAAAAATGGCTTTGATACCGATGAGTTCAAGGCGGCGGTGGCCAAGTAACAGGCAGCTATGCATTTGCTCAACGTCAATGGCAAGCGGCTTGAAGTGCGCCACATTACGGGGAACGCCGCCCTGACGCCGATTGTTTTCCTGCACGAAGGCTTGGGCAGCGTCAGCGCGTGGACGCAGCGCGGCCTGGACTGGCCGCTGGCCGTGTGCCAGGCCACGCTGCGTGCAGGCATTGTTTATTCACGCCTGGGATACGGGCAATCTGACCCCGCGCCGCCTGGCCGCAACACGCTGCAGCTGGACTACCTGCACCGCCAGGCTTTTGACGTGTTGCCGGCCTTGCTGGCGCAGCTTAATGTTGCGAAGCCGGTGCTGCTCGGCCATTCTGACGGCGCAACTATTGCCCTGCTGTACGCCAACAAGCACCCTGCTTCGGCCTGCATTGCGATGGCCCCGCATGTGGTGGTGGAAGCGATTGCCCTGCAGGCAATTGCTGAGGCAAAGCTGGCGTTTGAATCAGGCGACTTGCGCAGCAGGCTTGCCAGGCATCACGCAGATGCAGACGGCGCGTTTTGGCAGTGGAACGATGTGTGGCTGTCGACCGGCCCAGACAGCTTTGGCAGCAGCTTTGATATTCGCAAGGAATGCAACCGCATTACTGCACCGCTTTTGCTAATTCAGGGGGCTGACGACGCCTACGGCACGATGCGCCAGCTCGATGAAATTGCACTGGCGGCGCCGCACGCCGTGCAAGTCAGGCTGCAATGCTGTGGGCATTCACCACACCGGGACCAGCCGCAGCTGGCGTTGACGGCGGTTGCTGGGTTTCTTGATGGGGTTTCTTAAAGGTTATCGTTTTTGTCGTATTTGTTAGTGTTTTCGCGTTTGGCCTAATTTCTATGGGTGCTGGTAGCTCTTTAATTCATAGCGGTTTGCTTTGATGAAAGTGCCCGGGGTGCAAAGAAAAAGCGATCCGCAGTCTGTGCCGCTGCGCGGTTTCTTGAAAAAGTCAGATTGAAGGCCGCCGCACCGCCATTGCCCTGTGCGATCGAAATCGTAGTCAAAGTCGTAGACATCAGCGCAATCAATCTGGCCGAAAAGCTCGGTGAGTTTGAACTTCTGGCGCTTCTTGATGTAGTCTTGCAGCGCTTGAGTCACCACTGTTTTTTAGTTTTTTGCCCACCCAGCGTACGGGCTGACTTGATCAAACTGTCGTTCATTGCGAGATTGGTGGCCATTTTTACACCCCCGAATGTGTGAATCCATGTGTGGGTTTTACACTCTCACCCCACCATCCGCGCAGGCAACCGCCGCTCCACAAACAGCTCCCGCACGTCGTCAAGGCTCAAATACCGTCCGCCGGGCCCGTCTTTGCCCATCACCTTGAGCAGCACTGGCCATTCGCCCTGCATCAGGGCGCGGTCGACCAGACGCCGCCTGCCTTTTGCGCGCTTGAAGTTGGCTTTCATGAAGGTGGTGATTTCGTCCAGGCTCAGGCCCTGCTCTTTGGTGCCAGCCGCACTGGTTTTTTCAGACGCAAACTGTTGTACTCTGGCCAGCTCGGCCGAATCGATTGCCCCCAGCACGTTGATGATGGCCGAGCCTGCGCCCTGCTTGTCGAGCGGGCCGCCGCGCAGGGCGTTGAGCTGCACGCCTTGCGTGTTGGTACGCAGCACAGCCATTGGGCCAATGCCGTTGGCAACCATCGCGATGCCGTAAATGTTTGGCGGCGGTAGCGAAGGTGCGCCCTCGCCTTTTTTTACGACATCAACAATCGTGCTGACCAGGCTGCTGATGGATTGCTGGCCGTCTGCAAGCTGGCCACTGGCTACCAGAGCGCGCAGAAAGGGGCATGGGTTGCCGGATGACACGGGATGCTGGGTGGTCTGCTTGGCGGCCATGGTTTGTCCAATCGCTTAAAAATGGGGATGTTGCGATACAAATAGGGCTTTAGCGCACTGAAATCGGACGCAAGGAGCTATTTTATTTATAGCATTACAAGGCCATTTCTGCATTGTCTTCGCCGTCCCAATAATGAATGCGGGTGGCCACAACCTTGACCATCACCACGCCTGGCGTGTCAACGCCCTGCTTGAACCAGCGGTCAAGGCTGGACGTCCAGTGGGCTGCAAACTCCGCTTTGTCACGCACCAACTCGGCGTTGCCTTGAACAGAAACAAAAATTCCGGGTGCACCCAGCAGGCTTTGGCTGCCCTGAAATGACAGGGAAACCTTTGGATTTTGCTGGATGTGTGTGACCGTACGCGACTGCTCGTACGTGAAGTAGTGAGAATTTCCGTCATAGTCCACGTCGCCGTTGTTGCTCATGGGGCGCGAAGCAATTTCGCCACTGTCTGTGTGGGTTGAAAGCATGCCGAAATCGATATCGGCCAGTTTTTCTGAAAGCTTTGAAAGTGTCATCGCGCTCATGTGAGATCCTTTTTTGAGTCGGTTGGCGGGGCGGCGGGTGCAACAGCGGCAAAACGTGAGCGACTGTGGAGCACATTCTCTACCCGCTAGTTTTTACCTTGCGGCAGTGCAATGCAGGCATAGGCCTGGACGCCGCTATGGGGTCGGCCAGCATTCTTACATTGAGAATTTGCGTTGCGGGCGGGCACTGCCGTATGAAGCGCGCGCCCGGTTTGTGGCGGACGTTTATGTGAACTTGGGGCTTTACTTTGCCCCGTCCTGGAGACCGTCTTTTAAGCTGAGGCTACGTCGGCCCCAGGCTAATTCGCTTTTTTTTCATCCGCATCCGGAATCACTGCGCCGGCTACTGCCCCGACCGCTTTGCCACCAAGCTTGACGGTGCCAATTGCTGCATCTGCGGCCAGGCCGACCGTGCCCACCGCAACAGAGCCGACCACGTCTGCCACGGCCAGCACGGTGCAGCCCTGCAACGCACACACGCTGATGAGCGCAAGCGCCACCGTGAAGTTGAAGTTAAATTTGAAACGGGGTTTGAATTTGATTAAGGTCATGCTTTGCTCCTGAAACCTTGCAGATGGTAACGGTGACGGCGGGTTACGGCGGCATGTATTCGCCTGGCGAAGTTTTTTTACGCATCAGGCAAACGCTGAGGGTTTTACACAGCGCACACAGGCGCTGCTGGCAACCTGTTGAAAACACGTTGCCTGTCCTGTCGACCGCCGCACTAGCCCCACACCACCGACCGCATTGAAATCGACCCGCCCTGAAAACTGGTGTTGAAAAATCGCATCGGCTCATTCGCATC
The DNA here is from genome assembly GCA_031386895.1 of Polaromonas sp. Taxonomy (GTDB): domain Bacteria; phylum Pseudomonadota; class Gammaproteobacteria; order Burkholderiales; family Burkholderiaceae_C; genus Polaromonas. The sequence goes on from JANNCT010000064.1 coordinate 11,412, forward strand.
CACTGCCCCAGCGGCATACAGCAGCGGCAAATAATGCTCGTGGGTGGGGTGCGCTATTTTGGCCAGGCTGCCCAGCTTCAAGAAGTTTTGCAGCGCGGCCAGATTGCCTTGCTGAATGTGCCCGCCAGTGGTTTGGTCAAACTCCAGCGCCCAGTCGTAGGCCTGGTTGCCGCTTGCCCCGCGCTGCATCTCTCGCAGGTTGTGCACGATGTTGCCGCTGCCCACAATCAACACGCCGCGCTCACGCAAACCTTTAAGCTGCTGAGCCAGCGCGTAATGTTCTTCAGGGGCACGGCTGTAGTCCATGCTGAGCTGAATCACCGGAATGTTTGCAGCCGGAAACATCGGCTTTAAAACGCCCCACGCGCCGTGATCAAGCCCCCATTGGTCAACATCAAGCCCCAGCGGCAGTGAATTGCGTTGCCTGACCACTTGCGCAATGGCGCGCGCTGCAGGCGCATCGCCCGGAGCCGGGTACTGCTGGTCAAACAGCTCTTGCGGGAAGCCGCCAAAGTCATGAATAGTTTTAGGCTGCGCCATGGCGGTAAGTTGCCAGCCTTGCGTCAGCCAATGCGCCGAAATGCACAAGACGACTTGTGGAGGCGCGAATTTTGTGCCAAATTCATCGCCAAGCGTTTTCCAGCTTTTAAAGTATTCGTTGCCGTCAAGCGCATTCATGGGGCTGCCATGGCCCAAAAACAGCACCGGCAGGCGGTCTGATTTTTTTAGCGTTGCGATGCGGTCAAGCGCAGCGAAGTCGGTGTTTAGTGCCATTTTTTGTCTGACTGGTTACTGGTTTTGTCGATTAATGGCATATTGACTTTGTAATTGGTGGTGGTGGTCTAACTAACAAGCGCTAATTTGGCCCGCGCCTGTTATATTTGCTGCACTGCAACAAAACGTATTTTCCTGCAAGTTTTACAAAGGTTTGTCCCCATGCTTTACCAAGTTTATGAAGCCCAGCGCGCCATGATGGAGCCTTTTGTCGACTTCGCGCAGGCAGCTGCCAAGTTGTACAGCAACCAGTCACCCATGACGCAAAACCCGTTTGCACAGCGCGTGGCAGCGGGCTACAGCCTGATTTACCGGCTGGGCAAGGACTACGAAAAGCCAACGTTTGATATTGCGTCTGTCGAAGACGGAGAAGTTGAAATAGCGATTCAAGAACGTATTGAACTCGACAAACCATTTTGCGAGTTGCGCCGCTTCAAGCGCTTTTCAGACGACGCCGCTACGCTGACCAAGCTTAAAAACCAGCCTGCAGTGCTGATCGTGGCACCCCTGTCGGGCCACTACGCCACGCTTTTGCGCGACACGGTTAAAACCATGCTCAAAGACCACAAGGTGTACATCACCGACTGGAAAAACGCGCGGCTGGTGCCCTTGTCTGACGGCACTTTTCACCTGGACGACTATGTGAACTACGTGCAGGAATTCATCAAACACCTGCAAGCCAAATACGGCAATTGCCACGTGATCAGCGTGTGCCAGCCTACGGTGCCAGTGTTTGCTGCCATTTCACTGATGGCAACGCGCGGCGAGACCACGCCGCTGTCAATGACCATGATGGGCGGCCCGATTGATGCACGCAAGTCGCCAACCGCGGTGAACAACCTGGCCACCACCAAGCCGTATTCGTGGTTTGAAAACAATGTGATTTACCGCGTGCCCAGCAACTTTGCAGGCGCAGGCCGCCGCGTGTACCCGGGCTTTTTGCAGCACTCGGGCTTTGTGGCCATGAACCCTGACCGCCACGCCACCAGCCATTACGATTACTTTAAAGACCTGCTCAAAGGCGACGACGCCAGCGTTGAGGCGCACCGCAAGTTTTACGACGAATACAACGCCGTGCTGGACATGGACGCCGACTACTACCTGGACACCATCAAGACCGTGTTCCAGGAGTTCAGCCTGGTCAATGGCGACTGGGACGTGAAGTCCATCAACGGCAAACTGGAGCGCGTTGTACCTGGCGACATCACCACCACCGCCGTGATGACCGTTGAAGGCGAGCTGGACGATATTTCAGGTTCAGGCCAAACCAAAGCCGCACTTGACATGTGCAGCGGCGTGGCAGCCGGGCGCAAAAAGCACTTTGAAGCGGTAGGCGCAGGCCACTATGGCATCTTCAGCGGTCGCCGCTGGCGCGAAGCGGTGTACCCGGCCGTAAAAGCCTTCATTTTGGAATCAAATAAGCCATTGGCCGAACAAATACGGGCGCAAGAAGCTCCTAAAAACATAGCTAATGACACACCGGTAGTGGCCAAGCCAGCGCCGCAAAAAGCGCTGGAAAAAGCCGTCGCCGCGGCCGTGAGCAAGCCCGCCGTAAAGTCAACAAACAAGTCAGCAACCAAGTCGGAACCCAAGGCCACGGCCAGGCCGGTTGCGAAAGCGGCAAGCAAAACCGCTGCCAAACCGGCGGCCAAGCGCACGCCCGCCAAGGCTGTTCGCAAGTAACGCGCTGCGGGTGTGAAAATAGCGGCGTGACTCCAACCGCTATCTCTGCTCCTATCTCTGCCGCTACCTCGGCTGCTACCTCGGCCATTATTTCGACCACGCAGGTTCTGTTGCAGCGTATCCACGCCGCGCTGCCGCAAACCCAGTGCACGCGCTGTGGCTACCCTGACTGCGCTGCGTATGCCGACGCGATTGCAACTGATGGCGCACCCATCAACCAGTGCCTGCCTGGCGGCGATGAAGGTGTGCGGCGGCTGGCCGCCATCACGGGGCAAACTGCCCTGCCCCTGAACCCGGCAAATGGATTGGAAACGCCGCGCAGCGTGGCCGTGATTGACGAGGCGTGGTGCATCGGCTGCACGCTGTGCCTGCCCGCTTGCCCAACAGATGCTATTTTGGGCAGCAACAAGATGATGCACACCGTGATTGAGCCGCACTGCACCGGCTGCGAGCTGTGCATTGCTGTCTGCCCAGTGGATTGCATCAGCCTGGAAAACGTCACAGGCGAGCGTACCGGCTGGGCGGCGTGGTCGCAAAGCGATGCTGATGCGGCGTTGAAGCGCTACGAATTTCATAGCTTTTTGCGCCCGTATTCATTGGATAAAACCGATAAAATACTTAAAAATGCACCATCGCTTGATGCAAGCAGCGCGGGCCAAGGTGCAGCCCAAACCAAGCGCGACGTGATTGCTCAGGCCATCGCCAAGGCCAGAGCCGCCCGGCAAACCGGCTGATTTTTCAGCCCGGCATATCGGCCAGGCCCAGCACTACTGGTTCGTAAGCGTGCAGCGATGTGGCGCCGCCCGTGTGAATAAACAGAACGTTTTCAGCCTGCTTGAAGTAACTTTGGCGCGCCAGGCCGATCAACCCCGCCATGATTTTGCCGGTGTACACGGGGTCAAGCAATATCGCCTCTGTGCGGGCCAGCAGCTGCACGGCTTCGACCATCGCCGCGTTGGGCACTGAATATTTTGGCCGCCACCAGTCGCCAAAACTCAGCACGACTTCAGGCGCCACGGTGATGCCCAGGCCGAGCAAATCGCACACGGCTTGCGCTTCTTTGAGCACTAGTGGGTTTTGGTCGACCGGGTCGCGGCTTACGCCAATGCCAATCAATGGAATGTTGATGTGGCTACCCAAAAACCCGGCCAGCAAACCGCCGTGCGTGCCCGAGCTGCCTGAGCCGACCACGATTTTGTCAATGCACACGCCCTGCTCAAAAAACTGCTGCTGCAGCTCTTGCGCGCATGCCACGTAGCCGAGGCCACCCAATGCGTTGGACCCGCCGCCCGGCACGATGTAGCCAGTGCGCCCGGCGTTTGCCAGCTCAAGCGCCACTGCTTGCATTTCTGCCAGCATGTTGCTGCCCGCAGGCACCACCGTGATGGCTTCAACGCCCAGCAGCCTGAACAAAAAGTTATTGCCACTGGCGTCTTCGTTGTAGCTGTGCGGCACACGCTCTTCAATCACGAAGCGGCACTTCAGCCCTTCTTTGATAGCCGCGCACAGCGTGGCGCGGCAGTGGTTGGACTGCGGCGCGCCGCAGGTGATCAAGGTGTCAGCGCCCTGGGCCAATGCATCGGCCACCAAAAATTCAAGCTTGCGGGTTTTGTTGCCGCCAGGGGTCAAGCCCAGCATGTCGTCACGCTTGATCCACACATTGGGGCCACCACCGTCGGGGCAGCTTGCGCGCAGGGCCCGGGTGAAATGGGGCAAAAATTCGAGCGGCGTGGCGCCAACTGAATAGCGGCGGCGGGGAAATCGGCTTAAGTCCATGGGGGTGTTCCGGGTGCAGCAAATCGCTTATTTTGCACCTACGCACCTACGCACCTACGCACCTGCTCATCTGCGCAAAGCCGCTCCGCCGTGGCCAGCGCCCCGCAGAGTCAGTCGGCTTTGACGCCCGCGTTTTTAATCACGCTGGCCCATTTGGTGGTTTCCTGGGCAATGAAGGTGTCGAATTCCTCAGGCGTGCCGCCAGCTGCAAACGTGCCCATGGCATCCAACCTGGCCCGCGTTTCATCACTGCGCACAATGCGCGTTACCTCATCGGACATGCGTTTGACAATGTCTTTGGGTGTTGCGCTCGGGGCCAGCATGCCGGCCCATGTGCTGCCGGTAAAGCCTGCAAAACCCTGCTCAATAAACGTCGGCACCTCGGGCACGGCTGGCAAACGCTTGTCACTGGCCACGCCGATCAGCCGCACTTTGCCCGCCTTGCCCTGATTGATGAGCCCGGTTGCGGCGTCGAAAAACAACTGGATTTGCCCGCCCATCAAATCGGTCAGCGCTGGCACTGCGCCCCGGTACGGAATGTGCACCATGTAGGTTTTGGTCAGTAACTTGAGCAGCTCGCTCGTCAAATGCGCGGCGGAGCCGTTGCCCGACGAGCCAAAACTTAACCGGCCGGGGTTGGCGCGTGCGTACTCGACCATTTGTTTGGCAGTTTTAAACGGCGCGTCGTTGTTGATGGCAGCCAGCAGCGGCGAAATGCCCATCAGCGCCACGCCAGTCAGGTCTTTGCGCGCGTCGTAGGGCAGTTTGGGGTACAGCGTGTTGTTGGCCGCATAGGCAGCAATCACCACGGCAAAGGTGCTGCCGTCAGCAGGAGCTTTGGCCAGCAAATCGACGCCAATGATGCTGTTGGCGCCGGGCTTGTTGTCTACCGTCACCGTTTGCTGCAAGCGGTTTTGCAGACCAGTCTGCACGATACGCGCCATCTGGTCGGTAAAGCCGCCGGGCGTATACGGCACGATGATGCGAATCGGCTTGTTGGGCCACGCGTTTTGCGCAACCAGCGGTGCGCAAACGCTGCTGGCTGCTCCCGCCAAAGCCAAGCTGAAGTGGCGGCGTGAAATGCGGTTGGTGGTTGCAGGCAACTGCTGCTTTGGGCTGTTTTGTGTCATGCTGGCTCCGTGGAATTATTCCCATTTTGAGCCCCTCTTCACGCGCGCCCTAGCGGGTTTGCCCCTTGACAGCAAAGCAACGACAGCTTGCGAAATAAACACCCGAACACTATTAAATTAATAGCTGCTCACGCCCGTATTTATTGCGCTACAGGCAATAATGGCACTATTTGTACAAAATACTGGCCGTCAGCTCGCCATCAGCCGCCGTGACGCATAACTGACCGCGTCGACCAGCGCCACCATCAAAAGCATGGCCAGCAAAATGCAGCTGGTTTCCTGCATTTGAAACAGCCCCATGTGAAAAGCCAGCATTTGGCCCAAGCCGCCTGCGCCCACCACGCCCAACACAGCAGCAGCGCGAATGTTGTTTTCCCACCGGTACAACGTGTAGCTGACCAGCTGCGGAA
>JANNCT010000040.1:0-13096 GCA_031386895.1 Polaromonas sp.
ATGCAATTGGCCTTTTTGATGTGCGCGGTCAGCTTGCGCAGTGCCTGGCTCATCAAACGGGCTTGCAAACCGGGCAGGCTGTCGCCCATTTCGCCTTCCAGCTCGGCTTTGGGCGTCAAGGCTGCTACCGAGTCGATCACAATCAAGTCCACCGCGCCGGAGCGCACTAGGCTGTCCACAATTTCAAGCGCTTGCTCGCCGGTGTCAGGCTGGCTGATCAACAGGTCTTGCAAATTAACGCCGAGCTTTTGGGCGTACTGGATGTCAAGAGCATGCTCGGCATCGACAAAAGCGCAGGTGCCGCCGATTTTTTGCATTTCAGCGATGACTTGCAGCGTCAGCGTGGTTTTACCGGATGATTCCGGGCCGTAAATTTCGACCACGCGGCCGCGCGGCAGGCCGCCGACGCCCAGTGCAATGTCCAGGCCCAGCGAGCCGGTCGACACGACCTGGATGTCTTCAATCACCTCGCCGTCGCCCAGCTTCATGATGGTGCCTTTGCCAAACTGCTTTTCAATTTGCGCGAGGGCGGCGGCCAGGGCTTTGGCTTTTTCGGTGTTCAGCGCAGCGATTTGGGCGGGGGTCGAGTTGGCGGTTGGGCGGCTTGGGAAGTCCATGAAAATCTCCTGGAGTGGGGTAAATTGGTCTGTTGAATCACCAACAAAACTGGGTGAATGAACAGTACTGTATGAGCACTGTTGAAATAAGTAAACTCTATTTTTAGTCAGTTTGCCTGACTGAATAAACTACACTTCAATGATGCAAATTTCAGCCGAACCCGCTTGGCGCAACGATTGGCGCATCACCCACCTGGGCCGCTTGATGGGCCACGCGCTGCGCCGTTTTGACGAGCGCGTGTTGGTGTTGATGGCGCGCGATGCGCTGGTGCCGCTGGGGCTGTCAAACCTGGCCGCACGCGACCAGGTGGGCGCGGCGCACGTCCACATCACGCGGCATTTGGCAGTGAGCGGTTCACGCCTGACCGACCTGGCCATCAGTGCGGGCATGAGCAAGCAGGCCATGGGCGACCTGGTCACGCAGTGCGAAGCCTGGGGGCTGGTCACGCGCGAGGCGGATGCATACGACAAGCGGGCAAAGAATGTGCAGTTCACCGACATCGGCTTGCTGTGGCTGGGCGGCTTTGAGCGGGCGGTTGCGCAGGCCGAGCTTGAATTTCGGGCGGCTGTGGGGCAGGACGTTGCGACTGTGGTGGCGCTGGGGCTTGAGGCTTATGCGGGTGCGGATGCGGGAACCTGAACGCAGAAATCGCAAAACAGAATATTTGATTTCTCCGTGCTTTCTGCGACTCTTTGCGACTTCTGCGTTCGTCCGCCCGAATCGCATTTGAAACGCCGCCAACCAAAAGCCTAAAATTTAAATCCCACACCAGCCACAACCGAAAGACCGCCATGCGCATTTTGATTGCCGAAGACGACCAAATTTTGGCCGACGGCCTGCTGCGCACGCTGCGTGCGTCGGGCGCGGCGGCTGACCACGTGGCCAGCGGCACTGAGGCCGACGCCGCGCTGATGACCAATACCGAATTCGATTTGCTGATTCTGGATTTGGGCTTGCCGCGTATGCATGGGCTGGAAGTGCTCAAGCGGTTGCGGGCGCGTGGCTCTGCCCTGCCGGTGTTGATTTTGACGGCTGCTGACAGCGTGGAAGAGCGCGTCAAAGGCCTGGACTACGGCGCAGACGACTACATGGCCAAACCGTTTTCCTTGCAAGAGCTGGAAGCCCGTGTGCGGGCGCTGGTGCGGCGCGGCATGGGCGCTGCCAGCAGCACCATCAAGCACGGCCCGCTGGTGTACGACCAGGGCGGGCGCGTGGCAACGATTGATGGCGTGATGGTGGAGTTGTCAGCACGTGAGCTGGGCCTGCTGGAAGTGCTGCTGCAGCGCGCAGGCAGGCTGGTCAGCAAAGACCAGCTGGTGGAGCGCTTGTGCGAGTGGGGCGAAGAGGTCAGCAACAACGCTATTGAGGTCTATATCCACCGGCTGCGCAAAAAGATTGAAAAGGGGCCGATTCGGATTGCGACGGTTCGCGGTTTGGGTTATTGCCTCGAGAAGATTCCGGGCTAGAGATGTTGCCCCCACGGTTGCTCACTGCGTGTAGCGCCCTGGCCTTGCAGGCCGCCGCTCGCCGCAGGCTTCGCTTCTGTCGCCTGTCCAAACCTGCACAAGCAGGTTTGGAGCCGCAGGCTCCAGCCCCCGAGGGGGCCGCTGCGCCTGCGGCCTGGCAAAGCCAGTTCCGCGGCCCCTGCTTGAACAGAAAAGCCCCCTCGCCTGCCCACTGTGTGTGGCCGCTGCCCCCCGAGGGGGTCGCTGCGCCTGCGGCCCGGCAAAGCCGGTTCCGTGGCCCCTGCCTGGCCAAGAAATTACGGCTTGCAATGATTGAGCGATATCTGTAGTGGCTATTCGAATCTTTCAGCGCGAGCGCCGAAGTTTGTTTGGCGAAATCCTTGACTGGATGCTCACGCCGCTGCTGCTGCTGTGGCCTATCAGCCTGGCGCTGACGTGGCTGGTGGCGCAGAATATTGCGGGCAAACCGTTTGACCGCGCGCTTGAATACAACGTGCAGGCACTTGCAAAGCTGGTGGTGGTGAAAAACAATACCGTGCAGTTCAACCTGACCGGGCCGGCGCGTGAAATTTTGCGTGCCGACGATACCGATTTGGTCTACTACCAGGTGATGGGCGCGCGCGGTGAAATACTCAGCGGCGAACGTGATTTGCCCATGCCGCCGGATGAAGAAAAGCCGATTGACGGCGACGTGCGGTTGCGCGAAGACAAAATCAGCGGCGAAGATGTTCGGGTGGCCTACACATGGATCACGGTGGACTCGAAATCTGCCAACCGGGTCTTGGTGCAGGTGGCTGAAACGCTGGAAAAACGCAAAACGCTGGCCACTGAAATCGTCAAAGGCACGATGGTGCCGCAGTTCGTCACGCTGCCGCTGGCGGTGCTGCTGGTGTGGTTGGCGCTGGTGCGCGGCATCAAGCCGCTGGCGCAGCTTGAAAAACGCATTCGGGCGCGCAAACCAGACGACATGAGCCCGCTGGACGACAACGCCGTGCCCGAAGAAGTGGCCCCGCTGGTGTCGTCCATGAACGATTTGCTCAGCCGCCTGAAAGCGTCACTGACCACGCAAAAACGCTTTTTGGCGGATGCCGCGCACCAACTCAAAACGCCGCTGGCGGGCCTGAGAATGCAGGCGGATTTGGCCCAGCGCGAAACCAATGCGGACGAGCTCAAACGCTCGCTCAAGCACATTGGCCAGTCAAGCATTCGGGCAACGCACACGGTCAACCAGCTGCTGGCGCTTGCCCGCGCTGAAACCACGGGGCGGGCGCTGGCCAAACAGACGCTGGATTTGGTCAGCATTGCCAGTGAAGTGATGGCCGACTCGGTTCCGCGCGCGCTTGAAAAGCAGCTTGATTTGGGCTACGACGGCCCTGAGCCAGGCACCACTGCCACGCGACTGATTGGCAACGCAACGCTGCTCAAAGAGCTGGTGCGCAATCTGCTGGACAACGCCATTGCCTACACACCCGAAAAAGGCCGCATTACGCTGCGCATTCTGAGCGACCGCTTCAGCGGCGTGCTGCTGCTGCTGGTGGAAGACTCCGGGCCCGGCATTCCGGCGGCAGAACGCGAGCTGGTGTTTGAGCCGTTTTACCGCGCGCTGGGCACCAACGTGGATGGCTCAGGCCTGGGCCTGCCGATCGTGCTGGAAATCGCCAACCAGCACGCCGCCACCGTGACCATCGAAGACGCTGAGCCGGGCACCCGGGTTGCCGTGCGGTTTGTGGGCTTGGGTGCTGCGGCTGCCAGCGCAGGCTAGCCGTAGCTACCGGCAAAAAATAGATGCTATTAATAAAATAGCAGGTTGCGCCCGTATTTATTGCGCTAGAGTCCTGTTTTGCATAAATTTCTCAGAGTAGCCCGCTCACCAGCCAGCCAGCGCAGCCCCACATCGTGACGGCCACCAGCGCGTCCAGCGCGCGCCACAGGCCGGGGGCGCGCATGTGGCGGCCCAGCAGGGCCATCGCCCCGCCCAGCACCACAAACCACACCAGTGAGCCGGTGGCTGCGCCCAGGCCAAACACGGCGTTATCAGGCCGCGCATAGGCCAGTGACGCGGTGCCAATCAGCACTGCTGTGTCCAGCCAGGCGTGGGGGTTCAACCACGACATTGCCAGTGCAGTGCCGACCGCTTGGCGGCGCGTAACTAGTGCGCCGCCTCCGTCAGGCCCGCCCTGGGCAGCGGCGTTAGGTTGCAAAAACCGCTGCATGGTGCGCCAGCCATACACGCACAGCACCAGTGCGCCAGCCGCCGTCATGGCGTTGATGACCAGTTTGGGCAATCCGCCCAGCGCGGCCAGGCCAGACACGCCAAGTGCGATCAACAATATGTCAGTACCCACACACACGGCAACCGTTATCCACAGGTGCTGGCGCATCAGCCCCATCCGCATGATGTGTGCGTTTTGCGGGCCGATGGCCATGATGAGCGACAGGCTCAGCGCCATGCCGGTGAGGAATGCGGGGCTGAACCATTGCATTGAGATCGCGGATGTAAAAGTCATGGACGCAAGTGTGCAGCCAAAGGCATTTTGGTTAAACTCTTTTAATTTAAACTCAGATTACTCAAATTAATCTTAACCAAAAATGCTGGACGCCAAACAACTTGAAGCGCTGGCTGCGGTGCTGGAAAACGGCAGTTTTAGAGCCGCTGCAACCACGCTGAACATCACGCTGGCGGCGGTGTCGCTGCGCATCAAGTCGCTTGAGGCGGCGCTTGGCCAGCGCCTGCTAGTGCGCGGCAAGCAGGTCCGCGCCACGCCAGCGGGGCAAGCGCTGCTCGGCCATGTCAAGCGGGTGCGGCTGCTTGAGTCTGATTTGGTTGCCCAGTTGCCAGGCGGCGGCAACACTGGTCAAGCCAAGGCCTGGCAAACGCTGAGCGTGGCAGTCAATGCCGACTCGCTCACCTCCTGGTTTTTGCCGGGCGTTGCCCCCACGCTGCAAGCACACTGCCTGCTGCTGGACATCATGGTCGACGACCAGGACCACACTTATGAGGCGCTGACCAACGGCGACGTGATGGGCTGCGTCACCACCCTGAGCACCGCCATGCGCGGCTGCGTGGCCGAGCCGCTGGGCACCATGCGCTACCGCTACATGGCCGCGCCCAGTCTGATGGCGCAACTCAAAAGCAAAACCGGCAGCGTGTCGGCGCACCAACTGCTGGGCCAGCCGGCCGTGATTTTCAATCGCAAAGACGGCTTGCAAGATGCCTTTTTAGCGCAGCACTTGAAGCTGCGCGCAGCGCAATATCCGCGCCATTTTGTACCGTCGATTGAAGGCTTCGAAAGCGCAATCGAGCTCGGCCTGGGCTGGGGCATGGTGCCTGACGTGCTGCTGTCCGCCAGGGCTTTGAGGGGGAATAGCCCGCAGCTTCAAGAAGTGCTGCCTGGGCGCACCGTAGACGTGGCGCTGTACTGGCAACACTGGGCGCGCGAGCCACTGGCCGGCCAGCGTTTGACGCAGGCGGTGCAAAGCGCGGCGCGCGCGCGGCTTCTACAGGTGTGATGGGTTGCGGGGCAAAATATAAACAAAAGTAGGCTCTAGCGCAATAAATTTCGGCGTAAGCAGCTACTAGTTTAATAGCGTCATGAATTCTTGCCCAAGGCAGTCACTCGGTAAATAGCATCGCCAGCTTGTCAGTAAAATCACCGCATGCTCTCGATAAAAACTGATTTGCTCGCCGCCTTGGGCGACGCGCTTGAACAACTCCAGCCCGGTGCGCGTGAAAAAGCCGCCTTTGAGTCGCCCAAAGTGGCCGCCCACGGCGACTTTGCTTGCACCGCAGCCATGCAATTGGCCAAGGCATGCAAGAAAAACCCGCGCGAGGTGGCCGAAGCCCTGCGCACTTTGTTGCTGCAAGCACCGGCATGTGTGCAGTGGGTGCAGGACATCGACATTGCCGGGCCGGGCTTTATCAACATCCGGCTGAAACCTGCGGCCAAGCAGCAAACCGTGCGCGAGATTTTGCAGCGCGGCGCAGCCTACGGCAGCCAGAGCGCCAGCGGGGCGCAATCTTTGGTGGTGGAATTTGTGTCGGCCAACCCCACCGGGCCGCTGCACGTTGGCCACGGCCGCCAAGCCGCGCTGGGCGACGCGATTTGCAACCTCTTTGCCACGCAGGGCCTGGCCGTGCACCGCGAGTTTTATTACAACGACGCGGGCGTGCAAATCCAGACGCTGGCTACCAGCACCCAGGCACGCGCCAAGGGAGTCAAACCAGGCGACGCCGCCTGGCCCGAACTGGCCTACAACGGCGACTACATTGCCGACATTGCCGCGGATTTTCTGGCCAAGAAAACCGTGAAGTCTGACGACCGCGAGTTCACCGCGTCGGGCGATGTGAACGACATGGACTCCATCAGGCAGTTTGCCGTGGCCTATTTGCGGCACGAACAAGACCTGGATTTGCAGGCGTTTTCAGTGCGCTTTGACAACTACTATTTGGAGTCCAGTCTGTACAGCTCAGGCCGCGTGGATGCCGCTGTGGCCAAGCTGAAAGACGCAGGCAAAACCTACGAGCTGGATGGCGCGCTGTGGCTAAAGTCGACCGATTACGGTGACGACAAAGACCGCGTCATGAAAAAAAGCGATGGCAGCTACACCTACTTTGTGCCCGACGTGGCCTACCACCTGGCCAAATGGGAGCGCGGCTTTACCCGCGCCATCAACATCCAGGGCATGGACCACCACGGCACCATCGCCCGTGTGCGGGCAGGCCTGCAAGCAGCCAACGCGGGCGTGCCGCAAGGCTACCCTGACTACGTTTTGCACACCATGGTGCGCGTGGTGCGTAATGGGGAAGAAGTCAAAATTTCAAAGCGGGCTGGCAGTTACGTCACTCTGCGCGACCTCATTGAGTGGACCAGCGCAGACGCGGTGCGGTTTTTTCTGCTCAGCCGCAAGCCCGACACCGAATACGTTTTTGACATTGACCTGGCCCTGGCCAAAAACAACGAAAACCCGGTGTACTACGTGCAGTACGCACACGCGCGCATTTGCTCGATCCTTACGACATGGGCCGCCCAGGGCGGTGATGAAGCTGCTTTAACCGACGTGGATTTGGCTCCGCTCGTCAGCCCGCCCGCACAAGCGCTGATGCTTCTGTTGGCAAAATACCCTGACATGCTGACCCACGCAGCCAATGGTTTTGCCCCGCACGACGTTGCGTTTTATCTGCGTGAACTGGCGGCCAACTACCACAGCTACTACGACGCGGAGCGCATTTTGACGGGCGACGAAGCGGTAAAACTGGCGCGCCTGGCACTGGTCGCCGCCACAGCGCGGGTGTTGCACAATGGCTTGGCAGTGCTGGGCGTGAGCGCCCCGCGCAAGATGTGAACGGATGACAAATATGACAAACAAACTAAACAGCAAGCAGCGCGGCGGCACCATGCTCGGCCTGGTGATTGGCGCGCTGGTGGGCTTGGGCGCGGCACTGGCTGTGGCGGTGTACGTCACCAAAGTGCCAGTGCCATTTTTGAACAAGGCACCCACCCGCGCCGCCGACACCGATGCTGCTGAAGCAGCCAAAAACAAGGGCTGGAACCCCAACACGCCGCTGGCTGGCAAAGTCCCGGCGCAAGTTGCAGTGCCTGCACCAGCTGCCTCAGCGGCTAGCGTGGTGACGCCTGAGCCTGCAATTGCCAAGCCAAAAACATCGGCGGATCCACTCGGCGACCTGGCCAAAGCCAGGGCTGAGGCCAAACCCAAGCCCGAGCCAAAGCCAGACGTTGCGCCTGGGGCGCGGCAAGACAACGCTGCCAATGAGCAAGGCATCGACCCTTTTAACTATTTTGTGCAGGCCGGTGCTTTTCGCACGCCAGAAGACGCCGAGCAGCAACGCGCCAGGCTTTTGTTGATGGGCTTTCAGGCTAAAGTCACCGAGCGTGAGCAAGCCGGCCGCACGGTGTACCGCGTGCGCTTGGGGCCATTCGATAAAAAAGACGACGCCGACCGCACCAAAGAAAAACTTGACGGCAATTCAGTGGAAACCGCGCTGGTGCGCGTTCAGCGCTGAACTTTTGCTGGCTGGCATGTTCCAAATGTGCTGACAACAGATTTTTTATCCGGCTTTCGAACCACACTCCCTATTTGCCATTGAAAGAACGCCTTTATGCAACGCAGAGAATTTTCAATCAAGACCAGCGCCGCTGCCGCAACCCTGGCTACCGCAAGCATCTTGGCCAGCACCGCGCGCGCGCAAGGCGCCAAGCCCGTCGAAGGCATTGACTACCTGACACTCGACAAACCAGCACCCACTGAGGCCGCCGGCAAAATCGAAGTCGTCGAGTTTTTTTGGTACAGCTGCCAGCACTGCAACCGCTTTGAGCCGCAACTCGACGAGTGGGTCAAGCGCATGCCGCAAGACGTGGTGCTGCGCCGCGCGCCGGTGTCGTTTCGGCCCGACTTTGAGCCGCAGCAACGCCTGTATTTCACGCTCGAAGCGTTGGGCAAAGTGGGCGAGCTGCACAAAAAAGTCTTCAACGCGATTCACCTTGAAAAGCAGCTGCTGAACACCGCCGAGCTGGTGGCCGACTGGGCCGCCAAGCAGGGCGTTGACAAAGCGAAGTTCAACGAGGCCTACAACTCCTTTCCGGTGGCAACCAAGTCTCGCAAAGCGACTGCGCTGCAAGACGCGTTCAAGGTCGACGGCGTGCCGTCACTGGGCGTTGCGGGCAAGTACTTCACGTCTGGCGCGATAGCCCAAACCATGGAGCGCGCATTGCTGGTGACCGATTACCTGGTGGGCCTGGCGCGCGCATCGCAGCCCGCATTGAATGCCAAGCCAGCACCGGCAAAGCCAGCGGCTGCCAATGCCAAGCCAGCCAAAGCGCAGCCTGCCAAGCCGTAATAACAGACCCCTCAAAACGCAAAAAATCTGCCGAAAACCCGCCACAAACCCGCCTTGCACAGGCGGGTTTTTTGTTCGACGTTCTCTGTGCAACCGTGTTCGGCGCAACCCATCGCTACAATCGCGTTCACTCACACAGCAAGATTCATGCCCTTATGAAATCGCCCTTATTTTTGATGTTGCTCGCCGCCGCGCTGGCCAGCCCGATGGTGCTTGCCGAAAACGCCGACCGCAACAAGCCCATGAACGCGGAAGCCGACGCGTTGCGCTACGACGACCTGAAGCAAACCAGCGTTTTTACTGGCAATGTGGTCATCACCAAAGGCACCACGATTATTCGCGGTGACCGGGTCGAGGTGCGGCAAGACCCCGAAGGCTACCAGCAGGCGCTGGTCACGGTGGCGCCGGGCAAGCTGGCTTTTTACCGCAAAAAGCGCGAGGCGCTGGACGAATTCATTGAAGGCGAGTCCGAACGCATTGAATACGACAGCCGCGCCGACGTGGTGAAGTTCACTACCCGAGCTGTGCTGCGGCGCTTTACCGGCGCGACGTTAGCGGATGAGACCACCGGATCGCAAATTGCCTACGACAACAAAACAGACGTGTTTACCGTCGATGGCGGGGCACAAAACCGCAGCGCCGCAAACCCCACCGGGCGCATTCGTGCAGTACTGTCGCCGCGCGCACCGGCAAGTGCCGCTGCGCCCCCGCCCACCAGCAGCCCCGCTTTGCGAACCAGCCCCGCGCTCGGCAGCGACAAAAAGTAGCGCCCGCTGATGCTTGATAACTTGCCAAACGCGGTGGCCAGCGAAAGCGCGAAAAACGCTGGCCTGCACGCGCCCAGCCAGCTGGTTGCGACCCACCTGAAAAAATCTTACGGTAGCCGCACCGTCGTCAAAGACGTGTCGCTGTCGGTGAAAAGCGGCGAAGTGGTGGGCTTGCTGGGCCCGAACGGCGCTGGCAAAACCACCTCGTTTTACATGATCGTTGGCCTGGTACGGGCCGACGCTGGCGCTATTTCCATTGACGGGCAAGGCGTTGAGCACATGCCGATTCACCGCCGCTCGCGCTTGGGCTTGAGCTATTTGCCGCAAGAAGCGTCGATTTTTCGAAAACTCAATGTGGAAGACAACGTGCGCGCGGTGCTGGAGCTGCAAATCGACGAAGCGGGCAAGCCGCTGAGCAAGGCCGTGATTGCCGAACGGCTCGACGCACTGCTCAAAGACCTTCGGGTGGACCACCTGCGCGACTCGCCCAGTCTGGCTTTGTCGGGCGGCGAGCGGCGGCGGGTAGAAATTGCGCGCGCCTTGGCCACACAGCCGCGCTTTATCTTGCTGGACGAGCCGTTTGCTGGCATTGACCCGATTGCCGTGATTGAGATCCAGCGCATCATCGGATTTTTAAAGTCGCGCGGTATTGGCGTGCTGATCACCGACCACAACGTGCGTGAAACGCTGGGCATTTGCGACCATGCGTACATCATCAGTGACGGCAACGTGCTGGCTGAAGGAACGCCTGCGCAGATTGTGGACAACGCCGAAGTGCGCCGGGTTTACCTGGGCGAACACTTCAGAATGTGAACTGTAGCCCACCCCCGCCGTCGAAACATGCTCCCCCCTCCGTCGCTCACTGCGCGTAACTCCAACCCCACGCCGGGGGCTGCGCCTGCAGTCTGGCGTAGCCAGTTCCGCGGCCCCGGCTTGGACAGACACGCCCACTGCTTTGTGCGTTTAACGGTGGGCTAAATGAAACAGGGCCTTTCGTTACGCGTCTCGCAGCATCTGGCGCTTACGCCGCAGCTGCAGCAGTCGATTCGTTTGCTGCAGTTGTCCACGCTGGAGCTGAGCCAAGAAGTTGAGCAGATGCTTGACGAAAACCCTTTTCTTGAAGTCAATGAAGACGCCGCCGAGCGCGAAGAGTTTGGCCTGGAAGTGGCTGATGCACCAGCAGCGTCAGAGCCAGTCGATGCTACTCCTGATTTTATAGCTGCTGGCGCTATTGATGCGGGCGCTACAGCATCAAAAGACTCTGATTCAAGCACCGAATCGACCCAAGAGTCCAGCACCGAGGCAACGCTCGAGGAGAGCTGGGAAGGCGACGGCTCGGTTGAGTCAGCGCCTGACGATGGCGAGTGGGGCAACGACGCCGCACCCCGCAAAAACAACCTGGACGACAGCGACGCAGAAGCATCTGACCTGGTCGGTGCGCATGAGTCGCTGCAAGACCATTTGCATCGCCAGGCATTGGGCCTGCGCCTGTCTGCGCTTGACCGTGCGGCACTGCATTTCCTGATTGAGTCACTGACCGATGACGGCTACCTGGAAGACAGCTTGAACGACCTGGCGGCTGGCCTGGCGAGCGGCGACATGGCGCAAACCGAAGAGCTGACGCAGCAATTCGGCATTGTGCTCAAGCTTCTGCACCACATGACGCCAGCCGGGGTGGGTGCACGCAATCTGGCCGAATGCCTGAGCCTGCAACTGCGTGACTTTGACAACAACCCGCAAACTCAAGCGGCCTTGGCGATGTGCCAGCAACCGATGGAGCTGCTTGCAAAACGCGACTTTAAGCGCCTGGCCCAGCTGTGCGGCTTTGCTGAGGCTGATATTAAAAGCGCGATTGGCCTGATTGGCAGGCTGGACCCCAAACCCGGCAGGCGCTTTGTAAACGTAGAGCGCAACGTGGTGATACCGGATGTGATCGTGGTGAAAGTTGGCCGGGTCTTCAAAGTTACGCTGAACAGCGACGTGATGCCACGCCTGAAAGTGCAGGACATCTACGCCAACGCGGTACGGCAAAACAAGGGTGCGGGTGGCCAGGCGCTGCAGCAGCGGCTGCAAGAAGCGCGCTGGTTTATTAAAAATATCCAGCAGCGGTTTGACACGATTTTGCGGGTGAGCACGGCCATCGTGGAGCGGCAAAAAAACTTCTTCACCCACGGTGAGCTGGCCATGCGCCCGCTGGTATTGCGTGAAATTGCAGACGAACTGGGCCTGCACGAATCCACCATTTCCCGCGTTACAACCGCCAAGTACATGAACACGCCGTTCGGCACGTTTGAACTGAAATACTTTTTTGGCTCGGCCCTCGGCACTGAAACGGGTGGCAACGCATCGAGCACAGCAGTGCGCGCATTGATCAAGCAATTTGTGGCGATTGAAAGCGCAGACAAGCCGCTGAGCGACAACCAGATTTCATTGATGCTCAAAGAGCAAGGCATTGAATGCGCGCGCCGCACCGTGGCCAAATACCGGGAGGCTCTAAGAATCGCCCCAGCAAACTTGCGCAAGACTTTATGAACCAACTACAACTATTTCTACCTTGCGCCGCTGGCGTTGAGGCGCTGCTGGCCACTGAGGTGCAGGGCATCACTGGCACCGCGCCCAAAGCATGGCGCGCTGGCGTACAGCTGCAGGGCTCGTGGCGTGAAGCGCTGCAGCTTAATTTACACAGCCGCCTGGCGCAGCGCGTGCTCATTGAGCTGGCGCACCACCAGTACCGCAGCGAGCAGGATTTGTACAACGCAGCCGCCAATGTGGCATGGGAGGTGTGGTTTACGCCCAAGCAAACCTTCAAGGTGGAAATCACTGCACAACACAGCCCTTTGACCAGCCTGAACTTCGCCGCGCTGAAAATCAAGGACGCAATTGCCGACCGTTTCAGAGACAAGTTCGACGTGCGCCCGGATGTTGACACGCGCTGGCCTGACGTACGCGTGTACGTGCACCTGACGGTAGATACCGTCACGGTTTACATCGACACCTCGGGTGAGCCGCTGTTCAAACGCGGCTGGCGTGAAGACGTAGGCGATGCGCCACTGAAAGAAACACTGGCCGCCGCCATGCTTGCCGCCAGCGGCTGGTCAGGCGAGGCCGGGCTGTGCAAGCAGGGCGTGCCGCTGTACGACCCGTGCTGCGGCTCGGGCACGATTGCGATTGAGGCCGCGCAAATTGCCTGCAACATCGCGCCGGGTATCACGCGCAAATTCGCGTTTCAAAAATACGTTCCGTTCCAGCCGCACGTGTGGGACGGTTTGCTGGACCAGGCAGATGCCGCAATTGCCGACCCGACCGCCGAAGTTTTCGGCAGCGATGTTGCGTTTCGGATGGTTGACTTTGCCGAGCGCAACGCCGAGCGCGCGGGCGTGGCCGGGGCG
>JANNCT010000125.1:0-59451 GCA_031386895.1 Polaromonas sp.
GGACGAACATCATGCAAGTCGCTATCCGAAAAATGGGCAATTCACTGGGGGTTTTGATACCAAAACCGTTTTTGATTCAAGTCGGGTTTGAAGACGCCGCCGATATGCAGGTTAAAAACGGCGTAATTGAAATCCGCCCCATCAAGCGCAACCCACGTGAAGGTTGGGCGAAAGACAGCGAGCGCATTGCGTTGGCGAGTGACGACAAGCTGGTTTGGCCGGAGTTCAGTAATGAAGGTGACTCGGAACTGGTTTGGTGAGCTCTATCGAAGTCAAAACTGGCGACGTATGGCTTGCAGCGCTTGATCCTACCGTTGGCAGTGAAATACAAAAAACACGTCCTTGTCTTGTGATTTCTCCCCTTGAGATGAACGATTACTTGCGTACGGTCATCGTTGCCCCAATGACTACCGCCTCTCGTCCAGCGGGGTTTCGAGTTTCCGTGACGTTTCAGGGTAAAACTGGTCTCTTGCTGCTTGATCAGATTCGTACTATTGACAAGACGAGGCTGGTAAAAAAAGTCGGTTCGATTCAAAAAGCAACCCTGACAAAAACACTTCGCACGCTGCAAGATGTTTTTGAACCGTCTGGCGTCTGACACCCCAAACCAAAAAATTCACATTTAAATCAGCAAGCAAATCATGAGCGGCAACACCTTCGGCAATTTATTCGCAGTCACCAACTTCGGTGAATCCCACGGCCCGGCCATTGGCTGCGTGATTGACGGCTGCCCGCCGGGCATGAACTTGTGTGAGGCGGACATTCAAGCCGACCTTGACCGCCGCCGGCCCGGCACCAGCCGCCACGTTACCCAGCGCAATGAGCCAGATTCAGTTGAAATTTTGTCGGGCGTGTACCAAGGCAAAACCACAGGCACGCCAATTTGCCTGTTGATAAAAAACACCGATCAGCGCAGCAAAGACTACGGCAACATTCTGGAGACCTTCCGGCCCGGCCATGCCGACTACGCTTACCTGCACAAGTACGGCATGCGTGACCCGCGCGGCGGCGGCCGGTCTTCTGCACGACTGACTGCGCCCACCGTAGCCGCCGGTGCAGTTGCCAAAAAGTGGTTGCTGGCCAAGTACGGCACCACTTTCAAGGGCTGCATGACGCAAATTGGCGACGAGGTGATTGCCTTTGAATCATGGGAGCACGTGGCCAACAACCCGTTTTTTGCACCCGTGGCTGATGTGTCGAAACTGGAGGCGTACATGGACGCGCTTCGCAAGGACGGCGACTCTTGCGGCGCGCGGATTCGCGTGGTGGCCAGCGGCGTGCCGGTAGGTTTGGGAGAGCCTATTTATGACAAACTGGACGCCGATATTGCTTACGCGATGATGGGCATTAATGCCGTAAAAGGCGTTGAAATTGGCGCAGGTTTTGCCAGTGTTACACAGCGCGGCACAACCCATGGCGATGGTTTGGCACCAGGCGGATTTATGTCAAACAACGCAGGCGGCACGCTGGGCGGCATCAGCACGGGGCAAGACCTTGAAGTGTCGATTGCGATTAAACCGACCAGCTCGATTATTTCGCCAAGGCAGTCCATCGACACATCAGGCAACCCGGCTGAAGTGGTGACCAAAGGCCGCCATGACCCCTGCGTTGGCATACGCGCTGCACCCATTGCCGAGGCGCTGCTGGCCCTGGTAGTGATGGAGCACGCGCTGCGCCAACGCGCGCAAAACGCTGATGTGGTGGTCAGCACGCCAGACATCATGCGCCAGCGCTGAGCCTCATAATTCTTATGAAATTCACCAGTAGCCCAATAAATACGGGCGCAAGAAGCTATAAAAACAACTTTTTATCGATAACGAGTTTCTACTTTTTAGAACCCGCACCATGAAAACCATCCTCGTTTTAAACGGCCCCAACCTGAATTTGCTCGGCACGCGCGAGCCCTCTGTGTACGGCTCGCAAACTCTAGCTGACGTGGAAGCGCTTTGCGCTCTTGAAGCCGCCAAGCATGGCTTCAAGCTCGACTTTCGCCAAAGCAACCATGAAGGCGTGCTGGTCGATGCGATTCAAGAAGCCGGACGCGCTCAGGCTGCGGGCGCGCTGGCAGGCGTCGTGTTCAATGCTGGGGCGTACACGCACACCAGCGTGGCGCTGCACGACGCTATCAAAGGTGCAGGCGTCACCGTGATCGAGCTGCACATCAGCAACGTCCACGCGCGTGAGGCGTTTCGCCACCACTCGTATTTGTCACCTGCGGCAAAGGGCGTGATGGCCGGCTTTGGCGTGAAGGGCTACGCGCTGGCAATAGCTGGTTTGGCTGCACTTGTCGGCATGGTTTAAAAAGAAGTCGGCACATGGCCACCGCGCCGAAGTACCCGGTAGACGAACGCGAAGTCGAGTGCACCGCCATTCGTGCGCAGGGCGCGGGTGGGCAAAACGTCAACAAAGTATCCAGTGCCATTCATTTGCGGTTTGACATTGCCGCGTCGTCTTTGCCTGATGATGTGAAAGAACGTTTGTTCGCGCTGAACGACAGCCGCATTACCGAAGCAGGCGTATTGGTCTTAAAGGCTCAGCAGCACCGCACGCAGGAAATGAACCGCAGCGATGCGCTCGCCCGGCTGCAAGAAGTCATTGACAGTGTGGCCACACCGCCCAAAGCTCGACGCCCCACCAAGCCCAGTTACGGCGCGAAGCAGCGGCGCCTGGAGGGAAAAAGTTTGCGATCAGACGTTAAGTCCAGTCGAAGCAAGGGTTTGCGCAGTGATGAATGAATTCAGCAATAGAGTGTGTTTATGTGCCGTTTCAGGCATAAAAAATGGCGCTAGCCGAATTAATACGGGCGCGAGCGGCTATAAAATAGATAGCGTTTTAGTCACACGCTAAAGTCCACGCCATGCGCCTGCGCCACATCGAAGTCTTCAACGCCGTCATGCTGACCGGCAGTGTCAGTGGCGCGGCGCGGCTGATTAGCGTCACGCAACCGGCAGTCAGCCGCATCTTGCAGCATGCTGAATTGCAATTAGGGTTCCCGCTTTTTCAGCGCGCCAAAGGGCGGCTGCTGCCTACTTCTGAAGCGCTCACGCTGTACCCGCACATCGAGCAGTTGTTCGCCCAGCTAGACGACGTACAGCGCCTGGCCGCCAATTTGAAGGCAGGCGACACCGCCAAGGAACTCACGGTGTTGACGGTGCTGGCGCTCAGCTATGAGGTGTTGCCGCATGCGATTAAGTTGTTTCGTGTCAAGCACCCCGACGTTGCCATCACCATCAAGGCGCTGCATTCGCCGCAAATTGTGGCGGCGCTGGTGCTGCAAGAAGCCGATGTGGGTTTTTTGTTCAGCCCTGCCGTTCATTCAGCGCTGGCGCAAGAACACCTGGCCGACGGCCGCATGGTGTGCATTGCGCCAACCGGCATGCTGGCGGCGCGGTTTGTAAAGCGCGGCCGCATCACGCTGGCTGAGCTGGGCAAGTTGGGCAAGCCCGTGATTGGCCTGGACGCGCAAGACCCGATGGGCCGGGTACTAAGCCAAGCGATTCGGGAGGCGGGTGTGGGCCTGCAGTTCAACATCACCGTGCAAACTTATCATTCTGCTTTGGCGTTGGCGCACCACGGTTTGGGCATCGCGTTGGTCGACACCTGCACGGCGGCATCTGCCGATTTAAGCCGGGTTGATGTGCTGGAACTTGAGCCGCTGATACCCGTTCCCATCAAAGCGCTGCTGCCAGCAGGCAAGCCCGGCTCAGTCGCGGTGCGGGCGTTTGTGAAGTGTTTTGAGCAGGCGTTGCGAGTCAAGGCTCAGATTATGTCGCTATAAAACATATAGCTGCATGCGCCCGTATTTGTTGGGCTAACGGCATAAAACATGCCGAAAAACGGCTGTTCTAGGCGTTTTCAAGCATTTCTGCCACTCGCGCAGCCGAGCCAAACGCCAGCGTAAAACCCAGCGCCCCGTGGCCGACGTTAAACATCAAGTTGCTTGGGCCTTGGGGGTGCTTGCCAATCAGCGGCAGGGCGGTGGGCGTGGCGGGTCGCAGGCCGGCCCAGGCGTGCAGCTCAGTGAATTGGCTGCAATGCGGAAACAGTGCTTTAGTCGACGCCTTGAGCGATTCGATTTGCTTGGGCACTACCCTTGTCTCATACCCAGCTAGCTCGGCCATGCCCGCTACCCGCAAGCGCGAGCCGATGCGGGCAAACACCACTTTGCGGGCGCTGTCAGTCACGCTGACGCGGGGTGCATCGCTCTGGCTATCGACGTCTACGGTGATGCTGTAACCCTTGAGCGGATAAATCGGCAAGTACACACCCAACTGGCGCGCCATGGGGGCAGACGCCGCGCCCAATGCCATCACGTACTGGTCGGCTTCAATCGCGCCACGCGTTGTTTTGATGGCAACAACCGAACCCGCTTGAGTTTGAATTTTCTCAACCGGCGTATTGAGTAAAAAAAGAACGCCACGCAGAGTTAACAAAGCAACCAAGCCGTCGCAAGCCTTCTGGCAATCGGCGGCGCATTCGCTGGGTGTGTAAATTGCGCCGCTGATGTTGGGACGGTAGCTGGCAAGCGCGGGCTCGACTTCAATGCAGCGTTCGGCATTCACGGCCTCTTGCGCGCTGCCCAGCTCGCGCTGCATCAGCATTTGCTTTTGCGCAGCGGCAAAGGATTGCGGGTTTGAAAACAGCACCAGCTTGCCCGTATTTGAAAAATCAACCGCCAGTTGTTCTTTGGCCAGCATCGCGTCAAAGCCCCGGCGGCTTTTAAGCGCCAACTCAAACAAGGCAATAGTGGTGTTGCGCGACGTGCGCGCATTGCAAGCGGCTAAAAACTGCAGTCCCCAGCGCCACTGGTGCAGGTCAAGCTGCGGCCTGATTTTGAGCGGCGAGTTGGGCGACAAAAGCAGCTTGGGCAACTGCGCCCAAATGCTGGGGTCAGCCAGCGGCTGCACATAGCTGTAGCTAAGCTGCGCGCCGTTGCCGCCACTGGCACCGCTGCCGGGCTGGGCGCGGTCGATCACAGTCACGTCATGGCCCGCACGGTTGAGCTCATACGCTGTTGCCAAGCCAACAATACCCGCGCCTAAAACACACACATGCATTGCAATTTCCGTTGATAAAAAATCAAACTTTACAAATTGCTGCTGTATTTGAACAATGCTGATTCAGCGCAACCCATGCCTTGGCGTTATGGCTTAAACCCCGCTGCGGGAATGTCATGACTTTTTGTCATGGGTTTGCCATGAAAATAAATAGCCCGACTGGCACAAACTTCATACACTGAAGTTGCGAGTCACTGCAGACTTCTTCACTACATTTCAAAGGATTCCCATGAAACTTTCGACCTTGATGACTGCCGCTTTGCTTGGCGCAGGCTTGGCTGCCACCTCGCTAAGTGCCAATGCGCAAACGCTGAAAAAAATTGCCGATGGCAACAAAATTACTGTGTCTTACCGCGAGGCATCGGTGCCTTTCAGCTACCTGATTGGCTCAACCAAAGCGGTGGGTTTTTCAGTTGAGCTGACCGAAGCCATCATTGACGACGTGCGCAAGAAAATCAAAAAGCCTGACCTGCAAATTGCCTACATGCCCGTCACGTCGCAAAACCGTATTCCGCTGCTGGTTAACGGCACGTACGACCTGGAGTGCGGCTCTACCACCAACAACTCCACCCGTGCAAAAGACGTCACATTCAGCACCAACATGTTCTACACCGGCACGCGTTTGCTGACCAAAAAGACATCGGGCATTAAAAACTACGCCGACCTTGCCAAAAAAACCGTTGCCAGCACCACCGGGACGACGAACGCACAGGTGATTCGCAAGTACAACGCCGACAAAAATCTCGACATGCAACTGATTTTGGGCAAAGACCATGACGACTCACTACTGCTGGTGGAAAGCGACCGGGCAGTGGCGTTTGCCATGGACGATATTTTGCTGTTTGGCCTGCGTGCCAACTCCAAGAACCCGGCATCGCTTGAAGTGGTGGGCGACTCACTGCAAGTCGAGCCCTACGCCTGCATGGTGCGCAAGGACGACCCAGAATTTAAAGCACTGGTTGACGGCACGATTAACCGCATGATGAAGTCCGGTGAATTTGCCAAGCTGTACACCAAGTGGTTTGAGTCGCCAATCGTGCCAAAGGGCGTGAACCTGGCTTTGCCGATGTCGCCTGAACTCAAAGCGATATTGAAAGCGCCAACCGACAAGCCAGCGCTGTAAACCGAACATTTATTGGTAGCCAGAGCCCCATGAACGCAACTCGCACCGTCGGCATTTTGGGCGGCATGGGGCCAGCAGCAGGCGCTGATTTTGCGCGCTTGTTTGTGTCGGCCTGCGCAGAGCACATGCGTGGGCGCGGCATAGCGGTGTCTGACCAGGCGTACCCGGAGCATTGGCTGGCGCAAGTGCCCGTACCAGACCGCAGCAACGCGTTGGGCGCCCCTGGTTTTGGTGCACATCAGCCGCTAGAGCCCATGCTGCAGGCACTCGGCAAGCTTGCCGCGCTGGGTGCCACCACCGTTGCCGTAGCTTGCAACACCGCACATGTTTGGCATGGCGCATTGCAAGACCGGTTTCCGCAGCTTGAGGTGCTGCACGTGGCGCGTGAGGTAGCAACCTGCGTGGCAAGCCTGGGCGTGCGCGATGTCGGGCTGCTGGCAACTGAAGGCACGTACAGCGCAGGGTTGTATAGCGAGGCGTTTGCGTTGGCTGGGGTGCAGTGCCACGTGCCTGCTGCGGCTGAGCGGGCGCTGTTAATGCGCGGTATTTACAGTGGTGTGAAGGTGGGCGACCTGGCGCTGGCACATGCGGCGTTTTCTGAGGTAGCAAAGGCCTTGGCGCGGCGCCATGGCCTTAAAACGCTGGTGTTGGGCTGCACGGAAATTCCTCTGGCCTTTGGAGGATTGGGCGTCGATAGCAGCATGGAAAGCCTGCCGGATGTGCGGCTGATTGACCCGGCTGCGCTGCTGGCGCAAAAGCTGGCAGAGCGTGCCTACAGCGTGCATTGAGTTAGCGTAGACTCCGAAGAAAATTCCAGTGCTTTTCACCTCAAAGTTTAAGTGTTTTAGGGCTGTAGCGCAATAAATGCGGGCGCAAGCAGCTCCTGATTAGATAGCAACTGCGCTGGCGTATCAGTCCGCTGATGCGCTCCAGCGGCTGTCCCAGCCCTTGTCATTGCCCTTGCCCTTACCGCTCGCCTTGTCGATGTCACGCCGGTCACGCTTTGTGGGGCGGCCGTGCTCCAGGGCGGCGGCTGGCTCTTGATGGATACGCCGCTGCTCTGCAAGTTGGCCGCGCAGCGCAATGCTTTCCTGCGTTTCTTCATACAGCAACTGCGCCGCTGGCGCGCCGCCGCGCTGGTTGCTAACGCCAAGCACTGTCAAGGTGCGCGTGACCACCCCTTGGCGCAGCGTGATGGTGTCCCCGGCTTTGACTTCGCGCGCGGGTTTCACATCAAGCTGGTTGACGGTCACCCGGCCTTTTTCAATTTCTTCTGCGGCCAGGGTTCGGGTTTTGTAAAAGCGCGCGGCCCAGAGCCATTTGTCGATGCGGAGTTTTTCCATTGAAATATATTTTGAACTCAATTGGTAACTGGCAGGCGCACTGTGGCACTCAAGCCCACTACCGTGCCGTGCTGCAGCTTGTTTTCAAGCGAAATGGTGCCGCCCAGTGCATTGGTAATTTCGCTGCAGATGGTCAGACCCAAACCTGATCCGCGCTCTGTGTTGCCAGCTGAAAAGGGTTGAAACAAGCGCCTTGACAATTCGCTTGTAATACCGGGCCCGCTGTCGTCCAGCGTCAGCGCAACATGCGTGGCGTCTCGCACTATACGCACTGCCAGGCTGCCTGATGGCGGAGTGTTTTTGATCGCGTTGTGCAGCAAATTGCGTGAGAGCTCGGCCAGCATCCATTCGTGCGCAGCGATAAGTGCGGGAGTGGTTTCAATTGAAAAATCAAGGTTCTTTTCAGCAATCAACGGCGACACATCCAGCGCAACAGCGCGCACAACGCTTGCCAGGTCCAGTGGGTGGGCATCGGCCTGCTGGCGCAGTTGCTCTACCTTGGCCAAAGACAACATCTGGTTAGCCACCTGCGTCGCGCGGTCAACGGTTTGGTTGATGTCCAGCAATGCGTTTTTGGGTGCGATGTCGCCTCGCATGGCCGACTGCACTTGCACTTTCAGTACGGCAAGGGGCGTGCGCAGTTGGTGTGCGGCATCTCGTACAAAGCGTTTTTGGTGGTCAAGCAGCGCCTGCAGCCGGGCCATCACGGCGTTGGTGGCGTCGATCAGTGGCACCAGCTCGCCTGGGGCGTTCGTTGCGCTGATTGGGTGCAGGTCTCCCTCCGCGCGCGATTGCAACTGCCTGCTCAAGCTGCGCACTGGCCGCGTGGCCCAATTCACCACCACCACCACGACCAGGCCTATGACCAGAAGCAAAAGAGCTTGGCGCCACAAGGTGTCAAACAGTACTTTTTGCGCGAGCGACTGGCGCAGCTGCAGCGTTTCAGCAACCTGTATGACTGCCATGGCGCGGCCGTTGGCGCTGACCACTGGTTGCAGCAGCACTGCAACGCGCACTGCGTCTCCGGCAAAAGTGTCGTCATAAAAGTCAACCAGCGCGGCATAGGGCGGCTTGTCAGCAATGCTGCCGCGCCAAAATGGCAGCTCCTCAAAGCCTGACACCAGCGTGCCATTCAGGCTGGACACGCGGTAGTAAAGCCGGCTTTGGTTATCGGCCTCAAACGCTTCAAGCGCTGCATAGGGCAGGGCAACGCGCAACTTTGATTGATCGTCGTAACCCGCAACGTCAAGTTGCTCGCCAATGGATTTGGTTGACGCCAGCAGCGTGCGGTCATAGGCGGTATTGATCGCATCCAGCGCCTGGTTGTACAGGCTGTAGGTGTTGACGCTAATCACCAAAAATACGGGTAACAAAATACCCAGTAGCAGGTAAGTGCGAAGCGAGCGCGGCCGCAAGCTGGCATTCATGGGTTAGCCTTGATCAGGTAGCCCAGCCCGCGCAATGTCATCAGCGTGACGCCGCATTCCAGCAGTTTTTTTCTTAACCGGTAGACCACCACTTCAATCGCTTCATAGTGCACATCGGCGTGGTCGGGGAAGACCAGACCAAACAGCTTTTCTTTGGCCACCGCGTGGCCGGGCCTGAGCATGAGGGCTTGCAGCAGCGCCAGCTCTCGCGGGGTCAGCTCCATCGGCTTGCCGCCTTGGTAGATGGCGCCACTGGTTTTTTCATAGCGCAAGGCGCCTAGCTCTACGTCGGCTGCGATGCCTGTGTCTTTAAAATCGTTGTTCTGCGTTAGCCGTCTGCGCACCAATGCCCGAAGGCGTGCTTCCAGCTCGTCCAGGTCAAACGGCTTGGGGAGGTAGTCGTCAGCGCCCAGGTTCAGGCCCATGATGCGGTCGCCCACGGTGCCCCGCGCAGTTGCAATCAGCACTGGCGTGGTCAAGCCGGCTTGTCTGCCCTGTGCCAGCACCTGCAGGCCATCAAGCCCCGGCAGAGTCAGGTCGAGCAGAACCACATCAAACGCCATCGCCCGCCATTTTTCAAGCGCCAGCAGGCCGTCGCCGACGGCCTCAATCTGAAAGCCACGGCGACTGAGCGTGCGGGCTAGCGTGGCGCGCATGGCGGCGTCGTCTTCAACCAGCAATAGTTTCATTGAGCCCACTTTTTCATGTCCGGAACGTTAGCATTTTCCCTGGTCTGCAGCCTGCCTGATTGCCGTTCTGGGCCTGGCCCGACGGGATGACGTGGCGCGCTTCTGGTGGTAAACCCTAACGCGTTTTCCCCAATGAACAGGACAGCCAATTGACAGCAAGCCAATGCATCATGCAGGGTAGACCATTCGCCATTTTGGCAAACCCACCAAGGAGCTCTTTATGCGCCGCAGTACTTTTATCAAATCCATCGCCGCACTGGCCGCTGGTAGCGCATTGCCGCTGTCAGCACTGGCTGCCGCCAATATCAAAATGATGATTCCTGCCAATCCGGGCGGTGGCTGGGACACCACCGGGCGTGCGCTGGGTAAAGCGCTGCAAGAGTCTGGCGCTGCAGACACGGTGACGTTTGAAAACAAAGGCGGCGCAGCCGGTGCACTGGGCCTGGCGCAGTTCGTTAATGGCAGCAAGGCCGACGGCAACGCGCTGATGGTGATGGGCGCTGTCATGCTGGGCGGCATCATTACCGGCAAGCCCCCAGTCAGCCTGAGCCAGGCCACCCCGATTGCCCGCTTGACGAGTGAATACAACGTGTTTGTGCTGCCCGCAAACTCACCATTTAAAAACATGGCCGAGGTGATTGCGCAGCTTAAAAAAGACCCTGGCAGCGTGAAGTGGGGTGGCGGTTCGCGCGGCTCCACTGAGCACATTGCGGCTGCCATGATTGCACGCGAAGTCGGCGTTGACCCATCGAAAATCAACTACGTCGCTTTCCGGGGCGGTGGTGAAGCAACAGCGGCTATTTTGGGCGGCAACGTCACGCTGGGCGGCAGCGGCTACAGCGAGTTTGCCGAGTACATCAACAGCGGCAAAATGAAAGCGCTGGCTGTGACTGCTGATACGCGCCTCAAAGGCGTGGCAGTGCCTACGCTCAAGGAGCAGGGCATCAATGTGGTGATTGGCAACTGGCGCGGTGTGTATGGCGGGCCAGGCATCACCCCAGCGCAGCGCAAAGACTTGACCGACCTTGTCATTAAGGCGACGAAATCAAAAGCCTGGATGGAAGCATCCGAGAAAAACAACTGGACAGCCGCGGTGTTGACCGGACCGGCGTTTGAGAAATTCGTCGACGATGACTTCGCCAGCTTGCGGGCCACCATGGTCAAGTCGGGCATGGTCTAGGCTGCATCTGTAAATTGTTTTTTCGGGCGAATTGCGGCACTAAGCGTCAGCGAACACGTGGCATTCGATGGTGCTCGCAATCCTCATGTACTTAAGTACATTCCGGTTGCTCCGCGCCACGCGCCTTGCCCTTCATCCCGAAAAAATCAATTTTCAGACGCGCCTCTGTTCAAGTCATTCAAAGTGGGTGAGAAGATGACACAACAAAACGCCGCAACGCTCCAAACCATCGTCGGCTCCGGAGTTCTGCTCATCGGACTCGGCCTGGCCGCAGGCGCAGTCACTATTCCGTCAGCCGCCGGCTACGGAGGGGTGGGCCCAAATTTTCTACCCTGGCTGGTGTCGGTTGCGCTGGTGGTGTGCGGTGCGCTAATGGTGCGCGAAGCGCGCACCGGCGGCTTTCGGGCCATGGACGAAGCTGACGGCGCGCAGCCGTATTGGTCAGGCTTTGCGTGGGTCTCTAGCGGCTTGCTGCTTAACGCTGCGTTGATCACCACCATCGGTTTTATTTTGAGCTGTACGCTGTGCTTTGTATTTGCCGTGCAGGGCCTGCGCGGTTCTATGGGTAAAAGTGTTATGCAGCCACTGGCTTTGTTCAAAGATGCGCTCATCGGCCTTGCCATCGCGGCGCCGGTGTACTGGATGTTCACCAAGTTTTTGGCAATCAACTTGCCCGGGCTGACCAAAACAGGGTGGTTGTAAGTGGACGTCCTTAATCTGCTGCTGCAGGGTTTTGCAACCGCCGCTACGCCTGTTAATTTGCTGTGGTGCTTTGTGGGTTGCGCTTTGGGCACTGCTGTGGGCGTGTTGCCAGGCATTGGCCCTGCAGTGGCGGTAGCCATGTTGTTGCCGATTACGGTCAAGGTCGAAGCCACAGCATCCATGATTTTTTTCGCCGGTATTTACTACGGCGCCATGTACGGCGGCTCCACCACCTCGATTTTGCTCAACACGCCAGGTGAAACCGCGAGCATGGTCACAGCCATGGAAGGCAACAAAATGGCCAAGAGCGGCCGCGCTGGTGCTGCATTGGCCACTGCTGCCATAGGCTCATTTGTGGCGGGCACGATTGCCACTGTATTGGTCACACTTTTTGCGCCCATCGTGGCGGAGCTGGCGGTAAAACTGGGGCCGCCTGAATACTTCATGCTGATGGTGCTGGCGTTCACCACTGTGAGCGCGGTACTGGGTAAAAGCACGCTGCGCGGGTTGACGGCGCTCTTTATTGGCCTGGCAGCGGGCTTGGTAGGGCTGGACCAGATTTCTGCGCAGGCGCGCTACACAGGCGGCGTGCCAGAACTGCTTGATGGTATTGAAATTGTGCTGGTGGCTGTGGGCTTGTTTGCCGTGGCCGAGGCGCTGCATGCGGTGCTGTACGAGGGCCGGGTGGTTGATTCGCAAAACAGGCTCAGTAAGGTCTACATGACCGGCAAAGACTGGCGTCGCTCGTGGCCTGCGTGGCTGCGCGGTACGGCCATTGGTGTGCCTTTTGGTTGCATACCGGCTGGCGGCACTGAAATTCCGACATTTTTAAGCTACGCAACTGAGAAAAAGCTGGCCAAAGACAACACCGAATTTGGAACGCAGGGCGCGATTGAAGGCGTGGCCGGGCCGGAGGCCGCGAACAATGCAACGGTTACTGCCGCCATGATTCCACTGCTTACGCTGGGTATTCCCACATCCAACACCACCGCTATTTTGCTGGGTGCATTTCAAAACTATGGCATTCAGCCTGGGCCGCAACTTTTTACGTCTTCGTCCAGCCTGGTGTGGGCGCTGATTGCTTCTTTGTATATCGGCAACGTGATGTTGCTGGTGCTTAATTTGCCGCTGGTGGGGCTGTGGGTGAAGCTGCTCAAAATTCCCAAGCCGTATCTGTACGCAGGCATTTTGATATTTGCAACTGTCGGGGTGTACGGAATGCGGCAAAGCGCGTTCGATTTGTTTTTGCTTTACGCAATTGGCGTGTTGGGTGTGGTGATGCGGCGCTTTGACTTTCCGACCGCACCGGTAATTGTTGGCATGATTTTGGGGCCGCTGGCAGAAGCGCAATTGCGCAATGCGATGTCAATAGGCGAGGGCAGTGCGCTGGTGTTTGTTCAACGCCCGGTGTCTTTGATATTGATCATGGTTGTGTTGGCAGTGCTGGTGTTGCCGCGTGTGGCCAAGGCGTATTCACGCAAGCGGCAACTTGCCTGAACGTGTTGCTCACAGCTATTGTTTCGCGCCAAGCGCCAGTGCTGCTGCTTTTGACTCGGCCAGCGCTTTTGGGTCAGCTGCGACCTGGGTGTCCCAGCCTTGTAAATGCTGCGCGGCTATGCCTGCCAATGCGTTGATCCATACCGGGCTGTCATTCAAACAGTCGATGTAGGCAAATTTCTCGCCGCCAGCATCGATAAACGCGTGGCGCGCTTCCAGGTTAATTTCTTCCAGCGTTTCCAGGCAGTCGCCGGTAAAACCGGGACAAATCAAGTCAACACTTTTCAAGCCACCTTCGGCCAGCGCGATCAGCGTGGGTTCGGTGTACGGCTCCAGCCACTTTGCCTTGCCGAACCGGGACTGAAAAGTGACCTGGTAGCGGTCTTTGCTGAGTTCGAGCTTTTCAGCCAGCAAGCGCGCGGTTTTGTAGCATTCGCAGTGGTAAGGGTCGCCCAATTGCAATGTGCGCTCAGGTACGCCATGGAAGGTCATGATGAGCTTTTCAGCTTGGCCGTTGGCTTGCCAGTGCGCCTTGACCTTTGCGGCCAGTGCGTTGATGTAGCCGGGCGCGTCGTGGTAGTGGTTGACAAACCTGAACTCCGGCAGGCGACGCACTTTGCCCGCCCACGTGTACACCGCGTCGCACACGCTGGCGGTGGTGGTGGCGCTGAACTGTGGGTAAGCAGGCAGAATCAAAACCCGGTTCACGCCGGCCTCTTTGAGCTGGTCAAGCTGCGACGCGATCGAAGGGTTGCCGTAGCGCATGGCGTAGCGTACTTCGACCTGGTGGCCTTTGGAGGACAGCGCATCTCCCAGCAGTGCGGCCTGCTTTTCAGTCCATACCTTGAGCGGCGAGCCTTCAGGCATCCAGATACTTGCGTATTTTGCAGCCGATTTTTTCGGCCGAATCTGCAAAATAATGCCGTACAAAATAACCAGCCAGAGCAGGCGCGGGATTTCGACCACGCGCGGGTCGCTTAAAAACTCAGCCAGGTACCGGCGTAACGCGGGCGCAGTGGGCTCGTCAGGCGTGCCAAGGTTGCAGTACAACACGGCCGTGGTCGATTTTGCGGTGGGGGCAGCGCCGTGCTTGAAAGTCGGCTCATTTGAAAAAGACATGGGTTATTCTCGCGCAGTACCAAAAGCCTTTGCCATGCTAGATTTAAAAATAGTTAAAGCCATCACTCTTGACCTTGACGACACGCTGTGGCCGGTGTGGCCAGCCATCGAACGGGCTGAAAAAGCACTTGAAAACTGGCTCGGTGAACAGGCCCCGATGGCTGCGGCCCTGTTTGCCAACCCGGTTGCACGGGACGAAATTCGAGCCTATGTGCTGCGCACGCGGCCGGAACTCAAACACAACCTGAGCGCCGTCAGGCGCGAGGCAATTCGCCTGGCGCTGTACCGCTCAAAAGAAGACCCGCTGTTGGCTGAACCCGCGTTTGATGTGTTTTTTGCGGAAAGAAACCGGGTGATTTTGTACGACGACGCTTTGCTGGCGCTAGAGTTTTTGGCGCAGCGCTTCCCGGTGGTGGCGTTGTCCAACGGCAACGCTGACATCCAGCGAATCGGGCTGGGTAAATATTTCAGCGCCAGTATCAGCGCCCAGGAATTTGGCGTAGGCAAACCAGACGCACGCATTTTTCATGCAGCTGCAGGCGCTGTTGACGTGCCGGTACAGAGCATTTTGCATGTTGGCGATGACGCCGCGCTGGACGTGCTGGGCGCGCTCAATGCCGGTATGCAAGCAGCCTGGCTGAACCGACCGGGTGAGCCATGGCGGCACGATGTGCGGCCGCACATCACCTTGACCAGCCTTACCCAGCTGTGCGACCACCTGGATTCGCCGGAAAAAGTTGCTGCGTAGTCAAAACGGGGTTTTTTTGGAGCCTTTTGAGCCTCTGGCGCAATAAAATAGGGCGCAAGCAGCTATTAATTTAGTAGCAATGCTGCCTGCAGACCCGAGCGTACTGCGCCTTCCAGCGTCGCCGGGTACGGGCCATCGACATAGTCGCCTGCCGCCAGCAGGCCCTCTGTAATGGTCTGGCGTGGTCTGACCAGTCCTGGCGTGCAGGCAAACGTTGCGCGCTTTTCAACGATGGTTTGCACAATTTCCAGGTCTCGCAAACCCAACTGCGCGGCGGCCTGCGCAGCGACCTGGCTTGCGAGCATTGCCGAGTCGCCGGCACTGGCACTGACCACAAACGCCAGCAAACCGGCAGGGCCACCCAACTGGCTGCGGTCAAAAACAAACTGGGCTGGGCAGGTGCTGCTGGAGGGCAGTGCCAACATGGGCTGCGCGAGAGGACCACTTTTGCTGAAGGCGTACACCGTGGTGATGGCTTCGTAAGTCAAGTCGTTCGCAGCGTTCAGCCAGGCTGCACAGGGCAGGGCGCTGCTCTGCATCAGTTTGGCGGCGACATGGGCAGGGCAGGCCAAAATAATTGCGTCAAAACGTTGCGGGTCCAGGCTGGATACACCTGGAGTCATGGACACCAGCCAGCCCGTGCCACCTTTTGCGATGTGGTGAACCCGGCTGCCCAAGCGAACTTCTGCACCGTTTTTGGCCAGCCACGCCAGTGCGGCGTCGGGCAGCAAAGTGCTCAAGTCGACGCGCGGCAACAGCAAGTTGGACCCGCCGCTGGCTGAAAACAAGGCATCACGCATCACCCGCAAAAACACCTGTCCGCTGGCCCGATCTGCCGGCGTGTTGAGCGCCGACACGCAAAGCGGTTCAATCAAAGTTGCCATAACCTGCGGCGTGAGCCTTGCGCACAAACTGGCAACCGTTATCTGCGGCGAGCAAACAAATTTGCGCAGCTGCCATTGCGCGGCGGTCACCAGCAGCGAAGCCTTGTCGTGCAAAGACCAGCCGCGCGCGGACAGTATGCCCAGCGCAGCGTCGAGCGGCGCCGGTAAGTGCGCCAGCTTCAATCCACTGCCGTCCGGGAACTGCATGGCCAGCGGGATTCGCAGCAGCGCATCAGCCTCATGGATACCGACATCGGCCATGAGTTTGAGGGTTTCAGAATACGCACCGATCAAAATATGCTGGCCGTTGTCCAGCCGCAATTGCGCGCTGCCGTGGTCAATATCCACCCGTTTTGCGCGGCCACCGGCGATTCGCGTGGCTTCAAACAGCGTGACCTGGTGCCCAAGACGGGTTGCATGAACCGCAGCAGCGCAGCCCGCCCATCCTGCACCAATGATGGCTACTTTCATGCGGCGTAGGTCAAACCATGCGGCCAAAGGCCTGGGTTTTCCACGCCAGATAAAACTTGCGCAGCGGCGTCAGGCTGTTGCGCTGGTGCAGCACCTGATAATTGTCCGCAGCGATTTCTTTAAGGAGCGTGCGGTAAATGCTGGCCATCATCAAGCCTGGTTTTTGTGAACGTGCGTCCGCCGCAGGTAGCAGCGACAGCGCCTCTTCATACAGCCCCAGCGCGCGTTGGGTTTGAAACGCCATCAGCTTGGTAAACCGCTCAGAGTATTCACGCTTCAAAATTTCGTGCGCTTTGACGTCGAACTGTTGCAGCTCTGAAATTGGCAGATAAATGCGGCCGCGTTGCGCGTCTTCCCCCACATCACGAATGATGTTGGTCAATTGAAACGCCAGGCCCAGCTTGTGTGCATACGCGGTGGTGGCGTCTTGCGTCTGGCCAAAAATACGCGCCGCGACCTCACCCACAATACCTGCTACCAGGTGGCAATACCGCTGCAGCGTGGGGTAGTCAAGGTAGCGGTTTTGCGCCAGGTCCATCTGGCAGCCTTCGATCACGGCAAGCAAATGGCGCGCTTCGATCTGGTAGGCGCTGGCTAGCGGCATCAGTGCCTTCATCACCGGGTGTGTGGGCTCGCCAGCAAATGCTTTGGCCACTTCGCCTTGCCACCACGCCAGCTTGGTGTGGGCCACGCCAGGGTCAATTACCTCATCGACCACGTCGTCAATCTCTCTGCAAAAGGCATAAAACGCAGTAATTGCTGCCCGGCGTTCTTTGGGCAAAAACAAAAATGCATAGTAAAAACTGCTGCCCGATGATGCGGCTTTTTGCTGAACGTATTGCTCTGGGGTCATTTCAGTAATTGTTGCATGCGCTTGCTGGTGGTTCTTCTCACATCCACAACGTTCGCCACACCATCACCAGCTTGTCCCAGGCGGTAATTTTTGGGCGGGTTGTCAAGGTGTTAAAACCAAGTTTGTCGATTTTTTCAGCGATGCGCAGGCCCCCCTGCACGACCAGGCGCAGTTCCCAGCCGGCACGGCCAGGTATTTTTTTGGTGAGTGGCGCGCCTTGAAGCATCAGCGTTTGTGCCCATGACACATTCGCCGCTATGAGCCGGATCGTTTTGCTGTTGGTGCTGCGGGCCAGCAGCTGAGCTTCGTCTACTCCGTGCACTGCAGCGCAATTGGCGGGGAGGTAAATTCGGTCACGCGCTATATCAACGCTCAGGTCTTGCCAAAAATTGATCAGTTGCAATGCTGTGCAGATACAGTCGCTTTGTGCCAGCGAAAGCTCGTCGCCCACCCCGTACAAATGCAGCAACAAACGCCCGACCGGATTCGCCGAGCGGCGGCAATAATCCAGCAGCTCGGCCTGGTTCGCGTAGCGGGTTTTGGTGATGTCCTGCTCAAACGCGCTGAGCAGATCTGTCAGTAAATCCGTTGGCAAACCGTGCTGGGCAATACCCTTTTGCAAGGGCCTGAAAACACCAGCCCAGCGCGCGCTGGTGGGCTTGCCGGCTGCGCAGGCTGCGAGGTCTGCACGGTAATCGGCAAGGTCATTCAGCCGCGTTTGTGGTGCGGCTTCGCCCTCATCAGCCAGGTCGTCTGCGGTGCGGGCAAACCAATAAATTGCCGCAATTGCGGGGCGCAAACCGGGCGGGCACAGGATGGATGCCACCGGGAAGTTCTCGTAATGATCGACGCCTGGTTTGGCTGGTGGGGATTCCGCATACATGGTGCAGATTGTCGCTTGACAAGTTTGCCATATTCAAATAAATTACTAACCGGTCAGTCAGTAACAGAGGGATTTGAATCGGTAATAACCGAGCCGCCGTATGAAAACATCCATTTTTTCCATTTTGGCAATTGCCGCTTTGGCGGCAGCTTGCTCCAAACCAGAGCCAGCACCTGAGCCAGTTCGCGCTGTAAAGATCATGACGGTGGCAGCGGCACCCTTCGGCTCGGGCTATGAATTTGCAGGGGAAGTGAGGGCGCAATCAGAAGTGCGTTTGAGCTTTCGGGTGGGCGGCAAAATCATCAAGCGCCAGGCTGAATTGGGCCAGCGCGTTAAAGCCGGGCAGATACTGGCGCAAATTGACCCCGAAGATTACAAGCTGGCCCAAGACGCTTCGCGCGCTCAGCTGAACGCGGCTGCAACCAACCGTGATTTGGCCGCCGCTGATTTCAAGCGATTTGCGGCATTGAAAGAGCAAAATTTCATCAGCGGTGCTGAGCTTGAGCGGCGCGAGGCGCAATTCAAAGCAGCGCAAGCGCAGTATGAGCAAGCCAGATCACAGCTGGCCGTGCAGGGCAACCAGGCCAGCTATGCGGTGCTGACGGCCAGTGCAGCGGGCGTCATTACTGCGGTTGAAGCCGAGCCTGGCCAGGTGGTTGCCGCGGGTGCGCCGGTGGTGCGCATCGCGCTGGACGGCCTGCGTGACGTGGTGTTTTCGGTGCCCGAAGACAAGGTGGCTGCGTTCAGACCAGGCCAGCCGGTGAAGGTCAGGGGCTGGGCGCAATCAACCGTTGTGCCAGCTACGGTGCGCGAGGTATCTGCCAGTGCCGACCCGGTCACCCGCACCTATCCCGTGAAGGTAGCGCTTGGCGCTGAGGCCCCACCGCCGCCGCTCGGTGCAACGGTGTATGTACTGCCGGTAGAACTCTCAGGCGAGCGTGCGCAAGGCCTGCAGGTCATTAAATTGCCCACCAGCGCGCTGCGCCAGCAAGGCAATGCCAGTGCCGTCTGGGTGCTTGACAAATCCAGCATGACGCTCAAGTCACAAGAAGTGCAAATCGCCACGGCCGATGGCAATGAGGCGGTGGTTTCTGCTGGCCTGCAGCCGGGCATGTTGGTGGTCAGCGCGGGTGTGCATGTGCTTTCAGCGGGTCAAAAGGTCACTATTTATAAGGGAAATGTGCCAATTGACGAATCAACTAGGGCGCAATCAGCTCCTAATTTAATAGCGAAAACGCCGGTGTCTGCTGCGCCAGCAACAGCGTCGTCCTCTGCGCCAACTGGCAAGTAATTTCCAATGTCTTCCCCAGAACCCTCCTTTGCGGCTGCGCCTGCCAAATTCAATCTGTCCAAGTGGGCGCTCGACCACCCCGCGCTGACGCGCTATCTGATGGTCGTACTGCTCATACTCGGGGCCGCTGCTTATTTTCAATTGGGACAAGACGAAGACCCGCCATTTACCTTTCGGGTGATGGCGGTGCGCACATTCTGGCCTGGCGCAACCGCACAGCAAGTGGCTGAGCAAGTCACCGACAAGCTTGAGCGCACACTGCAAGAAGTGCCGTATGCCGACAAGATTCGCAGCTACTCAAAGCCGGGTGAGTCGCAGATTATTTTCCAGATCAAAGACTCTTCAAAAGCCGCTGAAGTACCGGCGGTCTGGTATGCGGTGCGAAAAAAAATTGGCGATATGCGTGGCACGCTGCCTGCAGGGGTACAGGGGCCGTTTTTCAATGATGATTTTGGTGATGTGTATGGCGTGATCTATGCGCTGGAGTCAGACGGATTCAGCTACGCCGAGGTAAAAACACTGGCCGACGGTGTGCGCCAACAGTTGCTGCGCGTGCCTGATGTGTCAAAGGTTGAATTGTTTGGCGTGCAAGACGAAAAAGTGTTCATCGAAATCTCGCAGAAGCGCCTGGCGCAGCTGGGTATTGATTTCAACCAGGTGCTTGCGCAAATCGGTCAGCAAAACGCGGTGGAGGCGTCGGGCGCTGTGCAAACGCCGCTCGACGTGGTGCAGGTCAGGGTGCAAGGCCAGTTTCAGGCGGTTGAAGAGTTGGGTGCCATGCCGATTCGCGGGTCATCTGGCAACCAGTTTCGTCTGGGCGATATTGCAGACATCAAACGTGGCTACATTGATCCGCCGTTCGTCAAGGTGCGCCATCAAGGCAAAGAAGTGATTGCGCTGGGCGTGGCGATGGTCAAAGGCGGAGACATCATTGCGCTGGGCAAGTCGCTCAATGCATTGTCGACATCGGTCAGCCAAAGCTTGCCCGCCGGGGTCAAGCTGGTACAAATTCAGGACCAGCCAAAAGCTGTTGCGACATCGGTCAATGAATTCGTGAAAGTTCTGATTGAAGCCGTTGTCATTGTGCTGGCGGTGAGTTTTGTTGCGCTGGGTTTTCACAAGCGCCCATCGAACGGCAATGGCCCGTTGCCCTGGTGGCGGCGCTACTACATCGATATTCGCCCAGGCCTGGTGGTGGGCATCACCATTCCGCTGGTGCTGGGGCTGACTTTTCTGGCGATGCTCTACCTGGGCATAGGCCTGCACAAAATATCGCTCGGCTCGCTCATCATCGCGCTGGGCTTGCTGGTCGACGACGCCATCATTGCAGTCGAAATGATGGTGCGCAAAATGGAAGAGGGCTACGACAAGGTGCGGGCCGCCACCTTTGCCTATGAGCTAACCGCCATGCCCATGCTGACCGGTACTTTGATTACTGCTGCTGGTTTCTTGCCCATCGGTTTGGCTAAGTCTGTGACGGGCGAATACACCTACGCCATTTTTGCAGTGACGGTCATTGCGCTGGTACTGAGCTGGATCGTGTCGGTGTATTTCGTGCCGTACCTGGGCACGATTTTCCTGAAAACGCCTGCGCATGTGCAGATTAAAACTCAGGAATCTGGCCAGGCTGAAGCTGCCCAGGAGCAGCCCCACGAGATGTTCGACTCAATGTTCTACAACGTGTTCCGCAAGCTGGTAAATGCCTGTGTGCGGTATCGGTGGGTGACGATTGGCATCACCGTGCTGATTTTTGCGCTGGGTATTTTTGGCATGGGTAAAGTCCAGCAGCAGTTTTTTCCAGACTCCAGCCGCCCGGAAATACTGCTGGACATCTGGTTTCCTGAAGGCACATCTTTTGCGGCCAATGAATTGACTGCCAAGCGGCTGGAAGCGCGTCTGCTCAAAGAAGAGGGTATCGTTACAGTGAGCACCTGGCTGGGCTCGGGCGTTCCCCGTTTTTACCTGCCGCTGGACCAGATTTTTCCGCAGTCAAACGCGTCGCAATTGATTGTGGTGCCAAAAGACCTGACGCTGCGGGAGTCCATCAGGGTCAAGCTCCCTGCGCTGCTGGCACAAGAATTTCCAGAGGTACGCGGCCGCGTCAAACTGCTGCCTAACGGTCCGCCCGTGCCGTATCCGGTGCAGTTTCGCGTGGTCGGTACTGACCCACTGGTGCTGCGCGAACGTGCCGACGAAGTCAAGGCCATTTTTGCGCAAAGCGTCAACACACGCGGCGTCAATGACAACTGGAATGAAGCCATCAAGGTGCTGCGCCTTGAAGTAGACCAATCCAAAGCGCGCGCTCTTGGCGT
This sequence comes from Polaromonas sp., assembly GCA_031386895.1. Taxonomy (GTDB): domain Bacteria; phylum Pseudomonadota; class Gammaproteobacteria; order Burkholderiales; family Burkholderiaceae_C; genus Polaromonas. The sequence goes on from JANNCT010000125.1 coordinate 21,580, forward strand.
GACCAGCCAGTCGATTGCACAAGCCTCGCGCACGATTTTGTCGGGTGCCACTGTTGGTCAGTTTCGAGATGGTGACAAGCTGATCGACATCGTGCTCCGGCAGCCGCTGGACGAGCGCAATGCAATCACCGACATTGCCAATGCGTATCTGCCGACCGCGTCAGGAAAGTCAATTCCACTGACGCAAATTGCCAAGCCGGTATTCACGTGGGAGCCGGGTGTGATGTGGCGTGAAAACCGTGACTACGCCATTACAGTGCAAAGCGATATTGTTGAGGGCTTGCAGGGCGCCACGGTGACCAACGAGTTGATGCCAAAGCTCAAAGCGCTTGAAGAAAAATGGAAGGCGCAGGGGTTCTCTGCCTACCGCGTTCAAGTAGCTGGGGCCGTCGAAGAAAGCAGCAAAGGCTCAGCATCAATTGCGGCCGGTATTCCCATCATGTTGTTTTTGACGTTCACGTTGCTGATGCTGCAACTGCAAAGCTTTAGCCGGGCGTTGCTGGTGTTTTTAACTGGTCCGCTGGGTATCGCCGGAGTTGCGGGCGCATTGATTTTGCTGGGACGGCCGTTTGGTTTTGTGGCGCTGTTGGGAGTGATTGCCCTGATGGGCATGATTCAGCGAAATTCAGTGATCCTGATCGATCAAATTGAGCAAGACCGCGCCAAAGGCATCCCGGCATGGGACGCCGTGGTGGAGTCAGCCGTCAGGCGCGCCAGGCCGATTGTGCTGACTGCGGCAGCAGCCGTGCTGGCAATGATCCCGTTGTCGCGCAGCGTGTTCTGGGGGCCCATGGCCGTGGCGATTATGGGCGGTTTGGTGGTTGCTACTGCGCTGACACTGCTGGCACTTCCGGCGATGTACGCCGCATGGTTTCGCGTAAAACGCGAAACCATGCGGCGTTAAATTGATCCGCCCAGCGGGCCAGCGCGCAAGCGCTAGACCCGCATGCTTTCGTGTGAAGCGTTGATGCCCCAGGGAATGGCGGTCTTTACAGGCTAAAATCGAAAGTTGACCTAATTCAGGGCGGGCGAATCTTTTCACCGCCCGTTTTGACTTTAGCGCGGGTGGCGAAATTGGTAGACGCACCAGGTTTAGGTCCTGACGGTAGCAATACTGTGCGGGTTCGAGTCCCGCCCCGCGCACCACTGTGACATTTGGATTTTAGAAAGAGCATCATGGCCGTGATCGTTGAAACCCTGGAAAAGCTGGAACGCAAAATTACCTTGAGCCTGCCGGTTGGCGTCATTCAATCTGAGGTCAATACCCGCTTGAAAAAGCTGGCCCGTACCGTCAAGATGGACGGTTTTCGCCCGGGCAAGGTTCCGATGAACGTTGTCAGCCAGCGCTATGGCTACTCGGTGCACTACGAAGTCATGAATGACAAGGTTGGCGAGGCATTTTCTGTTGCCGCCAACGAAGCCAAACTCCGCGTCGCCGGCCAGCCCAAAATCAGCGAAAAAGACGGCGCTCCTGAAGGCGAAATGACCTTCGACGCCATTTTTGAAGTTTTTCCTGAAGTCAAAATTGGCGACTTGGCGACTGCAGAAATCGAGAAAGTCAGCGCTGACGTCAGCGATGCCGCCATTGATAAAACACTCGATATTTTGCGTAAACAACGGCGCACTTTCTCGCAGCGGGCAATGGATGCCGCCGCGCAAGACAGCGACCGCGCCACGATCGACTTTGAAGGCAAGATTGACGGTGAAACCTTTTCTGGCGGCAAGGCCGAAGACTTTCAGTTTTTGATTGGTGACGGCCAAATGCTCAAGGAATTTGAAGAAGCCGTGCGCGGCATGAAAACCGGCGAGAGCAAGACGTTCCCGTTGAATTTTCCTGCCGATTACCATGGCAAGGATGTTGCTGGGAAGCAAGCCGACTTTATGGTCACTGTCAAAAAACTGGAAGCAGCGCATTTGCCAGAGGTTAATGAAGCGCTCGCCAAGTCATTGGGAATTGCTGATGCTTCGGTCGAAGGTCTGCGCGGCGACATCAAGAAAAATCTTGAGCGCGAAGTGAAGTTTCGCGTTTTAGCGCGCAACAAAAACGCTGTGATGGACGCATTGGTCAGCAAGGCGGAGCTTGATTTGCCTAACGCCAGCGTGCAGTCTGAACTCGAGCGCATGATTGAATCAGCGCGGGCCGACTTGAAGCAGCGCGGCATTAAAGACGCAGACAAAGCCCCGATTCCTGACGATATTTTTCGCCCACAAGCTGAAAAGCGAGTGCGCCTCGGCCTGGTAGTGGCGGAGCTGGTTCGCAGCAACAGTTTGCAGGCCAAGCCTGAGCAGCTTAAAGCGCACATCGAAGAGCTGGCCGCCAGCTACGAAAAGCCGCAAGACGTTGTGCGCTGGTACCTCAGCGACAACCGCAGAATGCAGGAAGTCGAAGCTGTTGTGGTTGAAAACAACGTGACAGATTTCGTCATGTCCAAAGCAAAAGTGACTGAAAAATCAGTTTCGTTTGACGACCTGATGGCGCAAAACTAGAGCGTCTTGAATTTTTAAATCAATGGGGCTGGTGTGTGGATTGAACTCCGGCACACCAGCCCCATTTGTTTTGGGTAAAGTATTAGTAATTCAATCTTTGGAGTCATCTCATGTACAAGAACCAATCCGACAGCGTCCCGTTCGGCGCGTACGATTCATTGCAAACTGAGGGCTTGGGGCTGGTGCCGATGGTCATTGAGCAATCGGGCCGTGGCGAGCGTTCATACGACATCTACTCGCGTCTGCTCAAGGAACGCGTGATTTTCCTCGTTGGCCCAGTGGAAGACTACATGGCCAATCTGGTGGTTGCCCAGTTGCTCTTCCTGGAGAGCGAAAACCCTGACAAAGACATCTCTTTGTACATCAACTCGCCTGGTGGCTCCGTGAGCGCAGGCTTGGCGATTTTTGACACCATGAATTTCATCAAACCTGATGTGTCAACTCTTTGCACCGGCATGGCAGCCAGCATGGGATCATTCCTTTTGAATGCTGGCGCCAAAGGAAAACGCTTTTCGCTGCCCCATTCCAGCGTGATGCTTCATCAGCCATCGGGCGGTGCGCGCGGTATGGCTGCAGATATTGAAATTTCGGCTAGGGAAATCCTTAAAACTCGCGAACAGCTCAATAAAATCTACGCTGAGCGTACTGGCCAGCCGATTGAAAAAATTGCCCGCGACATGGAGCGTGACTACTGGTTGTCTGCAAGCGAAGCTAAAGAGTACGGGATAGTTGACGAAGTCATTTCCAAGCGCCCATAAACATCTGATTTGACAGAATTCCCCGGCGAGTCCTTGTTACAAGGCTCGCCGTTTTTATTTGGTTATCATTGGTAAAACTTGTGCAGGCACTCCAAAAGGCATCTCCATAATGGCCGATAAAAAAGGCTCTTCGACCGAAAAAACTTTGTACTGCTCCTTCTGTGGAAAGAGCCAGCACGAGGTGAAAAAACTCATTGCAGGACCGTCCGTATTTGTCTGCGACGAGTGCATTGAGCTGTGCAATGAAATTATTCGCGACGAACTCCCCGCGGGTGAAGAAGGCCGCGAAACGCGGGGAGACTTGCCCACGCCGCTGGAAATAAAAACGTCTCTCGATGGCTATGTGATTGGACAGGAACCTGCCAAGCGGACCCTGGCGGTGGCTGTGTACAACCACTACAAGCGCTTGCGTCACAAAGAAAAAGCCAAGAAAGAAGACGTTGAGCTGACCAAAAGCAACATTTTGCTGATCGGACCAACAGGCTCGGGAAAAACACTGCTCGCGCAAACTCTGGCCCGCACCCTCAATGTGCCGTTTGTCATGGCCGATGCGACTACGCTCACTGAAGCGGGTTACGTGGGTGAAGACGTTGAAAACATCATTCAAAAACTGCTTCAAAGCTGCAACTACGAAGTTGAGCGCGCGCAGCAGGGCATTGTGTACATCGATGAGATTGACAAAATATCGCGCAAGTCAGACAACCCGTCCATCACCCGAGATGTGTCAGGCGAAGGCGTGCAACAGGCGCTGCTCAAGCTGATTGAAGGCACGATGGCTTCGGTGCCGCCGCAGGGCGGGCGCAAGCATCCCAACCAGGACTTCCTGCAGGTCGACACAACCAACATTTTGTTTATTTGTGGCGGAGCGTTTTCTGGCCTGGAGAAAGTCATTGAAGCGCGTACGGAATCGTCAGGTATCGGTTTTGGCGCTGCGGTAAAAAGCAAAAAAGCACGCAGCTTGACCGAGTCTTTCAAAGACGTAGAGCCTGAAGACCTGATCAAATTCGGTTTGATTCCTGAGTTGGTGGGGCGCATGCCGGTGGTAGCAACTCTGGCTGAGTTGAGCGAAGACGCCTTGGTGCAAATCCTGACGGAGCCGAAGAACGCTGTAGTCAAGCAGTTCAGCAGGCTGCTGGCCATGGAAAGCGTTGATCTTGAGATTCGTCCGTCTGCGCTCAAGGCAATTGCACGAAAGGCCCTTGCTCGCAAGACCGGTGCGAGGGGACTGCGCTCCATTCTTGAGCAGTCTTTAATTGACACCATGTTTGACTTGCCCACGACCAACAACGTCGACAAGGTGGTTGTTGACGAGTCGACCATTGATGAGAATAAAGCGCCGCTGCTGGTGTACCGCGAGACTGCCAAGAAAGCATAAGCGTGGTCAAGGCTTGAATATCCGCGTTTACGCCTCACGTTCTAATCTGGCGCTTGTGGCGCTTGTGGCGATATTGAGTCTCAGATGCTCGCGTTCTAAATTTTTAAGGCACTTATGTCCGGACACCCCCCCATGCCTTCCAGCCCAATAGATTTGCCGTTGCTGCCACTTCGCGATGTCGTGGTGTTTCCGCACATGGTCATTCCTTTGTTTGTTGGCCGTCCAAAAAGCATCAAAGCGCTTGAATCAGCCATGGAGTCTGAGCGCCGCATCATGCTGGTTGCTCAAAAAGCGGCTGCCAAAGACGAGCCGTCCGTTGAAGACATGTTTGAAGTGGGTTGTATAGCCACTATTCTTCAGCTGCTAAAGCTTCCGGATGGAACCGTCAAAGTGCTGGTGGAAGGCCAGCAGCGCGCTGCGGTGAACAAAATTGAAGATGGCGAGCAGCATTTCAGCGCCAATGTGACACCCGTTGAAGCAGTTGAAATTGCTGCCGACAAGTCCAGCGAAATTGAAGCGCTTCGCCGTGCCGTGATGCAACAGTTTGACCACTACGTCAAACTGAATAAAAAAATCCCACCCGAAATCCTGACGTCTATTTCAAGCATTGACGATGCTGGTCGGCTCGCTGACACGATTGCGGCGCATTTGCCATTGAAGCTCGACGCCAAGCAAGTCATTCTTGATTTGTCGCCAGTCAAGGAGCGCCTTGAAAACCTCTATGAGCAACTTGAGCGCGAAGTCGACATCTTAAATGTGGATAAAAAAATTCGTGGCCGCGTTAAGCGGCAAATGGAAAAAAACCAGCGCGACTTCTACTTGAACGAGCAAGTCAAGGCGATTCAAAAAGAGCTGGGCGAGGGAGAAGACGGCACCGATGTGGATGAGATTGAGAAAAAAATCAAAGCCGCCAAGATGCCAAAAGAGGCGCGCAAAAAAGTCGATGCCGAGTTTAAAAAGCTCAAGCTGATGTCGCCCATGTCGGCCGAGGCAACTGTGGTGCGCAACTACATTGATGTGCTCACTGCATTGCCCTGGAGCAAAAAGACCAAGATCAAATACGACCTGATCAATGCTGAAAACGTATTGAATGAAGACCATTACGGTCTTGAAAAAGTCAAAGACCGTATCGTGGAATATCTTGCGGTGCAGCAGCGCGTCGACAAGCTTAAAGCGCCTATCCTTTGCCTGGTCGGCCCGCCCGGAGTCGGCAAGACCTCGCTCGGCCAGTCAATCGCCAAAGCTACAGGCCGCAAATACGTGCGCATGGCGCTGGGCGGCATGCGCGACGAAGCAGAAATTCGTGGCCACCGCAGAACTTACATCGGCGCTTTGCCAGGCAAGGTGCTGCAAAGCTTGTCGAAAGCGGGTACGCGCAATCCGCTGTTTTTGCTCGATGAAATTGACAAGTTGGGCACTGACTTCAGAGGCGACCCATCAAGTGCGCTTCTTGAAGTGCTTGACCCTGAGCAAAACCATACTTTTGGCGACCATTACGTTGAAGTTGACTTCGATTTGAGTGACGTGATGTTTGTGGCAACGTCAAACTCGATGAACATTCCACCAGCGCTGCTGGACCGTATGGAGGTTATTCGCCTGTCGGGCTACACCGAAGACGAAAAGACCAGTATTGCCATGCGTTATCTGCTGCCCAAGCAGGTTAAAAACAACGGCGTAAAGGCTGAAGAGCTTGAGGTGCAGGAGCAAGCCGTGCGCGACATCGTGCGCTACTACACCCGTGAGGCTGGTGTGCGCTCGCTTGAGCGTGAATTGAGCAAGATTTGCCGCAAAGTCATCAAGGGCATCCAGCTCAAGAAAATGACTCCGCAAGTGGTCGTTACGCCCGACAACCTCAATGAATTTTTAGGTGTTCGCAAGTTCGACTACGGCCGTGCTGAGCAAAAAAACCAGATTGGCCAGGTGGTTGGTTTGGCCTGGACTGAAGTCGGCGGTGATTTGCTGACCATTGAGGCGGCCATCATGCCAGGCAAGGGCGTGATTACGCGTACTGGCTCACTAGGTGACGTGATGAAAGAGTCGGTGGAAGCGGCCCGGACGGTGGTGCGCAGCCGCTCGGCGATGTTGGGCATCAAGGACGATTTATTTGAAAAGCGTGACATCCACATTCACGTGCCCGACGGCGCGACGCCCAAAGACGGGCCAAGCGCTGGCGCCGCCATGACTACCGCTTTCGTCTCTGCGCTGACGGGTATTCCGGTTCGTGGTGACGTGGCTATGACCGGTGAGATCACTTTGCGCGGGGAAGTCACCGGGATCGGTGGGCTGAAGGAAAAACTTTTGGCAGCTTTGCGCGGCGGTATCAAGACGGTGCTTATTCCTGAAGAAAACGCGAAAGATCTGCAAGAGATACCGGACAACGTCAAGAACGGGCTTGAAATCATTCCCGTGAAGTGGATTGACCAGGTGCTGAAGGTCGCGCTGGAGCGTATGCCCGTGGGCTTCACTGATGAAGAGTTGGCGGCGTCGGCAGCAGCGGTTACAGCAGCAATCCTGGTGCCTCCACTGGGCTCAACTGCGCCAGTCAAACATTGATGCAAGTTTGCGGCGTTTATTTTTAATGGCTTCAAAAAATAAGCTATAATTTGAGGCTTGTATCGCGGGAGTAGCTCAGTTGGTAGAGCGCAACCTTGCCAAGGTTGAGGTCGAGAGTTCGAGACTCTTCTCCCGCTCCAATTTGAAGGGCAGCACGTAAAACTGCTGTCCTTTTTTATTGGAGAAATTGTTTTACAAGGCGCGGTAACAAAGCGGTTATGTACCGGATTGCAAATCCGGCTAGCCCGGTTCGACTCCGGGCCGCGCCTCCAGATTTTTCGCTATAAGAATATTGCTGCCAGCCCCCGACCAGGGGCTTTTTTTGTTTGACAATAGTGTGTCGTATGTGGTGCGGCCCGAGTGGTGAAATCGGTAGACACAGCGGACTTAAAATCCGCCGCTTCGTTCATAGCGGGCGTACCGGTTCGATTCCGGTCTCGGGCACCAATTTGTTAGCGTTGTTCAGAGCGTTCTTGTGCTGAACCGGCATGCCGTTGGCGATAATGACGAGGCACACCAGTGTGCGGGTTCGATTCCGGTCTTAAGCACCAAAATCGTAATCAACGGCTGTTTTGACATCATTGCGTAAGTGGTTAAGATATTTTTATGTCCAGCAACAACACACCATTTGAGATCCATGTGCACGGCGAAGTGCGTTTGCGTGACGACGTCACTTTCGAGCAGATTCAGGAGGCACTCAAGCCGCTTTGGCGCTATTCAGGCGCCAAGTCTTTGGCGGCTGCTGCGCAAAGCGCCTATGAAGAAGAACCAGGCATTCGCTTTGATCCGCAAAAGCACGCGTTGCAATTGTGCTGGACCGTCCCAGGCGACGAGGATTTTCGCCAGGCTCTTGATGAAATGTGCATGGGTTTAAACGACCTGGCATTGACTGGCGCACCTATTGAAGTGACGTTTTACGACGCCGACTTTGACGACGAAGATGACGAAAGTGATGAGGACGAAGCGCGCGACGACTTCGCCATGTACTTTGTTGGCCCAACACCGGCGGCCATCATGCAGGTGCAGCGCGACTTGCTGGTACAAGACACCATAGGCTTGCTGGAGCGGCACTTTGATGGCTCAGAATTGGGCGAAGTAGTTCAGGCCATAGACAAGCTGTTTGAGCAGCGCTTTGACGCGCTGGTCAGCTCCATGCAGCTTGGCAAGCCGCCACGCGGCTCGGGCGGGTCCTCGGGCGGCACCGGTCACGGCGGCGGTCGCAAGCCGCGGCATTTGCATTAAGAGCGGGGCAACGCCCAGCACGTCCTCTGCTACACTTTTAGTAGCTGTTTGCGCTCGTATTTAAAGCGCTATGAGCCTGGGCGGTAGAATGCGTCGAAGCGAAAATTGCCCTCAGTGTGTTCAAGTTTTGGACGATTACCCCGACAAATATTTGGATATTCGGCAAGAAATCGGCGATAAATAGACTGCTGCGGTCAATTTGCAGCCGACGTTCCTTCCGCCGCCCAGGCTGTTGGAGCGTAAATCGGGTGCAAATCGCTTCCGGAACAGCCTCCAATCTGTCTGCTCTTGCGCCGAATGAAAGCGGGCTGATTTGTAACTCAAGCGGCGCGCCTTCCTACATACATTTAGGGGAAAACCCGTAAACTTGGCAATTGCTCTAATGACCGATCAGTCATTAAATCTGCTTTGAACAAGTCACGCAATTTCAAAGCCCAACCCAGTTGCTTTTTGGGAGCTTTCGCCATGCATTTTCCAGCCAACTTCGCCTCAACCACAGCCCGTCTTTTAGCGCCGAAAACGTCGTCGCTGGCACTGCTGATGTTCATTGCTGCAACGCTCGCCGCATGCGGCAAAACGCCTTCCGCCAGCGCTCCCGGCGCTGCACCGGGAGGGGCGTCGCCGCCTGCTGAAGTCGGTGTTGTCACGGTGGCCACCGCTGACGTGGGCCTGGTAACCGAGCTGCCGGGCCGACTTGAAGCGTCCCGCGTTGCACAGGTCAGGGCGCGCGCCGCTGGAATTTTGCAGAAAAAACTGTTCCGTGAGGGCAGTGACGTAAAGGCAGGGCAGGCCTTGTTCACGATTGACTCTGCGCCATATGCAGCGCTGAGCGCCAGCGCCAAGGCGGTGCAATCCAAAGCAGAAGCGAATGCGTTACAAACAGCCGCTCTGGCTGAACGCTACAAGACGCTGGTCGAATCCAACGCGGTGAGCAAACAGGAATACACCAATGCGGTGGCGGCGCAAAGGCAGGCTGAGGCAGATGTTGCAGTTGCAAAAGCCAATGTGCGGACCGCAGCAATCAACCTTGGTTACGCGTCTGTCACTTCCCCTATTTCTGGCCGCATAGGCCGCGCGCTGGTCACTGAAGGCGCTTTGGTGGGGCAAGGCGAGGCTACGCAGCTGGCAGTGGTGCAGCAGATCAACCCGCTTTACGTTAACTTCACTCAGTCTGCGGCTGATGTCATGAAGCTGCGCGGCGCCATGGCCAGTGGGCAGTTCAAGCAGGCCAACGGCGGCGATGCAGCCAGCGTGCGCGTGGTGCTGGAAGACGGCACCGAATACGCCATGCCAGGCCGCCTTTTGTTTTCTGACCTGACTGTGGATGCCACCACCGGGCAAATTACCTTGCGCGCAGAAGTGCCGAACCCAGCTGGCGAGCTGTTGCCGGGGTTGTATGTGCGTGTGCGGGTGGAGCAATCGCAGGCTAAAGATGCAATCACGTTGCCGCAGCAGGCTGTAACACGCACCGGGCAGGGTGATACGGTGATGGTGGTGGGCACAGACGGCAAGGTCAGCCCGCGGCCAGTGCAAATTGGCGCTGCGAAAGGCAGCAACTGGGTGGTGCTTGGTGGACTTAAATCCGGCGAGCAGGTCATGGTCGATGGTTTCCAGAAGCTGCAGCCGAATGCCGTCGTCAAGCCAGTACCCTGGCAAGCGCCTGGCATTAAACCTGCAGCTGTTGCTGCATCTGCCACGCCCGCTGCGGCCACACCCGCCTCTAGCGCCTCCGCTTCGCAAGCTGCAAAGTAAGGAGCAGCCCACATGGCCAAATTTTTTATTGATCGTCCGATCTTTGCTTGGGTAGTTGCGCTGTTCATTGTGGTGATGGGCGGCATCGCCGTCACGCAGCTGCCAATTGCGCAATACCCGCCAGTCGCGCCGCCGGCCATCGTGGTGTCTGCCGCCTATCCAGGCGCGTCGGCCAAAACACTTGAAGACAGTGTGCTGACGGTAATTGAACGCGAGATGAATGGCGCGCCCGGTTTGATTTACATGGAAGCGGTGGCCCAAGCCAACGGAACCGGCAACATCACGCTCAGTTTTGAGCCAGGAACCAATGCCGATTTGGCCCAGGTAGATGTGCAAAATCGCCTTGCACGCGCTACGCCGCGCCTGCCGCAGGTGGTGACCCAGCAGGGCGTGCGGGTTGAAAAAGCAAACGCCAACTTTTTACTTTTTACTATTTTGTCGTCTACCAATCCGGCGATTGATCCGGTCGGGTTGGGCGACTATGCCGCGCGCAATGTGATTCCTGAATTGCAGCGCCTGCCCGGCATTGGCCAGGCGCAACTGTTTGGTACCGAGCGTGCCATGCGTATCTGGATTGACCCGGCCAAGCTCACCGGCTTTGGCCTGTCAACCCTGGACATCAATAACGCCATTCGCGCGCAAAACGCGCAGGTTGCATCCGGCACTATTGGTGAGCTGCCCAATGTGGCCGGGCAGGGTATTGCGGCTACTGTCGTCGTCAATGGGCAGCTGTCCAGCGTTGAGCAATTTGGCAATGTGGTGCTCCGTGCCAACACCGACGGCTCAGCCGTGCGCCTGAAAGACGTCGCCCGGATCGAGCTTGGTGCGCAGACATACGCCACGTCGGCCCGCTTGAATGGCCAGCCGTCAACTGGTATTGGCGTGCAGTTGACGCCAAGCGGCAACGCTTTGGCAGCAGCCAAGGCGGTTCGGGAAAAGATGGAGCAGCTCAAGCCCTACTTTCCACCAGGCGTGTCGTATGCCATTCCTTACGATAGTTCGCGCTTTATCAGTATTTCAATCAAGCAGGTAGCCATCACGCTGGTTGAAGCGGTGGTGCTGGTGTTCCTGGTGATGTTTTTGTTTTTGCAAAATTTTCGCTACACCATCATCCCGACGATTGTGGTTCCGGTGGCGTTGCTGGGTACCGTTGCAGCACTCTTTGCGATGGGCTTTTCCATCAATGTGCTGACCATGTTTGGCATGGTGCTGGTGATTGGCATTGTGGTGGACGATGCGATTTTGGTCGTAGAAAACGTTGAGCGCATCATGAGCGAAGAAGGTTTGAGCCCGCTTGAGGCGACGCGCAAGGCGATGGGCCAAATATCAGGCGCTATTGTGGGCGTCACGCTGGTGCTGATTGCGGTGTTCGTGCCGTTGGCCTTTTTTGCCGGTTCTGTCGGCAACATTTACCGGCAATTCTCTGCGGTGATGGTGGCTGCCATTTCTTTCTCGTCGTTCCTTGCCCTGTCGCTAACCCCAGCGTTGTGCGCGACGCTGCTCAAACCCGTTCAAGCCGGCCATAACCACGCTAAAACCGGCTTCTTCGGCTGGTTCAACCGCGGCTTCACCCGCACTGCCAAAAGCTACGAAGGCTTCGTGGCCAGGTTGCTCAAACGGGCGGGCCGCTATATGGTGATTTACGTAGCCATTATTGGCGTAGTAGCACTGGTCTATACCCGGCTGCCGACGTCGTTTTTACCGCAAGAAGACCAGGGCAATTTGCTGGTCAATGTGCAGCTGCCGCCCGGCGCCACGCTGGAACGTACCCAGGGCGTGATGGCGCAAGTTGAGGCCTTCATGCTCAAGCAGCCCGAGGTGCAGAGCATTGTGGGCGTGTTGGGTTTTAGTTTTTCAGGGCAGGGGCAAAATGCAGCCCTGGCTTTTGTGACGCTCAAAGACTGGTCAGAGCGCGAGAGTGCAGGGCAAACAGCGCAGGCCGTTGCGGGCCGCGCTTTTGGGGCGTATTCAGGTATTCGCGATGCGTCTGTTTTCCCGATCAGCCCGCCGCCCATTCCAGAACTGGGCTCGTCCAGCGGCTTTAATTTTCGGCTGCAAGACCGCTCTGGCGCAGGCCGTGAAGCGCTGCTGGCGGCGCGTGGCCAGTTGCTCGGTATGGCGGCCAAAAGTCCGGTGCTCACTCAGGTGCGGCCCGACGGGCTGGAAGACGCGCCGCAGCTGCAAATTGACATCGACCGCGACAAAGCCGGCGCACTGGGCGTCGCGTTTGACGCCATCAACACGTCACTTTCTACCTCGCTTGGGTCAAGCTACATCAATGACTTTCCAAACCAGGGCCGCCTGCAGCGCGTGCTGGTGCAAGCTGATGCCCCCGCACGCATGCAGCCAGAAGATTTGCTCCGTTTAAGCGCCACCAACGCCAAGGGCCAGCAAGTGCCGTTTGCCAGCTTTGCCACCACGCGCTGGGTAAATGGCGCGATGCAGACGGTTCGCTACAACGGCTACCCATCAATCCGCATCAGCGGCAGTGCAGCCCCGGGCTACAGCACAGGCGCAGCGATTGCCGAGATGGAAAAACTCGCTGCGAAGCTGCCCCAAGGCATGGGTTATGAATGGACCGGCTTGTCGCGTGAAGAAAAGCTCGCCGGCTCGCAGGCCACTATTCTTTATGGGTTTGCGATTTTGGCGGTTTTCTTGTGTCTGGCTGCGCTGTACGAAAGCTGGTCTATTCCGCTGGCTGTTATTTTGGTGGTGCCTTTGGGTGTACTGGGCGTGGTGCTGGCAACGCTGCTGCGTGGCTACGCCAACGATATTTACTTTCAGGTCGGGCTAATTACCATCATTGGCCTGTCATCTAAAAACGCCATTTTGATCATTGAATTTGCCAAAGATTTGCAGGCCGAAGGCAAGGGCGTCATTGAGTCGGCTTTGACCGCAGCGCATTTGCGGTTCAGGCCGATTGTGATGACCTCGCTGGCTTTTATGCTTGGTGTGGTGCCCCTGGCCATTGCCACCGGTGCCAGCTCGGCCAGCCAGCGGGCTATTGGTACCGGCGTGATTGGTGGCGTGTTGACCGGTACATTTTTAGCCGTGTTTTTTGTGCCGATTTTCTTTGTGGTGGTGCGCGGCGTGTTCAAAGGCCGCAAGGCCGCTCCAAAGTCGGCAGAGGAGCAAAAAAATGTTTAAGAAACCAGCATTTTTATGGGCCGCCCTAAGCGCTGCAGTGCTGTCTGGGTGCTCGATGATTCCCACGTATCAGCGGCCAGCAGCACCCGTAGCGGCGCAGTTTCCGGCCCTGCCTGGCCTTGACGTTGCAAGCACGGCCACGCCTGCAGCAGACATCCAGTGGCAAAGTTTTTTCGCAGATGCAAAGCTCAAGCAACTGCTGGAGGCCGCACTTAAAAACAACCGCGATTTGCGCATTGCCGTGCTCAACATTGAGCAGGCCCGAGCGCAGTTTCAAATCCGCCGTGCCGACCAGTTTCCGACGATTGGTGCGGCGCTTGCTGGCTCGCGCCAAGCCGTCGGGTCCGCCAGCAGCAACTCAGGCAGCATTGCCAGCGTGTACAGCGCTGGCCTGGCTGTGACTGCCTATGAGCTGGACTTTTTCGGCCGTGTTGCCAGCCTGAAAGAAGCCGCCCTGGCGCAATACCTGGCCACTGAAGAGGGCCGCAAAACCGCACAAATCAGCCTGATAGCCAGCGTGGCCACCACCTACTTGGCCCTGCTCGCAGATGAAGAGCTGCTATCACTTACGCAGCAAACACTCGATACGCGGCGCGCTACCTACAAGCTGGCCACGCTTCGGTTTGACAACGGCGTATCGTCCGAGCTGGACGTACGCGCGGCGGAGTCGCTGCTGGAAGCTGCAAACACAGCACTGGCCCAGCAAACGCGCCAGCGCGCCTTGAGCGGCAATGCGTTGACGCTGCTGGTGGGGCAAAGCCTTGATGGCGAGCTGGCTCTGGGCAGCAGTAAAGCACTGGATGCAACCGCCTTCCAGGACATACCCGCCGGGCTGCCGTCAGACTTGCTGGTGCGCAGGCCCGATATTCGGCAGGCTGAACAACTTTTGATAGCTGCCAACGCCAATATCGGTGCGGCGCGGGCAGCGTTCTTTCCGCGCATTTCGCTCACGGCTTCAGCCGGTAGCGCAAGCTCCCGCCTGTCGGGTTTGTTTCAAAGCGGAAGCTGGGGCTGGACGTTAGCGCCTCAGTTGCTGTTGCCGATTTTTGACGCAGGCCGAAATTCCGCCGGACTGGCTTCGAGTAAGGCCGCTGAAGGCATTGCCGTAGCCGGGTATGAAAAAGCCATCCAGACGGCGTTCAAAGAGGTTGCAGACGCCCTGGCAGGCCGCGCAACGTATGCCGAACAGCTACGTGCCAGCCAGGCGCAAGCAGCCGCTGAAGCGGTGCGTTACCGGCTGGCTGACCTGCGCTACCAAAACGGCGTAGCCAGCCAGCTCGACCAGCTCGATGCGCAACGTTCATTGTTCGCTGCGCGCCAAGCCGTAGTGCAGGTCAGGTTGGCTCAGCTGCAGAGCCAGGTCACGTTGTACAAGGTGCTGGGTGGTGGGTGGACGGATGACGCCGTGGTTGCCAGCAAGCCGTGATGGCCAGCGGATTATTCTCTTTAATAGTCCCACACCTCATGACCCAGGATGCCGTGATTGAGCGTCTCGCGGCAGGCGCGCCAGTTCGGCAAAAAACTATCCATAAGCGCACTAAAGCGCTCGGTGTGATTGCGCTCTAGCAGGTGAACCAGTTCATGCACCACGATGTATTCAATACATGGCACAGGCTTTTTAGCCAGTTCAAGGTTTAGCCAGATGCGCTGGGTGCTGGTGTTGCAGCTTCCCCATTTGGTTTTCATTTTTTTGATGCCCCATTCAGCAGCCTGAACGCCAATCAGCGGCTGCCATTTTTGAAGCAATGGCTCGATCAATTCTTTTAAGTGACTACGGTACCAGCGCTGCAGGGCGGCATCGCGCTGCGCTGTGCTTGTATCTGGCCGTACAAACAGATCAAGGCTGGCAATACCGCGTGTGGCAATGCGTGGTGCTGCCTTCGCTGGGGTATCAACGACATGCACCCGAAGCCGGTAGCGTCTGCCTAAAAAGTAGTGGCTTTCGCCGCTGACCATCTCACGCGGGCTTTGCCTCGGCTGCTGCGTAAATCGAAATTTCTGGCGGTTTATCCAGCCTAGTTTTTCAATCACTGCCAGGCGCACCGCCTCGTCGTCGACCACCAGCGGCGTTGCCACCCGCACCCGGCCATTCGGCGGATACACGCCTAAATGCAGGTTTTTGATGTCTTTGCGAACCACTTCAACTAGTAGCGCGCCGATGCGAATGTGATGGGGCGCAAGAGGTTTGCTGACGACGGCTTTAGTAATCACGCTGATTTTTCACCAGGGCCAGGATGCGGTCTGTCTCTTGTTCCAGCGTCGTCAGTGGTGTCGCATCGCTGGTGCCCTGACGCACACCTTTAGCCTCGACGGGTATTCTCGGCGTCAGCACGAAGCGAATCGCTAGCCGGACAGCTCGGGTTTTGATGGCATTGTCACGCCAGCCGTCCTGCAGGAGGGGTTTGACAGCGGTGTCCATCGCTAAGACCAGTGCAACGTCATTGCCCAAATTGTTGTACAGCGCACGTTGTGCAGACGTCTGCATACTGGTTGGGTAGCCACCTGCATCGCCACCTGGCAGGTAAGCGTCTTTGGTCAGGCTGGCTATTTTTTGCAGGTATTCCTTGTAGCTCAGTACGCCTTTGCGCCGCTGTTCTATCAGGGCGTCTAGCAGCCGCGACATTTTGTCGTAGTAAGCCGGATCCACCGGAGACTCATTGATGATGAGTCTGCGCACATTATTTTCGATGGCTTCAGCTACGGCTTCGTCGCTCTTCAAAATGCCCTTAAGTTTTTGTTCCGCCCCATCCGGGCCGCGCTCAACAATCAGCTGTATCAGGCTCATGTCGTCGAATGACGAAATTTTTTCACTCTCTTCAGCCCGAATGTAGGTGTCCATCAGGTGGCGCATGGCTGGCTCGTAGGCCTTCAGGTCAATGTAGTCACCGCTGCTCAGCCGCACCTCGTCACGTACTTTTGACGCGTGGTCCACCTCAACCCTGATTTGCTCAACATCTTTGGTTGAGTAACCCGCCTCTGCCAACTCGTTGGCGATGGCCGCATAGGCCCGTATCAGGCTGGCAACGAATTTGTATAGCTTGAGCCGTTTTGGCTCATTAGCTTTGAGTTGCTCCGCATTGCCCGACATAACAGCACAAAAGTAATGTCCGTAAGCCGTTTGGTCTCGCGGCGCCAGCACAGGCTCAAACAGCGCTTTCACCGCCTCCCGTGCGTCTTCCAGGTCTTCGCGTGCTTTGTCCAGCCGATTTTCCAGCAGGCCTTTTACGTCGTCTTGGTCGTAGCCGTCCAGCGCGCCGCTGGTGTAGTCACCCACCGCGCCTTCCAGGCTTTTGAACAAGTCCTTGTAGTCAATGATGTAGCCGTACTCTTTGTCGTCACCATCGAGCCGGTTCACCCGGCAAATAGCCTGAAATAGGCCGTGGTCACGCATTTGCTTGTCGATGTAGAGGTAAGTGGCCGATGGCGCGTCAAAGCCCGTTAGCAGCTTGTCCACCACGATCAGCAGCTTCATCTGCCCCGGCTCGTCAATAAATTTCTTCTTAACCTGCTGCTCAAACTTCTCAGCCTTGGTGATGGCCTTGTCCACAGGCTCATTGAACCAGTCCGCCAGCATCTGGCTGTACACCGCATATTTGCGCAGCTTGTCGGTGTCGCCTTCGCCTGTGGTTTCGCCCTTAGTGTCGGCCACGCTGGGCGCGTAGCTGGTCACGATCGCGCATTTGCCTTTCAGCTCTGTCTTTGCAAACAGCTCATAAAACTTGCAGGCCTCGTAAATGCTGCCCGCCACCAGCATGGCGTTGCCGTGACCGTCCATCAAGCGCGGCTTGGTGCTCATGTCCAGCAGGATATCGTTCACGATTTGATCCAGCCTGTCCTGGCTGGACAAAACCCGCTGCATCGTGCCCCATTTCTGTTTCAGCTGCGCCTTAGCCAGGTCATTCAGACCCTTGGTTTTGGCGTCAAACCACTGGTCAATCTTGTCTTTGTTGGTCAGCGTCTGGTCAATGTCCCGCGCCTCGTAGCGCAAGTCCAGCACTACGCCCTCACGCACCGCCTGGTCAAACTTGTAGGTGTGAATGTAGCGGCCAAACACCTCAATGCTTTTTTGCTTGTCAGCTTTCAAAAGCGGCGTGCCGGTAAAGCCAATAAATATCGCGTTCGGCAGTAGCGCCTTCATGGCTTTGTGAAGGTCACCCGTCTGGGTGCGGTGGCATTCGTCTACAAACACATGCACGTCGCCCCTCGCCTTGAAGTCTGGCGGCAGCTTTGCAATAGCCTGAATAAACGCTTTCGACGCTTCACTGCCTTCATCGTCGCCAGAATCCCTGCCGCCAAACTTGTGAACCAGCGAGCACAGCAGCGACTCAGTGGTGGTGTTCAGCTGGGCTATCAGGTCTTGCCCGCTGGTGGTGCGGTAAATCTGCTCATTCACACCTTTGAATACTTTTTCAATCTGCTCGTCCAGCTCGGTCCGGTCTGTAATGATCAGCACCCGCGCGCCCTCCCGGTTTTCACGAATCCACTTGGCCAGCCAAACCATGGTGAGTGACTTACCGCTGCCCTGCGTGTGCCAGATGATGCCGCCCTCACGCCGGGAAATAAAGGCCTCGGCCGCCTTCACGCCAAAGTACTGGTTTTGTCTGCACAGCTTTTTGGTGCCCGCGTCAAACACCACAAAGTCGTGCAGCAGCTCCAGCAGCCGCGCCTTGCTGCACATTTGCAGCAGGTGTTTGTCGAGCAGGTTGTCAACACCTGCAAACTCGCCATCGTCTTCAGTCCAGCGCAGGTAGTATTTTTCTTTTGTCTCGGTGGTGCCGTAGCGCAGCCCCTCGGTGTCATTGCCTGCCATCACCAGCTGCACGGTTGAAAAGAAAGGCTGAATAAATTCCTTTTTCTGGTTGTCCAGGTTTTGCCGAATGCCCTCGGCCACGTAGGTGGTTGAGCGTTTCAGCTCCAGCACACCTAGCGCGATGCCATTGACATACAGCACCACATCAGGCCGCTTGCTACTGGCTTTGGTTGAGTTTTGCAGCTCCGCCCCTTTAACGGTCACTTCTTCTGCAATCGCAAAATGGTTATTGAGCGGCTGCTTCCAGTCAATCAGCCACACTGTCACCCGGTTGTCGCCCATGCCGGGCTGCACCTTCACGCCGTAACGCAGCAGGTCATACACCGCCCGATTACGGTCATATGGGCTTTTGCTGGTGTCGGTGGCGGCCTTGTTCAACTCGTGCAGGGCGCGCGTCGTCAGGTTGTCGGCCACGCCCTGCTTTTGGAGCCAGGCAGTCAGCAAGGCAGGTTCAATGTTGTGGTTGTCCCGGCCAGCCCAGTCGCCCAGGTAGTCGTAGCCTAGCTGGTCCCTGAAGAGGGCGACGATGCGCGCTTGGGTGCGCTTTTCTGTTTGGCCGACAGTGCTCATTTCAGTATCTCCGTAACCTTCCAGTGCCCGCTTTTGGCAGAGCCAATGCGCTCCAGAAAACCGCTGGTTTTCAGCCGTTTGATGGTTTTTTCAACTGCCGTTGTACTGATAGCAAGTTGTTTGCTCATTTCTGAAATGCTGATCGTGGGCTTGGTGCGAATGAGCTGTAGCAGGCGGGACTGGGCGGAATCACCCAACCCATCACCCAACCCATCACCCAACACAGCTTTTAAATGCACCGGATTGGCCTCGAACGTCAGCATGAGCCCCGACATGCTGGTGTCGAAAGCTGGCGCGGGTGCACCGTGGTTCGCGCATTCCCGGCGCATTTTTTCGATGCCGCGCCCCCAAGACTCGACATACCCCGCGCGGAAAAACGCTGATGCCAGCAAAGGGTTGAAAGGATGGGATGGGTGCTTGCCCATCAATTTTTCCAGCGTCCAGCGCTCAGGCAACTGGCCTGCGTTCCACAGCACTATTTTGTGCTGATACACGCTGATCTGAATCGGAATGCCACTGCTGTAATCCTTGTGCATCACTGCATTCAGCAAGGCCTCACGCAACGCTAGCATAGGAAACAAAAAGGTTTCCAGGCGCTGCAAACCTGCGTAGCTGATGTAGGCCTTCAGGTACTTGGCGCGTAGGGTGTCTAGCGTCTTTTCCACCTGCGCAAATAAATCACTATGAATTTCGTCCTGATAGCGCAGGTCATCGTCTGTGACGAAAAATCCCAGCTTGATAAACGCCCCAGGTACAAAGCGCTCCGGGTCTTTACCGAACAGCAAGGCCGTGGCCCGCTTCAGGTGTTCGCCATCTTCAAGTTGCAGGCTGGCCAGCAAAGCGGTGTCGGTGTCAGCCAGTACCAGCTCATCGACTCGCCCGCTTTTCGCCGCCTTGTCCCTGAACCATTGCAGGGCCACAGGATTGCAGTCATTCAGCGCCAAACGTGGAACTGGCACGCCATCCCAATGCAAGCCCTGCTTGCGCAGCAAAAACTGGCTCAGTGCCGCACCCTTCAGTTCTTGCTTGGTGCTGCCGCTACGGAAGTGGTATTCGCCCTTGTAGCTCACGGGGCTGGGGTAGGGCTCCACATGAATTTCCAGCAGTTCCTTGCCTTCCTCATGCAACAGATTCACATCCACCATGATGCCCAGCACATCGCGCACCTTGTTGGGCAGGTCTTCCAGCAATTTGGCGGCATCAGGTATGCCAACAGCTTTTCCTTGGTCATTGCGCCCAATCACCAGCGTGCCACCTTCAGCATTGGCAAAACCGCAAATCCACTTCAGGTATTCATCCCGCCAGGACAGTTTCCATTCGATGGTTTGATTTTCTTTCATGGCGGGCTGAGTCTTCTGGTTTTAGTGACTTGAACGGTTAAGCGGGTTCATTTATAGGGATTTATACATATTTATACGGTCAACTACGGTCGTATACGCCAGAAACCAGGCGGATTCTGCCCGTCAACAGCTCTTGCATCATGCCCTGCTTGAGGGCGCGGGTTTTGGCGGCTCTGGCTTCAAGGGCGGCTAGCTCGGTGTCCATGTCGGAAAGGAGGGTGGCTATGGCGGTTTGTTCCGCGTTATCTGACGGCAAGTGCACTTCGAGAGCCTTAACATCTGCTGAATTTACAGAGTCAAATGTTGAGCCCTTTGAAAGCCTTGCCCATGTTGGCTCTATGCTTAGTAGGTAGTGATACAAGAAATCGCTTTTGTAGCGGATTGCACAAACACCGCGACCAAGGCAAACATCGAATCCAGCTCGAGATATTTCGCCAACTGGCGCACGTACTGACATTAATATGTCGCCACACTTGCCGCGTTTCGTGACTTCAGTCGTATAGATTCGCGTGATTGTCTGGCGGTCCAATATGTCTGCATTGCCTTGGATTAGTGGCAAGCCAAGTCCTTTCGTGTTGTAGTACACAGAACTTGGCGATTGGCCCATCACGATTTCTGCTAAACGCCCCAAGCGCTTCACCTCCCACTCCCCACTAAACCCCGGCAGGCGGGTCTGACCGGTGAGGAGTTGCTGCATGGCGGCCTGTTTGAGGTCGCGCTTCTTGGCGATGAGCTGGTCTAGCTTGGCCAGCAGGGCATCTACGTCTGACAGGGCGGTGGCGATGGCGCGTTGTTCGGGGAGGGGTGGAATAGCCACCAAAAATTCCTGCAAGTTTCTCAGACTCAAACCGGGCTTGCTTTGCCCGGACTGGCTTGCGAATATCTGCTCATTACCTACCGAGCCGGGAGCTAGAAATCTGCAAACATATGTCCCATGTTCAGGTTCTGACAGACGAACAAGTCCAACGTGCTGGCTGATATAGGCTTCGCCAAGGTCTTGCTCAACCAATGCGATATTTCCCACGCTGTTGCCAGTGATCGTGATTAGCAAGTCACTACGCTTCAGCCGCGTACGATTACCTTCAGACCCTTTGGGCGGATTTACAAACTGCCTGTCTGTAAAGTCAAGTTGTCCATCTCGCACGTTCTGGCTTCTAACGAACAAGGCGCCACGATCGGAGTAATAGCTGGCCCACCCACGGGAGCCACTTGTAATGAACTCCGAAAGGTTTCCGAGGCTAGTGACATTCCAATCTCCAGGAATCACCCCGATGTCAGTCTGCTTGTACCCACCCGGAATCACCGCACTCATGCTGCCCCCGGTACAAAATTGGCCGCCAAAAGCCTAAAAAACGACTTTTTAGCCTCTTTTTGGGTGTCAAATCGGCCTATGGCCCCATAAAATCGGGCGCAAGCAGCTATCAATTTCATAGTAATTTTGGCGCGGAGTGCTGTATGGGTAATGCTCGTCAGGCCGCCATTGGTCTGCAGCGTTACCAAACGAACCCCATCTTTTTCAAATGCTCGTCTACCCGTGCGGCCTGCGCTTCTACCTCGCTGGCCAGTTGCGGCATGGGCGTTGCGTAGCGTTCGGCCAGTTGCTTGATGCGGCTGGCCAAGGCCTGGCTGACGCGGTCAAGCTCGCTTTGAATCTGTGCCGACAAGGCGGCCAGCCATTTGCTGTGCACCACCAGTTGCTGAATGTCTTGCGCGCTGAGCGTTGGGTATTTGGCGGCGACTTTGGCGTCTAGCGCCTTGGAGGCGTCTTTGGCCGATTTGCTGGCTGCGGCTTCTTTTTCAACGAGCGTTAGATATCGCTTTAAAAGTGGAATCTCCCCGGGGTATGCCACATCTATGCCGCCTTCCTGCGCTGCAGCAAGTCGGTTTTTGATACTTGCTTTTGTTAACTTGCCATTTTCGGTTTGCGCTTCAAGTAGCAGGCCGTCATCACCGCTGTGCTCCTCAACCAGTTCTTCCAGGTCACGGCTGATCGCGTCGCGTTCAGCTTCTATCTTTTCAACAATTTTCTGATCCGCTGCAAAGTAGCGAGCCACGACCAGTGCCGGCGGTACCAGGTCAATATTTGGCTTACCGTTTTGCACAGCTTGCCAGCCATCACTGGCAATCATCCAGGCGTCGTCTTGCATGGTTTCGGCCCAGTAGTCCATCAGGTGCTGGTACCCACCGTACGGGTCTATCAGCGTGGCGATGGGCGCGTTAGCCTTGAAGGTCTCTAATAGGCTTTCAGACAGCACCTCAATCAAGGCCTTGGGGCGGTCGCCTTGCTTCAAGCCTGCTAGCCGAGGGGTGTTGACGGATTTCCAGTTTTCAAACAGCTTAGTGACTTGGGTATTGAAGGCAGTGAACTCGCTGTGGCCAAAAATGGCGGCTTTGACTTGAGCAGCTTCCACCTTGGGCATGCTGTAGCCGGGGCGGGTTGATGCTGCAAAAAGCGCCTGCCGCACGTTGGGCAGTATTTGCCAGTAGGCGGCCAGGCCGTCAATGTCTGCATTGGGTATGCCGCCCAGCAGGTGGGCGGCAATGTCGTGCAGGTCTTCAGGCTCGGTGCTGTCAATGTAGCGGGGCAGGTTGAGGTTGAAGTCATTGGCCTCAACCTTTGCTAGCGGCACCATGCGGGCGTATTTGGGTACTTCTTGCTGGCGGTTGAAGGTGTCAACGATTTTGTGAATGTCTTGGGCGCGCAGGCGGTTCTTGTTGCCGTCTTTGATAAAGCCTTTGCTGGCATCGACCATAAAGATGCCTTTGCGGCCAGCCGCGCCTTCTTTGTCAAGCACGATGATGCAGGCGGGTATACCGGTGCCGTAAAACAGGTTGGCAGGCAGGCCGATGATGCCTTTGACAAAGCCCTGGCGCAGGATGCGGGTGCGAATGCTGCCCTCTGCGCCGCCCCTGAAGAGCACGCCATGCGGCAAGATGACCGCCGCCTTGCCGGTGCTTTTAAGGCTTTTCAGCATGTGCAGCAAAAAGGCGTAGTCACCGTTCTTCTCGGGTGGGGTGCCGTATTCGAACCGGCCAAACTCGTCTTCAGCCGGCATCAATCCGCTGGTCCAGTTCTTGTTTGAAAACGGTGGGTTGGCAACC
Organism: Polaromonas sp.; assembly: GCA_031386895.1. Classification (GTDB taxonomy): domain Bacteria; phylum Pseudomonadota; class Gammaproteobacteria; order Burkholderiales; family Burkholderiaceae_C; genus Polaromonas. The sequence goes on from JANNCT010000125.1 coordinate 44,716, forward strand.
ACAAAGTCAAAGGTTTTGAGGCTGCCATCGCTGGTTCGAAAAAACGGATTGGCAATTGTGCTGCTACCAGCCGGTGCAATCTCAGCTGTAGGGCAGTCATGCAGCACCATGTTCATGCGGGCAAGTGCAGAGGTGGCGTTGTCCATCTCCTGACCATAAACAGCCAAATCCAGGCCGGTGCGACTCTTTGCTTCGTCGTGGGCCTTCAGTAGCAGGGACCCCGAACCGCAGGTAGGGTCATAAATTGACTGCTTGACGCTCGTAGCCTTGCCGAGGTCAATAACCAGCGCCATGGTGCGCGAGACTTCAGACGGGGTGTAAAACTGGCCCTTGCTCTTGCCGGACTCGGTGGCAAAGTGGCGCATCAAGTATTCGTAGGCGTCGCCCAGCAGGTCATCGCCCTCGGCGCGGTTGCTGCCAAAGTCCAGGCCCTCAAAAATGGCGACCAGCTTGGTCAGCCGGTCCACCATCTCTTTGCCCTTGCCGAGCTTTTCTTCGTCGTTGAAATCTGCGACGTTGATGGCGCCCTTCAGGGTGTCGTTGGCGTCGGCCAGGCGGCCAATGATTTTGTTGAGCTTGTCGCCAATCTCTTTGTCGCCCTTTGCCGCCACCATGTCGGCAAAGCTTCCGCCTGCTGGCACGTCGATCAGGCTATTGGCACCGCCGCCGTATTTGTCAGACACGTATTTAACGAACAGCAGAATGAGGACATAGTCCTTGTACTGGCTGGCGTCCATGCCGCCACGCAGCTCGTCACATGACTTCCAGAGGGATGAATAGAGTTCTGATTTCTTGATGGCCATGGCTAAAGCGGTTTCTGATGATGTGGATTGGGGGTCATCATAGGCGCTGGAAATAGTGCGCTAAGCCAGTCCAAAGTACGTTGAGCGCTATTTATTCAGGAGCTGCTTGCGCCCGTATTTATTGGGCTAGCGGCTTAAATTCTGCTTGAAAATGGCCCAAAAAGTGTGTTTTCAGCGTAATCCTCAACTCCCGGCAACCTTCATCCGATTCACCAATATCGACCCAACGGTTTTCGCACCATAGTTGTAGGTGTCTGCGCCCACAGCGGTGATGCCCATCAACATGTCTTTGAGGTTGCCCGCAATGGTGATCTCTTCTACCGGGAAGGCAATCTGCCCTTTCTCGACCCAAAAGCCGGATGCGCCGCGTGAATAGTCACCTGTCACGTAGTTCACGCCTTGGCCCATCAGCTCAGTCACGAACAGGCCAGTGCCGAGTTTTTTCAGCATTGCTTCCAGGGTATCGTCGGGCTTTGTCTGGCGGCTGCTCATGACCAGGTTGTGTGAGCCGCCTGCGTTGCCGGTGGTGCGCATGCCGAGTTTGCGGGCGGAGTAGGTGCTTAAAAAATAGCCTTGCACAATGCCTGCGTCCACCACGGTGCGGGCTCGGGTTTTGACGCCTTCTTCGTCAAACGGGGCGCTGCCTTTGCCTTTCTTTAAAAATGGGTCCTCAAGAATGTCGATGAACTTGGGGAAGGCCGCTTTGCCTAGTGAATCAAGCAAAAATGTGCTCTTGCGGTACAGCGCACCGCCGCTGATGGCCTGGGTAAAGCTGCCCAGCAGGCCAGCGGCCAGGGGCGACTCAAACAACACCGGGCATTCGCAGGTTTTGACTTTGCGGCTTTTCAGGCGAGACAACGCGCGCTCTGCTGCGTAGCGGCCCACAGCTTCGGGGCTGGCCATATCACGTGCGTCGCGCATGGATGTGTACCACGCATCGCGCTGCATGTCGCCGTTTTTACCCGGTGACGATGCAATGGGCGAAGCCGACATGGAATGGCGCGAACTGGCGTAGCCGCCCCTGAAGCCTTTGGTATGCGCGCTGAAAAAATGTGATTGCTGAGCCGACACTCCAGCGCCTTCGCTGTTGGTGATGCGCTTGCTGACGCCCAGCGCTGCGGCTTCGCATTGCAGGGCCAAAATGGCGGCGTCTTCACTGGTAATGTCCCATGGGTAGAACAGGTCCAGGTCTTTGTGAACGCGGGCAATGTCGCGGTCAGCGGGCAGGCCGCTGGACTTGTCTTCAGCGGTGAAGCGGGCGATGTCGAACGCGGCTTTGACGGTTTGCTGAATGGCGATTTTTGAAAAGTCGCTGGTAGCCGCATTGCCCCGCTTTTGGCCAACGTACACGGTGATGCCTAAAGACTTGTCGCGGTTGCGCTCAACGTTTTCAAGCTCACCCTTGCGCACGCTGACCGACAGGCCGCAGCCTTCAGATGCTTCAGCGGCAGCATCGGTAGCGCCCAGTTTTTTGGCATGGGCCAAGGCAGTGTCGACCAGATTTTCAAAAAAGTCGCGGCTGTAGCTGAAGCCTTTTTCTGGCTGGCTGGAAGCTGGTTTAGGAGCCTTGTTTGTTGGTAGGGCGCGGGGAGTAGAGGCTTTTGATGTCATATGGGTAGCTATGATACGAGGTGCTATGAATACAAAGAATATTAAGGGTACGCCAAAGGCCATCAAAGGCTACTGGTCGAACGGCCGTTTCGTTAAACCCGAAGAAATTGCGCTCGAAGAAGTCGGCCCGCCCAGCAAGACCATGCTCAAAGCCGAAGCTGATGAAAAGCAGGCATTGGGCGAGGCATTGCTCACGCTGCGTGCTGATTTGATGGCGCGGCTCGATCTGCCCACCAAGCTTCTTGACGCCATCAAAGAGGCGAAAAAAATCACCAACTTTGAGGGCAAACGCCGCCAGATGCAGTTCATCGGCAAGCTGATGCGCCCGCTGGATGCGGACCCGATTCGTGACGCTATCAACGAGCAGCTCAACGGCTCAGCCCAACTCACGCTGCAACTGCACCTGGCCGAGCAGTGGCGCGACAAGCTGGTGGCAGACGATGAATCGCTGCAAGCCTGGTTGAACGAATACCCGGCAACCGATGCGCAGCAATTGCGCGCGCTGATTCGCCAGGCCCGTAAAGACTACAAACCCGAGAAACCCGGCGAAGCGCCGCGCCACGGCAAGTCGTACCGCGAGGTGTTTCAATTGGTCAAAGCGCAAATGCAGGCGACTACAGAGCCAGAAGCGTGACGGATGTGTTGAATTTTGACCCGGTCAAAATCGGCATTGTCGCGGTCAGCGACCGCGCATCTGCTGGCGTGTACATCGACAAAGGCCTGCCTGCGCTGAAAGACTGGCTGGGCAAGGCGCTGCTCAATCCCATTACTTTTGAAGAACGCCTGATACCGGACGAGCAAGCAGGCATCAGCGATGCACTCATTGAACTGGTCGACGCAGGTTGCAGCCTGGTGTTGACCACCGGCGGCACAGGCCCGGCGCTGCGCGACGTAACGCCAGAAGCTACGCTGGCGGTGGCGCACAAGGTCATGCCCGGATTTGGCGAACAAATGCGCCAGATCAGCCTGAAGTTTGTGCCCACGGCGATTTTGTCGCGGCAATGCGCGGTCGTGCGCGACAAGTGCCTCATCATCAACCTTCCAGGCCAGCCCAAAGCAATTGCCGAAACGCTGGACGGCTTGAAGAGCGAAGCAGGCGCGCAAATCGTGCCCGGCATCTTCGCTGCTGTTCCGTACTGTGTGGACCTGATCGGCGGGCCGTACATTGAAACGCACTCTGACGTGTGCAAAGTATTCCGGCCCAAGGCGGCGCTGAGGGAAGCTGCTCCGTCGATTTAAAGCTTCAAGAAGCCCTGAAAATCATTTTTCGGGGCAAAATGACCTGTAGCTCAGTAAATACGGGCGCAAGAAGCTCCTAATTAAGTAGCAGCATCGCTCCAACCTCAAGCTACCCGATTCGCTTCCAGCCCTGCGCGCACCTTGTCAAGCGTGATTGGAAACTCCCGCACGCGTACTCCTGTAGCGTTATAAACCGCGTTGGCCACTGCCGCGCCAGCGCCGCAAATTCCGAGTTCGCCTGCACCTTTTATTTTGAGCGGGTTGGTTTTGTCGTCTACTTCGGTCAAGAAAAACACATCGATCTTGGGGATGTCGGCATGCGACGGCACGTGGTATTCGGCCAGGTCGTGGTTGACAAAATGGCCGTCGCGTTTGTCGATGACAGAGTCTTCATGCAACGCAGTGCCTACGCCCCAAATCATGGCGCCTGAGATTTGACTTTTGGCGGTTTTTTCATTCAGGATGCGCCCGGCGGCAAACACGCCGAGCAGGCGGCGAACCCGGATTTCACCGGTGTCCACGTTCACGCCCACTTCAGCAAAGTGTGCGCCGTACGCCTGCTGGGAAAACTGTTTTGTCATGGCGCCAGGCTTGATTTCTCCGCTGGCCTGCATGCCCAAAGTGCCTGCCAATGCGCCCAGAGTTTCCGTTTTGCCAGCGCCTGTCACGCTGCCGTTGGCAAACGTTGCGTCAGCAACATTGATTCCCATTTTGGTGGCGAGCTTTTCACGCAAATTCGTACACGCATCGAACAAGCCTGAGCCCGAACTGGCTGCGCCCCATGAGCCGCCCGACCCCGGCGTCGCCGGAAAGTTGCTGTCGCCCAGCTCAATGCGCACGCGCTCGATGGGCAAGCCCATCATTTCAGCGGCGATTTGCGTGAGCACCGTGTAGCTGCCTGTGCCGATGTCGGTCATGGCCATTTTCACAGTGAGCATGCCGTCGCGGCCAAGTGCCACATCGGCCTTGGACGGCATCATGACGTTTGAGCGAATCGACGCCGCCATGCCCATACCTACCAGCCAGCGGCCGTCGCGCTTTTGCGCGGGCAGGGCGCTGCGCTGGCTCCAGCCGAAGCGGGTCGCGCCGTCTTTCATGCAGGACACCAGGTTGCGGCTGGAAAACGGAATTTTCTTGTCCTGGTCCTGTGTGGGTTCGTTGCGCAGACGCAGCTCAATCGGGTCGAGCTTGAGTTTTTCGGCCAGCTCATCCATCGCGATTTCAATGGCCAGCATGCCGACCGCTTCGCCAGGGGCGCGGGTGGAGTCTGACACCGGCAAATCAAGCTTGACCAGATAATGCGGCGTGTACCGCGCCGGGGCTGCGTACAGCAAGCGGGTCTGCATCGCTGAGGGCTCCAAAAAATCGTCGTAGCGCGCGCTGTTTGACCAAGCCTCATGGCCCACCGCCGCCAGCTTGCCGTCGCTTGATGCGCCCAGGCGCAGCCGCTGCACGGTGTCGCTGCGGTGGCTGGTGATGTGAAACATCTGCTGGCGCGTGAGTGCAGTTTTTACTGGGCGGCGCAGTTCTCGGGCGGCCAGCGCCGTCAGAATCACGTCGCCATAAATCGGCAGCTTGCTGCCAAAACCGCCACCGATGTAGCGGCTGACCACACGCACATTGCCCAGCGGTATGCCAAGGGTTGACGCAACGCCTTGCTGGGCGCTGTTGATCAGCTGCGCTGAGCAGTGCACGATGAGCTTGCTGCCTTCCCAATAGGCCAGAGTGGCGGGCGGCTCCATGGGTGCTGCGGCATGGGCGGGCGTGGTGAAGCGGCCATCTACTTTTACGCTTGACGCTGCAAACGCTTTGTCGAAATCATCTTTGGAGCCATCCACCAGCGGCTCGCCAAAAAACGTCTTTTGCAGCTCGCCTTTGGCCTGGCGGCTTTGCATGTCGTGCTCACCTGCGGATTGCGCATAGGCCACGGTGATGAGTTTTGACGCCGAGCGCGCCTGCTCAAAAGTATTTGCCACCACAAACGCTATTGGCTGGCCGTAGTATTCAATTTTGCTGGAGCTGAGCTGCGGAATCGACCTGGCATACCGGTCAGGCAACTCAATCGGGCCCCAGGCAGCTTGCTTTGGCGCATTCAGGTGCGTCATCACCATTAGCACACCGGGAGCGCGGTCGGCGGCGCTGGTGTCGATAGATTTGAGCATGCCTTTCGAAATGGTGGCCTGCACGATATAGCCGTAGGCTGCTGCTGCACCGCCCTCAACGATTTCGTGCGCAAAGGGCGCTTTGCCCATGACTTTCAAGCGGCCTTCAACGCGGTCAACTGCTTTGCCCATCAGGCCCTGGCGGTTTTCATCAAGCGCGTTGCGCGGGGCGGGGGTGTTCATTTGCATGGTTTAGCTCCAGATATTTGTGTTTCAGGCTTCAGCCAGGACGGCTCGCAGTGTGCTGCGCAGCAAGGGAATTTTGAAATCGTTGTTGCCAAAGCCGCGTGCGCCTTGCAGCACCCGGTCAGCGGCGGCGTTGGCGCTCGCCGCGCTGACAGTGGCACCCGTCAAAATGGCTTCAGCACCAGGCACGCGCCACGGCTGGTGCGCGAGGCCGCCAAATGCCAGTTTGGCAGACCGCACTGTGCCGCCCGCCGTGTCTAAAATTGCCGCTACTGAAACCGTAGCAAATGCATACGACGCGCGGTCGCGCACCTTGCGGTAAATGTGCTTGCCGGGCAGCGGCGGCGGCAGCGTGACAGCAGTAATCATTTCACCTGGCTGCAGGCTGGTTTCAATCTGCGGGGTGTTGCCGGGCAAGCGGTGAAAGTCCGCAATCGGTATGACGCGCCTTGCACCATTGGGCGCAACGGTTTCAACCCGTGCGTCCAGCACGCGCATGGCCACTGCCATGTCTGAAGGATGCGTAGCAATGCACTGGTCGCTCGTCCCCAGCACCGCGTGCAGGCGGTTGTACCCCTGCAGCGCAGAGCACCCTGTGCCGGGTGTGCGCTTGTTGCAAGGCTGTGCCGTGTCATAAAAATAATAGCACCGCGTGCGCTGCAGCAGGTTGCCGCCAGTAGTTGCCTTGTTGCGCAACTGGCCCGACGCGCCGCTGAGTAGCGCGCGGCTCAGCACCGCGTAGTCTTTGCGAATGCGCGGATCGGCCGCCAGATCAGAGTTGCGCACCATCGCGCCAATGCGCACACCGCCGCCTAGAGTGGCCTCGGTTTTGTCCAGACCAAGCCGCGTGATGTCGATGAGGTGCAGCGGCGTTTCCACCTGCAGCTTCATCAAGTCCAGCAGGTTGGTGCCGCCTGCGATAAATTTTGAACCCGGCTTGGCAAATGCGGCGGCAGCTGCGGCTTCAGGCGATGTGGCACGCTCGTAGGTAAAGGATTTCATGCTGCTGCTCCTGCCACGTCGCGGATGGCCGCAACAATATTCGGGTAGGCGCTGCAGCGGCAAATGTTGCCACTCATGCGCTCTCTTATTTCTTCATCGGTAAGCGCGCTGGCTGTGCCTTGCAGGTTCTGCGTGACATGGCTGGGCATGCCCGCTTTTGCCTCTGCCAGCATGCCGACCGATGAGCAAATTTGCCCCGGTGTGCAATAGCCGCACTGAAAACCGTCGTGCTTGATGAATGCGGCCTGCATCGGGTGCAGCGCATCGCCTTTGGACAAGCCCTCAATCGTCGTGATGGCCTGGCCTTCATGCATGACGGCCAACGTCAGGCAGGAGTTGATGCGCTTGCCGTCTACCAGCACCGTGCAGGCCCCGCACTGGCCGTGGTCACAGCCTTTTTTCGAGCCCTTCAGGTTCATGTTTTCACGCAGCGCATCAAGCAAGCTGGTGCGGCCATCGATGGTGAGTGGAAAGGCTTGGCCATTGACTTGCAAATTCATGCGCATCATGACTGGGGTGGGCTCAATGCCTGCAGCTGGTGAAGCAGTGGTACCGCTGGTGGGCCCAGAGGCGCAGCCGACGAGAGGGGCCGCGGCAATGGCCGTGCTGACCTGCACCATGGCGCGGCGGGACAGGCTCGGGGAACTGATGGCTTGGCTGCCCGACGGGCTGGCTGGCTTGTTCATGGTTTTCCTTGTGTTTAGGTTGTGCAGCGCGGCCGTGTGGACGTGCAGCTTTAAAAGAGTTGCAAAAGGGATCAGCAATGATGTCATCGCAAAAAAAGAGTTTTGCAGGCCGACACTTGTAAGGCGCGTCAGCAAATCGCCCGAGCGCTTTAGAAGTGGCGCACCGTTGGCGTGTGCCCCGCCCCAAGCTTTCCCCGGCATGGGAAGGAGCAAGAGGGAGGGGGAGGAGGAGCGAAAGCGAAAGCGGGAGTGGGATAGCCACCAAATTCGCTTTAAATAGTGCCTCTAGCCCAATAAATACGGGCGCAAGCAGCTACTAAATAAGTAGCATTGTGCCGGCTACTGTACGACCATCAGCGTGAACGGCCACACGTAGGCTTGCAGCGTGACCAGCACCCCAACCAGGCAAGCCAGCGCAATGGAATGCCAAAACACAAACCGCAAAATATCGCCTTCGTGGTTGAACCAGCGCGTAGCAGTAGACGCCACCACAATCGACTGCGCGTCAATCATCTTTCCCATCACGCCGCCTGAGCTGTTGGCTGCGCCCATCAGGTTCGGGCTCAGGCCAAGCTGCTCGGCGGCTACTTTTTGCATGCCGCCGAACAGCACGTTGGATGCCGTGTCTGACCCAGTGAGCGCAACACCCAGCCAGCCCATCAGCGTGCCGAAGAACGGGTAAAAAACGCCCGTGTTGGCAAACGCCAGGCCCAGCGTAGTGTCGGTGCCTGAAAAACGCGTCAGCGTGCCGAGGGCCAGCATCAACACAATCGTGAGCAGCGAGTAGCGCACCAGCACCAGCGTGCGGCCAAAGGTTTTAATCAGCTCCCATGGGTTGTACTTCATGACGAATCCACCCACGATCGCTGACAGCAAAATACCCGTGCCTGTGGCGGACAGTAAATTGAGCGTGTAAATGGCTGACTCTTTGGTCGGCGTGGGCACGACCGGCGGCATCTTCTCGACCAGGTTGTGCAGGCCGCCAATTGGGAAGTTGGGCGCAAAAATACTGTTCAGTGCAGCTTTGACTGGCGGCAAGCCCCACACAAAAACGAACACCGTCAAAATGGCCCAGGGCGTCCAGGCGCGGATGATGTCTGCGCGAGAGTGCTGGGTGCGCGCCGTTGGCTGCGATGCGCCCCGGCTGGTTGCGTTGCCAGGGCCCGCTGCAGCGCCGGTGGGCGGAAGCGGTTCAATGTCGTCGCGGCTGTTGTCGATTCGGCCCTGAAGCGATGCAGATGTCCAGATCTTTTTGGGCTGCCACACTTTCAAAAAGCTGACCAGCGCCACCATCGACACAATCGCGGCAATCACGTCCACCAGTTCAGGCCCGATGTAGTTCGACACCAAAAACTGCGCCAGCGCAAACGATGCGCCAGTGACCAAAATCGCGGGCCAAATCTCCATCATGGCCTTGCGCCCGGCAAACGCCCATATTAGCCAGAAAGGCACCATCAAAGAGAAAAACGGCAGTTGCCGCCCAACCATCTGCGACAGCGCCATCACGTCATAGTTGTGCACCTTGGCCATGGTGATGATGGGCGTGCCCAACGCGCCAAAAGCCACTGGCGCCGTGTTGGCAATCAGGCTCAGGCCAGACGCTGCGAGTGGCGAAAAACCCAGGCCAATCAAGATTGCCGCGGTTACCGCCACCGGTGTGCCAAAGCCTGCTGCGCCCTCAAAAAACGCGCCGAAGGCAAACGCAATCAAAAGCAGTTGCAGTCGGCGGTCTTCAGTGATGCTGGCAATCGAGTCTTGCAGCACCTTGAAGCTGCCGTTTTGCTCGGTCAGCTGGTGCAGAAAAATGATGTTCAGCACAATCCAGCCGATGGGCAGCAGGCCGGTCAAGCCGCCGTAAAAAGCTGCGTTCCCCGCCATGGAGGCAGGCATGCCGTACGCAAAAACGGCAATTGCCAATGCGGCCAGCAAACCGGCACCAGCGGCGATGTGCGCCTTCAGGTGCAAAAAACCCAAGCCGACCAGCATCACCACCACGGGCACAGCGCCCAGCAGGGTGGAAATGGTCATGTTGCCGAATGGGTTGTAGATTTGTTGCCACAAGATCGGCTGCATGGTGTCTCCTGAATCGTTGATGCAACTGCAGTGCTGGGTGAGTACCCTGCACAGTACGGTGCAAAAATTCAGTGAAACACAACCAGATCCGTTTGCCTGTAGGCGGTGCGCTACAGATGCCGCTGGTTTGCGCCAAGCTGTTTTTTTGGCCTTTGTGGAAGAAAAATAGGCATAAATAATGCCGTTAGCCCTTTATTTACAGGCGCAAGCAGCTATATTTACCATAGCAATTGCGTATTTACTGCAGCGGTGCAATCCACGCACGCACGCCAGCGGGCAGCGCGCCCACCACCACTTGCCGGCTACGCTGCCAAAACGCTGACAACAGCAAAAGTGCCGAACCCACGACCAGCGCCGTAACAGCAAAACCCATGCCGATAGCGCCGTATGTTTTAAGCAATGCCCCCAGGGCAAACAGCACGTAGCCCAGGCTGGACACCATCATGGCGCGGCGGTCAATGGCCAGGGACACCAGTGCAATCAGCACGTACACCGCCAGCACGCCCGCTGCCTGGTAAGCATTTGGCGTGCTGCTCAACACGCCCAAACCAGTGAACACGGGGTGCACCAGCAACGGCGCGGCCAGCAGGTGCAGCCAGAAAGCGACGTCAGAGTTGCGCGTTTGGCGCGCTGGGTCGCTGGCGTCCCAGCGCATGGCGGCTATAAACACGGCAATGCCCGCCACTAGCGAAATTGAGCTGGTCCACAGCCTGGAGTCAGGTTGCAGCGCAACCAGCACGCCGTAGGCGCACACCACCAGCGCAAGCGCGCCTGCAGCAACAGTTACCGGCACCTTAAAACGGCGCCAGTGCAGCCACGCAGCGAGGGCGCCAGCCAGCCCTGCAAAGCTCATGCTGGCGACTTGTGTTGTGCTGTTTTCATGGCCACCCAAGAGGGAAACGACAGCGCCACTGCACTGCAGCGCAATCAGCATCACGGCGGTAACAAATACACCCAAAAGCAGAATCGACGGCAACGCCATCCGGCGTTTGCGTGTGAAAAACTCAGCCAGTGCCCAGCTGCTGGCGGCCACTGCGACTGCACCTGCTGCCGGGCTGATGTTGCCGCCAATCCAGCCAATGGACGTCAGCAAAATCAGGCAGGCAATGACCACAAAAATATCGTTGAACCCGGTGATGAGGCGGAAGTGTTCTTCGTCTGCTGCGGGGCTGGCGTGGTTGCGCGCTGCATGGCCGCGCAGAGCGTCGGCGGCTTGCTGGGTGAGCGCGCCGGATGCGACCGCTGCATTTAAATCTTCTTCGCTGTACATGGTGTGAAGCCTTTCAATTCTTGGTATTTTATGTCTGTAGACCAATCAATACGTGCGCAAGCAGCTATTAAAAATGCAGCGTTGCAACATTCGCATTCAGTGCCAACCAGGCGTGCGCTGCGCTGCGCAAGGCTGCCGGGTTGCCAGTACTGAAGAACTTGATCGAGCCGTTGGGTTGACTTTTTAACCGTTCGCCTTGGGCTGGCGGTTGGTCTTGGCGGATGGTGATAGCGGTTGATTCGAACTCGGCGGCCGCAAGCAATGGCCCAGCCAGCAAGCGCCGCGTCTGCCGCGCCACCGCTTCGCCGGTATCAAGCAATTGCACGCCGGGGCCAACCAGCTCTGCAATGTGCCGCGCGGCAAATGGGTAGTGCGTGCAGCCCAACACGATCGTGTCAATCTCATTCACGCCATCAGTTTTTGCATTAAATATGCCTGTAGCGCAGATTATTCTGGCGCAAGCAGCTATTAATTCAGTAGCATCCGGGTTTTGAGCAGATTGCTCAATCGCTTCGGCCAAGCCATCGCAAGGCAACAGTTCAAAGCGCGCTTGAGATGCATGCGCCGCCTGCAGCGCCGCAAAGCGGGCGCTGGCCAGCGTACTGCGCGTCGCCATCACTGCGATGCGTTTGGTTTTGCTTGCCGCCACAGCGGGTTTCAAAGCGGGCTCAACGCCAATGATGGGCAGGTTGGGGTAGGTGGCCCGAAGCACATCAATGGCCGCTGCTGTAGCCGTGTTGCAGGCCACCACCAGGGCCTTGATGTTTTGCTGCATCAGATGCGCCGCAATCGCCAGCGACCGGGCAATGACATGCGCATCGTCCCGCTCACCATACGGCGCGTGGCCACTGTCAGCGAGGTAGATGAAATGCTCATTCGGCAGTTCAGTGCGCAGCGCTTTTAAAACACTCAGGCCGCCTATGCCGGAGTCGAAGATGCCGATGGGAGCGGTCATAGAGAGATCATGGCTCGGGCACAAATTGGCGGGCTGCACACCACTGGTCAAACGTTGGCCGCAAGTCGCCGGGCAGTGCAAACACAAAATCGACATTGATGGGGTGGCTGGCCTGCATGAAGTGGCGCACAGCATCCAGCAGCACGTCGCCTTGTCTGCGGTCTTTGTCGCGCTTGGCTGGGTTGCGTTGGGGCTTGTCGGCTAGCCATAACTTGTGCAGCCCCATGAAGCGCGGGTCAGGCACGGTAAGCGGGCATGCGCGACCGCGTTCTGTTGCCACTACGGCACTAACGGGGCTGCCCAATAGCAGCCACTCTTGCTCAAGCAGCGTTTGCATGGGCGCAAATGCCTCTTCTTTGGGCAGCGGGTGGCAACTGGGCGCGGCCAGCAGCTCTACCTCGTACCCGTCTGCGTCTAGCGCTTGGTAGGGCTTGCGCGGGTTGATTTTGTAGCTGGAGTCGATGCTTCTGAGCACGCTGAAGAGCGTTTTGCGCGATTTTTTATCAAAGTCTGTACCGGTCAGTGTCAGTGACGCGGGGGTGTCTCGGCACCATGTCAAATCGAAGTCTTGGGTTTGCTCATTGCCGACGGGAAACGTCGCGCCTGCTGCCCATTCGTAAGCTGAAAATGCGTTGGTACCGACCACCATCAGGTCTGTGCCCAACAGGCCTTCGATGTCTAGCTTGCGCAAAATTTCGGCCTGCTTGTCAGGCAGAGTTGGCATGCGCAGGCGGCGGTAGAGTGCGGTGCGTGTTTGAATGAGCGCGTCGGCTGATGCGGCTCGCTGAGTGGCATTCTTTTTATCGTCCAGATAGGCAGCAAGCTGCGCTTCAGTCTGTTGGTTTCGCACCCCTAAACTGGTGCCGTTGTCCGTGCTGGTTTGCTTGGCGTACAGGTATTCATGGCCAGCTCTCTCAGCCCAATACATCGAGTTGGGTAGCGCTATCAGTGACACTCTGGCGTCAAGCCAAAAGCTGTGTGCTTGCGCTAAATTAGCAGCCAAGCGTTGGGCATCATCCGAAAAAGGAAGAAAATCCGACTTTTCATAGATCATAAGTCATTGATTTTAAACGGTTTGCACCAGATACGCAAGATTTCCCGCGTCGTTGGTGCAAATTTTTGGTCGGTGAGGAAACTCTAAACCGCAGCCACCGCAATCCCTTTGAATTCCCCAGACTGCACCGATTCAGCTATCCGCTTTTGCCACTCCGCTGGCCCAGTGATGTGCGCGCTGGTCCCGCCTGAATCAACCGCCACCGTGACCGGCATGTCCACCACGTCAAACTCGTAAATCGCTTCCATGCCCAGATCGGCAAAACCCACCACTCTGGCGTGTTTGATGGCTTTGGACACCAGATACGCTGCGCCGCCTACGGCCATCAGGTAGGCGCTTTTGTGTTTTTTAATCGCTGCAATGCCTTCAGGGCCGCGCTCGGCTTTGCCGATCATGCTGATCAGGCCAGTCTGCGCCAGCATCATTTCGGTAAAGCCGTCCATGCGGGTGGCGGTGGTGGGGCCTGCGGGGCCGACGGCTTCGCCTTTGACCGGGTCGACCGGGCCCACGTAGTAAATCACGCGGTTGGTGAAGTCAACCGGCAATGCCTCACCAGCGGCCAACATGGTTTGGATGCGCTTGTGCGCGGCGTCGCGTCCGGTCAGCATTTTGCCGCTCAGCAGCAGCGTGTCGCCGGGTTTCCAGTTCGCCACCTCAGCTTTGGTCAGCGTGTTCAGGTTGACCGCTTTGCTTTTGACGTAGTCGGGCGTCCAGTTCACGTCGGGCCAGGTGTCTAGTGGCGGCGGTGTCAGGTAGACCGGGCCGCTGCCATCCATCACAAAGTGGGCGTGGCGGGTGGCGGCGCAATTGGGGATCATCGCCACCGGCTTGCCAGCGGCGTGGGTGGGGTACATGTTGATTTTGACGTCGAGCACCGTCGTTAAACCGCCCAAGCCTTGCGCGCCTATGCCCAGCGCGTTGACTTTTTCATACAGCTCAATGCGCAAGGCCTCTACCTTGGTCAGCGCCGCGCCTGATTTGGCTTTGGCCTGCAGCTCGTACATGTCCAGGTCTTCCATCAGGCTTTCTTTGGCCAGCAGCATCGCTTTTTCAGCCGTGCCGCCAATGCCGATGCCCAACATGCCCGGCGGGCACCAGCCCGCGCCCATCGTGGGCACGGTTTTCAGCACCCAGTCAACAATGGAGTCGCCGGGGTTCAGCATGGCCAGTTTGCTTTTGTTCTCGCTGCCACCGCCTTTGGCTGCCACGGTAACCTCAAACGTATTGCCTGCCACCAGCTCAGTAAAAATCACGGCGGGTGTGTTGTCTTTGGTATTTTTGCGGTCGAATTGCGGGTCAGCAACCACCGATGCGCGCAGGGTGTTGTCGGGGTGGTTGTAGCCGCGCCGCACGCCTTCGTTCACGGCGTCGTCAACGCTACAGGGCTTGCCATCGACACCCGTGTCGAAGCCCTCCCAGCGCACGTCCATGCCGATTTTTAAAAACACATTGACGATGCCGGTGTCCTGGCAAATCGGGCGCTGACCGGTAGCGCTCATCTTGCTGTTGGTCAAAATTTGCGCGATGGCGTCTTTGGCCGCGGGGCTTTGCTCGGCCTCGTACGCGCGTGCCAGGTGGGCAATGTAGTCGGCCGGGTGGTAGTAGCTGATGTATTGCAGCGCGGCCGCAATGGACTCGATCAAGTCGGCTTGTTTGATGAGGGTCGGGCTGGGTTTTGCTTGGTTTGTGGTCATG
>JANNCT010000046.1:0-39971 GCA_031386895.1 Polaromonas sp.
CATCATTCAGCATGCAAAGGACTAAGCCATGAGTACCATCACCGTCAGAGAGCTTCCAGACGACCTTCAAGCCTTCTTGAAAGCCGATGCGGCGGCCAACCAGCGCTCCGTTAACAAGCAGGTCATTGTCGCTTTGCAAGCTTATCGAGAAGCCAAACTGGCGCAAGCGCCAAAGGCCACTACGCCTGAAGAAAAAATGGCGGCTATTCGAGTGATTCAAGACAAGATTGCACGTGTCATAAAACACGACCCACGTACAGACAATGAGATCCTCGGTTACAACGAGTTCGGCCACTTTGATTGAGGGCGTACGACCAAATTTGATTGATGCTTATGTACTGGACACCTCATGCCTGATGGCGGTTGCGCTGCGCGAAAGTGACCATGAAACCTACGAAGCCTTGCTGTCCGGGGTTACCGTCCTGCATCTAAGTGCGGTGAGTCGAGTCGAACTGGGAATCGTCGCGCAAAACAAAGAAGTTGCCGCTGAAGTAAGTGCGTTGCTGGATGCGTTAAAAGTGAATATTGCGGTGTTTGACCATCAACAAGCCACATTAGCCCTGGCTGCATTCGCCCGCTACGGCAAAGGCCGCCACCCGGCTGCGCTGAACTTTGGCGACTGCTGCGCCTACGCGCTGGCCAAGTCGATGAATGTGCCGCTGCTGTACAAAGGCAATGACTTCGCACAGACCGACATCACGTCGGCTTCGGCGTAAGCTTGACAAGCCATGGCAACGCGCATCATCCCCATCGTCAATCAGCTCTCGGGTAACCTGGCAACTGACTTGGCAAAGCAGTCGTTCCCGGTAACAGGCCTGCTGACTGACACCCTCGCCCGCCCCTTGCGTGACCTGCGCATCAGCGTCACCGACCGCTGCAATTTCAGGTGCAGCTACTGCATGCCGAGCGAGGTATTTAACAAAGACTATGCTTTTTTGCCGCAAACGGCGTTGCTGAGCTTTGAAGAAATTGCGCGGCTGGCTCGCATTTTTGTAGCGCATGGGGTGGAGAAAATTCGCCTGACGGGTGGTGAGCCTTTGCTGCGCAAAAACCTGGAAGTACTTATTGAAATGCTGGCGAAGATGACCACGGTGGCCGGTAAGCCGCTGGACATCACGCTGACGACCAACGCTTCGCTGTTGGCTAAAAAAGCGCAGTCACTCAAAGATGCTGGCTTGCAACGCGTCACCGTCAGTCTGGACGCGATGGACGACACTATTTTTCGCCGCATGAACGATGTGGACTTTCCGGTGGCTGATGTGTTGCGCGGTATTGAAGCAGCGAATAAGGTCGGTTTGTTGCCAATCAAAATCAACATGGTCGTCAAGCGCGGTACCAATGACCAGGAAATTTTGCCCATGGCCAAACACTTTCGCCATTCAGGCAATGTGCTGCGCTTTATTGAATACATGGACGTGGGCGCTACCAACGGCTGGCGCATGGACGAAGTGCTGGCGTCAAGCCAGGTGATAGAACGCATCAACGCTGAATTTCCCGTCGCTGCGATTGGCGCAAACTACCTAGGCGAAACTGCCGAGCGCTGGCGCTACGCGGATGGCGGTGGTGAGATTGGCGTCATTAGCAGCGTTACGCACGCGTTTTGCGGAGATTGCAACCGTGCGCGCTTGTCAACTGAAGGCAAACTGTTTTTGTGTTTGTTTGCCAGTAAAGGGCATGACTTGCGCGCCCTGCTGCGCGGCAACACTGACGAACGTTTCAGCGACGAACAAATAGCAAACGCTGTGGGGAATATTTGGCACAAACGTGATGACCGTTATTCAGAACTGCGCGCTGCGCTGCCAGCTGACACGCAAATTGGCGACGGTAAAAAGCGCGTTGAAATGAGCTACATCGGCGGCTGAGCATGGTTGCACCGCCAAGCAAAGAATCGATTACTGCCGTCATCCTGGCTGGCGGCCTCGGCACGCGCATGGGAGGTGTCGACAAAGGACTGCAACTTTTCAACGGCGTGGCACTGGCGCAGCATGCTTTGCAGCGATTGCTGCCACAAGTAGGCGGCGTGATCATCAACGCCAATCGAAACATGGCTATTTACGAGTCTTTTGGTGTTCCGGTTTGGCCAGACGACAACGCGCTGGGCGAGTTTGCTGGGCCGCTGGCCGGGATCATCACAGTGCTTAGGCACTGCAAAACGCCCTACTTGCTGACCGTGCCGTGCGATGCACCGCTGTACCCGCTTGATTTGGCAGCCCGATTGGCAACTGCTTTGGCAAATGGCGATACTGACTTTGCTATGGTCAGCGCGCCTGAATCAAGTTTGGCAGGCGAGCCCTGCCGACCACAGCCCGTCTTCAGTCTGATGAAAACCACAATGCTTGACGGCCTGCTGGAGTACACACAATCTGGCGGCAGAAAAGTCAGCGCGTGGATGCTGCAGCACAGCGTAGTGCATGTGCCGTTTAATCTGCCTGGTGATGCAGCGAATGCGTTTTTTAACGCAAACACGCTGGAGGAGCTGAATTCAGCCGAATTTTTAAGCAAAAAGTAGCTGTAGCCCAAACAAAATGGGCGCGATCAGCTATTTAAAATATAGCATACGTATCCGGTGTGTATACGCCAAGCGGCTTACTTGGCAACGTATTCAGGATGGACATGGCTCGGGTCTGGCCCGTCTTTTGCGGCAGTCGTGTTGGCACCCGGTATCGCCTTGCGGGCAAAGAGTGTGTACATGGTGGGCACCACAAAAATAGTGAGCAGCGTGCCCACTGACATACCGCCCACAATCACCCAGCCAATTTGCATGCGGCTTTCAGCGCCTGCGCCTGTGGCCAATGCCAGTGGAATGGCGCCCAAAACCATCGCGCCCGTTGTCATCAAAATGGGCCGCAGGCGCTGGGTTGCAGCCTTGATGAGCGCCTCGGTCATCTCCATACCCTGCTCGCGCAGCTGGTTGGTGAATTCAACAATCAAAATACCGTGCTTGGTGATAAGCCCTACCAACGTAATCAACCCGATTTGGGAATAAACATTGATCGATCCGCCTGACCATTTCAACGCCAGCAGCGCACCAATCATGGACAGTGGTACCGACACCATGATGACCAGTGGGTCGATAAAGCTCTCAAACTGCGCGGCCAGTACCAGAAAGATAAACACCAGCGCCAACACAAACACCACACCCAGCGCGCCCTGTGAATTTTTAAACTCACGCGACGTACCGTTCAGGTCGGTGCCGTAGCCGGTTTTTAAAACCTTGGCTGCGGTGGCGTCCATAAACTTGAGCGCTTCACTGAGTGAATAGTCTGGTGCCAAACCTGCCGTTATAGAGACAGAACGGCGCTGGCCAAAGTGGTTCAACTCGCGGGGGGAAACGCTTTCACGGACCTTCACCAGGCTTGAGAGTGGAATCATCGCGTCGTTTTTGCCGCGTACGTAAATTTTTTCAATATCTTCAGGCGTGTTTCGGCCATTGGCCTCGAGCTGCACGATCACGTCGTACTGTTCGGCATCGCGTTTGTAGCGCGTTACGTTGCGCCCGCCCAGCATGGTTTCAATGGCGCGGGCCACGGCCTCAACGCTGACGCCCAAATCGGCAGCCTTGTCGCGCACGACTTCAATGCGCAGCTCGGGCTTGTTCAAACGCAAATCAATGTCGGGCGACACAATACCCGGATTTTTGGCGATTTCATCCATCATCTGGCGCGCAGCAGCGCTCAGGTTCTGATAGCTGTCAGACGTTTGAATGACAAAATTAATCGGCCTTTCCCGAAAGCCTTGCCCCAAAGATGGCGGAGTGATTGCAAACGCAGTAACGCCTGGCAAACCGCCAAACCGGGGTTGAAGCTCGCGCGCCATGTCCATAGTCGAGCGCTTTCGGTCTTCCCAATCGACCGTACGAAACACCACACTGGCCTGTGCAACTGTAGGGTTGCCCACGTTGGCAAAAATTCGGTCAAACTCCTTGTAGGGCTGGCCCATTTTTTCGAGCATCTGCGCGTAGCGGTTGGTGTACTCCAGGGTAGCGCCATCTGGCGCAGTGACGTTGGCCAGAATCACGCCCCTGTCTTCCATCGGAGACAACTCTTGCCTCATCGTTGGAAACACAAAAACAAGAGCAGCGCCGCTTGCCAGCATGACGCCAACTACCAGCCAGCGCGCTTGCAGCACACCGTTTTTAATCCGTTGCCCCATCCCAGGGCGCTCACCGCGCATAGGCGCACGCGCCGTCACTACCCAACGCAACGCCGCGCCGTAACCGTCAGACAACCGGTTCAGCAGCTTTTCCATCGTGCGGTCAAACCAGTTTGGCTTGGGGTTGTGCTTGAGCAGCACGCTGCACATCATCGGCGTAAGCGTCAAAGCCACAATGCCGGAAACTACCACCGCACCAGCGAGCGCCAATGCAAATTCAACAAACAACCGTCCTGTTCTGCCGGGCGTAAAAGCCAGTGGCGCGTACACCGCCATCAGCGTTGCCGTCATGGCGACGATGGCAAAACCAATTTCACGCGCGCCTTTGATACTGGCTGAAAACGGATCCATGCCTTCTTCAATGTGCCGAAAAATATTCTCCAGCATCACAATGGCGTCGTCCACTACCAGCCCGATAGCCAGTACCAGGGCCAAAAGCGTGAGGGTATTGATAGAAAAACCTGCCAGCGCCATGAGTGAGAACGTACCAATCAAACTCACGGGAATAGTGATGATGGGTATCAGTGACGCGCGCAGCGTTCGCAAAAATACAAAAATCACCAGCGCTACGAGCACCACCGCTTCGGCAATGGTGGTGTAGACGTTTTTTACCGACCGATCGATAAAAATCGAGTTGTCGTTGGCAATGTCAATCTGCATGCCGGGCGGCAAATCGGCAATCAGCTTTGGAATGGCATCGCGCACACCTTTTGACAAATCCAGCGGATTCGCCGTTGCCTGTCGAATCACGCCAACGGCCACGGCACTTCGCCCGTTGATTCGCACAGCAGTGCGCTCTTCAGCGGCCGCTTCCTGCACACGCGCAACGTCACGCACCCTGACGGAAAAGCCGTTCACAGTTTTAATCGCAATATCGCCAAACTGCGCCGGTCGAATCAAGTCGGTTTGCGAGGTAACACTGAACTCACGTTGCTGCGATTCAATGCGGCCTGCTGGCAACTCCAGGTTGCTGCGGCGAATGGCGTCTTCAACGTCTTGCGTCGTCAGCTTGTATGACGCGAGTTTGTCTGCGTCCAGCCACACCCGCATGGCGTACTTCCGCTCTCCAAAAATACGCACATCGGCCACCCCAGTTACCGACTGGAGCCGCGACTTGGCAACGCGGTTGATCAAGTCATTGATTTGCAATTGCGACAGC
This sequence comes from Polaromonas sp., assembly GCA_031386895.1. GTDB lineage: Bacteria > Pseudomonadota > Gammaproteobacteria > Burkholderiales > Burkholderiaceae_C > Polaromonas. The sequence goes on from JANNCT010000046.1 coordinate 5,312, forward strand.
GTTTCACTGCTGAAGGTCATGAAAACTACGGGAAAGGCATCTGCTTCCACTTTAGAGATGACCGGCTCTTCAATGGCGGCTGGCAAACGGTTGCGCACCCGTGATGTGCGGTCGCGCACTTCGGCGGCAGCAGAATCCGCATCTTTTTCAAGGCGAAAACGCACCGTGATCTGGCCCTGCTCGGCGCGGCTGATCGATGTGATAACGTCAACGCCGTCGATGCCGGCAATCGAGTCCTCAAGCGGCTTGGTCACTTGCGATTCAATCACCTCGGCGGATGCTCCTGCGTAACGGGCGCTGACGGTGACTACCGGTTCATCAATTTTTGGATACTCGCGTACCGTCAGGCGCTGAAAACTGACTGCACCAATCAGCACAATCAAAAGCGAGAGCACCGCAGCAAGTACCGGGCGGCGGACGGACAGTTCGGCAAGTTGCATGTTGGGCTTGGCTAAAGTGGCTGCAGATACTTGGGCGGGTTACCTGGCAGGCTTGCGACCGCCGCCAGCAGGGCCGGCCGGGCTCGCGATGCCAGAGTCGCAAGGATTGAGGCCGGCGGCAGTCTTGGCATTTTTACCGCCCTGCCCAGACTTGTCGCCAGCAGCTAGTACGGCCGAGGCTGACGAAGCCGGTGCAGCCGGAGCAGTTGCCGCAACCGGCCCGGGTGCTGATGCCAACGCAACAGGTGCGGCAACGCCACTGGCTGGGGCAGCAGGCACAGCCGGCCCATCTGCAACCGGCCGACCGGGTCTGGCGCTGCTGGTATCGATTACGTTCACAACCGTACCGTCTTTTTGCACCCGCTGTTGACCTGCGACGATGACCGTGTCACCCGATTCAACGCCTTCAAGAATTTCTACCTTGCCAGGGCTGCGCAAACCAACCTTGACTTCAACACGCTGGGTGCTTTGGGTTTTGCCATCAGCCGACGGGTTGAGCCGAATCACAAATTGTTTGCCGCCTTGTGGAATGATCGCTTCTTCAGGCACCACACGCGCGTTGTCCCGCACGCCAAACACCGGATTGACGCGCGCAAACATACCAGGGCGAATCTGCGCTTGCCGGTTGTCGATGCAGCCCCTGACGCCCACTGACCTGCCGTTGGAGTCAATCAATGGGTCAATCGCCTGGATTTTGGCGCTAAATTTACGACCCGGCATGGCGTCAAGCTCAATCCGCGCCAATTGCCCGGCTTTGACTTTTGTCTGGAACCGCTCAGGCAGCCTGAAGTCCACAAAAATCGCGTCCATGTCTTCAATGTTGACGATGTCAGCACCGTCTTTCAAATAATCGCCAACATTGACCGACCGGATGCCCGCTACACCGTCGAACGGGGAAACAATTTTTAGGCGTGCTGCGGTTGCCTTGGCCAAAGTCAATTTGGCCTGCGCCACCTGCAAGTTGGCGGCGCTTTCATCCAATGACCTCTGGCTGACGAAGTTTTGCGCCACCAGCTCCTTGTTGCGCTTTTGATTGGCTTGCGCAATAGATACTTCAGCAAGACTCTGCTGAATCTGCGCCTGTTGCAGCTGGTCATCAAACTGCACCAGCACCTGGCCTGCTTTCACGCGCTGGCCATCAGTGAAGTTCAGTTGCGTGATTCGCCCGGCCACTTCAGGCCGCACCATTACGCCGCGCCTTGAGCGCAGGCTGCCAACAGCTTGGGTTTCGTCTGTGAGTTTGGCGACTTCAACTTTTGCGACTTCTACCGATGGCGGACGGCCTCCCGGTGTGGAGCCTGCCGGGGCACTGGCCCCACCAGCCCGGCCCCCTGCCGCGGGAGATGCTTCGACAAGGGGCGCTGCGCCGGGGCTGCCTGACTTGGGCTGCTGGTACCACCATGCCGCACCAGATGCAGCCGCTATGCCAAGGGTGGCTACTACAAAGTAAGTTGCTTTTGATGCCATGAAACGCGTCTGCTGTTGCGAAATGAAACAACACTCAATGTAGCAGTTGCGCGCCGGATGCGCTGCTGGTCAGGCACCAGCAAGTCTATTTTTGAGCGACTTTACGACCTCTTTACAGATCCTGAAGCAGCAGGCGCCTGACGCGTGCAATGCTCAAATTCGTCCCAATGCGCGCTCAACACCCTTATTGGCCAAACCATCCGCGCGCTCATTGCCTGGGTCGCCCGCGTGGCCCTTAACCCAGCGCCAATCGATGGTGTGGCCGCTGCTGGCCACTACCGCGTCAAGCCGCTGCCAAAGGTCAACGTTTTTAACGGGCGCTTTGGCCGCGGTTTTCCAGCCACGCGCCTTCCAGCCGTGAATCCACTCGGTGATGCCTTTGCGCACATATTCGCTGTCGAGGTACAGCGTAACGTTGCAGGGACGTTTCAGTGCGCTCAACGCCTCAATGACCGCGGACAGCTCCATGCGGTTGTTGGTGGTGCCCAGCTCGCCACCAAAAATTTCTTTCTCTACTCCGCCCTGGCTCAATAATGCTCCCCAGCCGCCTGGGCCAGGGTTGCCTTTGCAGGCTCCGTCCGTGTAAATAACGACCGGTGCTGATGGCGTGCTGGATAAATTTAATGGCGCTTCGGACATGGATTATTTTTCTGGTGATTTGTGAGGTGAATAAAGATTGGGAGTTTTGTTTGCCACGGTAGCAGGCGCAGTTGCCACGGCTTTGCGCGCCTTCCAGGCAGGCTCCAGCAGACGCATACCCCGCACGCGCTTTACCGCGACCAAAAAGTAGACCGCTCCAAAAATAGACCACCAGCGCTCGCCGGTTTTGTCCATCCACTCAAAACGTGACAACCACTGCTGGGTCGCCAGTGCCGGGCGGTAGCAACCAAAGCGGGCTGATTCGACCTCGAAGCTGAGCAGACGCAACCAGTCACGCAGTCGCCAATAGCCTATAAAGTCGCCGGCTTCGGGTAAGAACAAATTCTTGTGGCCAAACCGCGCGTAGAAATGTGCTCGCCGTTGACGCATGCCCCACAGGCTTGCCGGGTTGAAGCCGGCAATCACCACGCGACCTTCGGGCACCAGCACGCGCTCTACTTCACGCAGGGTTACATGGGCGTCGTCGCTCAACTCCAGCGTGTGGGGCAACACGACCAGGTCCAGGCTGGCGGCGGGGAAAGGCAGGGCTCCTGAATCAGTGACCAAAGCAGCACGCGGGCGGGAACTTGGCGGTGAATCTGGGGTCAATCTATCGCTGTCGTTTGGTGTGCAATCGGCAGCGGCCCGCCATTGGTGGGGCATACGGTTGGCGCGCAGTGCGTCAAGTTCAGTGAACCCCAGCTGCAATGCGTGGTAGCCAAAAATATCGCTCACTGCCTGGTCAAACTGCGCTTGCTCCCACGCCAGCAGATACTTGCCGGGGGGCGTTTGCAGCCAGTTTGTAAAACCTATAATTTCGGATTCAATTGACATTCGTGCATGTATAAATTAATTGCCATTCCCGCTTTTGTGGACAACTACCTGTGGCTGCTGCACGATGGCACAAACGCCCTCGTCGTTGACCCAGGCGATGCTGCCCCGGTGCAAAGCGTTCTGCAAGAACATAAACTGCAGCTTAAACAGATTCTAGTCACGCACCACCATGCAGACCACACCGGCGGCATAGATGCCCTGCGCGAAGCCACCGGCGCGGTGGTGTACGGCCCGGCCAGCGAACGCATTCCCAAGCCGTATCTGCCACTGGTTGAAGGGGACAAGTTAAACGCGCTCGGCGTTGATTTCAAGGTGCTTGATGTCCCTGGCCACACAGCAGGTCACATTGCCTACTACGCACCTGACGTAGACGGCAAACCGTTGCTGTTTTGTGGTGACACGCTGTTTTCTGGCGGTTGCGGCCGTTTGTTTGAAGGCACTCCGGCGCAAATGCTGGCCTCGCTGGACAAACTTGCCACCTTGCCTGGCAGCACGGTGGTCTGCTGCACGCACGAATACACGTTGAGCAACCTGCGTTTTGCTTTGGCCGTAGAGCCCGACAATGCAAATCTGGTGGCCTACAACGCGCATTGCCAAAGTTTAAGAAGCCGCAGGCAGCCAACTTTGCCAACCTCAATTGCGCAAGAGCTTTTGATCAATCCCTTTTTACGCACCAGGCGCCCTGCGCTGGTTTCTTCTGCCAGGCACTTTGATGCTGCAGCCTATGACGAAACGTCAGTATTTGCCGCCATAAGGCAATGGAAAAATCAATTTAAATGACCTTTCATCAGCCGCTAAACCGTGCATACACACCGAAATCCGGATCTTCGCTCAGAGCTTTTTTTCTAGCTTCGCTGGTAGGAACCGCATTATTGGCGGGTTGCACAACCGCACCGCGCAGTTCAGACGTAGCGGCAGACCCAGCGCAAGGAAAAGTTACCGCAGCTGCACCAACCACTGCAGCAGTTGCAACTGCCAAAACGCCCGGCGATGCAGCGGCGGCGGCGGTGATGTTGGGCGAACCGCTGGTTGGGTTAACGCCTGCCCCGGTTGGCGGATTCAAAACGACTGCAGTAGAGCCACCCAAAGAGCTGTGGGACCGTATTCGGCGCGGCTTTTCAATGCCTGATTTGCAAGACCCACTGGTTGCAGACCGTGAGCTGTGGTATTCCAGCCGACCTGATTACATCCAGCGCATGACAGGGCGCTCCAGCAAATACCTGTTTCATATTGTTGAGGAGCTAGAGCGCCGCAGAATGCCCACTGAATTGGCACTGCTGCCCTTTATCGAAAGTGCATTTAACCCGCAGGCAGTGTCCAGTGCCAAGGCAGCGGGTATGTGGCAATTCATGCCAGCTACCGGCAAGTACTTCGATTTGAAACAAAACGCTTTCCGGGACGACCGCCGGGATGTGCTGGCCTCAACCCGCGCTGCACTGGACTACCTGCAAAAACTGCACGGCATGTTTGGCGACTGGCACCTGGCGCTGGCTGCCTACAACTGGGGCGAAGGCAGCGTGGGCCGCGCAATTGAGCGCAACAAAAAAGCCGGCTTGGGCATCACATACCTCGACCTGAATATGCCGGCGGAAACGCGCATGTACGTGCCAAAGCTGCAAGCCGTTAAAAACATTGTGGCCAATCCGCAAGGTTTTCAGGCAGAGTTGCCAGTGATTGGCAACCACCCTTATTTTCAGCGCGTGCAACTGGTGCGGGACATCGACGTTGCCCTTGCTGCTAAATTAGCCGATGTCAAGATTGACGACTTCAAAGCGCTGAACCCATCAGCAAATCGCCCGGTCATCATTGCATCTGGAACACCCGAAATTTTGCTGCCCTGGGACCACGCAGTGGTTTTTCAACGCAATTTTGAAGGCCATGCGAAGGGCCAATTTGCCAGCTGGACTGCCTGGACGGCACCTTCCACCATTTCCGTCAGCGATGCGTCCAGGCGCGTCGGCATGACCGAGTCTGACCTGCGTGCAGCCAACAATATTCCGCCACGCATGCTGATCAAAGCTGGCTCTACTTTACTGGTGACCCGCACGCCCGCGAACCAGTCAGATGTGAGCAGCAGCGTTGCTGACAACGCGCAGGTTTCCCTGGCACCTGAAATTGTCCTGCGCCGCACTACCGTCAAAGCGCGCAAGGGCGAAACCGTAGCAAGCATGGCCAGGCGCTACAGCCTGAGCACAGCCAGCATTGCAGAGTGGAACCAGGGGATAAACGCTGGGGCTTTCAAAGCAGGCCAGCAGGTCGTGCTTTTCCTGCCCGCCAGAGCATTGCAGCGTTCCGCAAGCGTTGGCCGAAGCGCGGTAAAAGCGCAGTCAAAAACTGCATCTAAAAGCAGTTCAAAGGTGACCGTTAAAACTGCAAGCCGCAGCAGCAAAGTGGTCGCCAAATCTAAAAAACGCTGAACGCTCTGGCCGACTCGGCCCTGGTATCAAGATTTAAAGCGTTCTTTGGCGCGTTGCGCGTACTGATTGGTAAAGGTTTTTTGCAGATCAATTTTTTTGATCTCAATCGATGGATCAAATCCACTCAAAGCCCTGAGCGCGGTGCGCGGGCCGTCTTCCGGCATCAAGCCATCCAGACAAATTGATTCTCTCAGCTTGTTGAAAGCGGCAAGGTACAAGCTTCGATCACCGAGAAGATAGTTCTCTGGCACGGTTTTAATGATGTCGCTTGTGCCTGCCGTTTGCAGCCACTTTAGCCCGCGCACGATGGCGCTGGTCAGCGCCTGACTGGTCTTCGGCATTTTCTGCAAGAAATCATCAGGCGCGAGCAGGCAGGCTGCGGGCATGGTGCCGCCAAACACCGCTTTGGCACCACTGAGCGTGCGGGCATCGCTGATGGTTTTGATTTCGCTTCGCAGCTCGAGCATGGTCATCACCGGGTCAGTGTGGCTAAGCGCATCTATCTGGCCATCACGCAGAGCTGACAGGGCATTGCTGACGCCACCCACGACAACATAGCTCACCTCCGATGGCTTGATGTCTGCCCGCGACAACACTGTGCTTGCGAGTAAGTGGCTGGCGCTGCCCAACTCAGGAACACCAATTTTTTTGCCCCGGAGATCCGCTGCCTGAGCCGACGCAGGAAAGGTTTTTTTCGACAACCCAAAGGCGCATTGTGGCGCCCTGCCCTGCAGCACAAAAGACCTGACCAGCTGGTTTTTTGACTGCATATGCAGGGTGTGCTCAAACGCCCCGGCACAAACATCCGCAGCGCCAGTGGTCAGCGCTTGCAGCGCACGAGAGTGGGTCGGCAGATCCAGGAATTCAATATCCAGCCCTTCAGCTTTAAAGTACCCAAGTTGCTCTGAAATGGTGAGCGGCAAATAGTAAAGCATTGCCTTTCCGTCCAGCGCCAGCACTATCTTTGACTTTTCCAGCCGGCTTTGGGTCGATGCAGACGGAGCCGCGAGACTTGTAGCGGCGGCGGCAAGGCTTGAAATAAACCCCCTTCGGGTTGGAAAATGGGCGATGTTCACGGCAAGTACAGAGTATTGGGCTTAATAATTTTGTATCGGTTTATCCAAGCGTAACCAGACACAAAAAAACCCGCATCGGGAACATCCCGTGCGGGTTATTACTCAAAAACGCTATTGGCCGTTACGCTTAATTACCAACAGCCGTAAAGGTTTGGGTTTAGCGTTTGAACATCGGCTCGAATCAGTGACTAGCGAAAACCTGAAAACAAAATAGCTATATTCACCAAAAACGCCAAAACCCAGATCGCTGTGCGGGTGTTGGCCATATCGGCCACGTAGACCACAACATACGCTACTCGCAAAAGTACAAATGTGAAGGCCAAAATATCAAGCCGTGTCTGAGCTGCCTGCAAAATGTGCGCAATGATGACCGCAGCGAAGAAAAATGGCAAAGCCTCAAACGTATTGGCCTGGGCTGCGTGGGCCCGCGCGCGCCAGTCTGCCTGGTTGTTCAGCCATGCACGTGGGTTGTTATTGTCATAACCACCGTCTTTGCGCTTGACGCTGAACATGCCGAACTTTGCCAGGCCAGCACACGCAATCGGCAAGATGGCCATCGTCAAAATGCACCAGTAAGCAACAGTAAAACGGGCATAGGTCATGGCTTGGCGGTCTTTCAGTGGCGAATACAAATGGAAGTGTTCAGCTTTTCAAAAACCGAGTGATTTAGCGGCCGAGCCGAATCAATCCGGGCGCGAGCAGCTACTGATAGTATAGCGAATAAGCCCTTGTTGCCACAGCCATCGTGGTTTGGACACGGCTCGTCGTGCACTTGTTAGCGTCTGTCAACCAGGGCGTGGGCAATGGTGCCCAGGTCGACATATTCCAGCTCGCTACCGACCGGCACACCGCGCGCCAGCCGTGTGACCTGTACATTGCGCGCCTTCAATGCCTGGGCAATCACATGCGCGGTGGCTTCGCCCTCGGCAGTGAAATTGGTCGCCAAAATCACCTCTTGCACTTCGCGCTGGTCGGCGGCCACCGCAAGGCCGGCGGCGTCTTTGGGCACCACCCGGTCGAACAGTTTTTGCAGCCCGATGTCGTGCGGTCCAATACCGTCAAGCGGGCTGAGCTTACCCATGAGTACAAAGTAGAGCCCCTTGTAGGCCAGCGTGCGCTCAAGCGCGGCTTGGTCAGCGGGCGTTTCAACGACGCACAGCTTGCTGCGGTCACGCTGGGCGTTTGAGCAGGTGCTGCACACATCCAGTTCAGTCAGTGTGTTGCACAGCGAGCAGTGCTTGATGCTGGCGACTGCGTGCTCAAGGGCTTTGGCAATTTGCAGGGCGGCAGTTTTGTCGTGCTGCAGCAAATGAAACGCCATCCGGGCGGCAGATTTGGCACCAACGCCTGGCAATTTGCGCAGGGCTTGGGTCAGGCCTTCAAGGGCGCTAGTTTGCATTTCGCGATTTTTCGAGTCGGAGAAGTCGGGTGCGGGGATATCTGATCAGTTGAGGACCGAGCAACGGGGCACTTCGTGCGTCCGTTGGTCCGTCCCACAAGGAACTAAAAGGGCATTTTCATCCCGCCGGGCAAGCTTGGCATACCGGCAGTGATCTTGCCCATTTTTTCACCACTGACTTCTTCGGCTTTGCGCACGGCGGCGTTAAACGCTGCCGCCACCAGGTCTTCAATCATGTCTTTGTCGTCAGTCAGCAGGCTGGGGGCTATTTCAACGCGCTTGACTTCATGCTTGCAGGTCATGGTGACTTTGACCAGGCCTGAGCCTGATTCCGCAGTCACTTCAATAAAAGCCAGCTCGTCCTGGGCTTTTTTCATGTTGTCCTGCATGGCTTGCGCCTGCTTCATGAGGCCGGCAAGTTGCCCTTTGTTAAACATGGATTCTTCCTTTAAAAATTGGTGTGAAACTGCCACGATAGCGGTGCTGCATCATATCGGCTGAGCGCTGGGCGTTGCGGGTGAAGCCGTACTTTTGATGCTTCCGGGAACGACCTTTGCGCCCCAGTTTTGAACCATGTCGCGAACCAGCGGGTCGCTATGGATCAACGCTTCAGCATGTTGCTGGCGGGCCTGCGCTGCGGCCTGGTTGCGCCGCACTGGCGTGTCTTCAACCGCGCCCATCTCAGTTGCCAGCCTGACTGCCTCGTCTGGCCTGCGGTGCGCGTTGATAGCCGCCTGCAGTTTGTCGACCACGGCAGCGTTGGTCAACGATGCGCTTTCGACACGCAGCGTCCAGTGGAGCCCCTGCTGGCTCTGCAACTGCGACTGAAGCGCCAGCTCACGCACTATCGATTTGATGGCGTCTTTCGATATCAACTGCGCCACCAGACTGGCCCAGTGATCCCCCAAGGCGGCGTCAGGACCGGCTTGCAAGCCAGCACTTTTTGCTATTGATTGAGGAGCTTCTTGCGCCCGTATTAATTGGACTGCAGGCTCTTTTTGCGTAAAATTTGGCGTTACAACTGGAACTTTCACCGCCACTGACGCAACGCCAAGCTGCTCGGCGGGTTCGCCAAGCAATGGCTGTGCTGCGCGAACCGCCTCAGGCAGCAGCTTTTTTTCGGGCTCTGCGGCAGCCCTCGCTGGCACAGGACTGATTGGCACGCCAGCCGGTGCCGACGGCTTGAACGCCAGCAACCGAAGCAACACCATCGTCAGCGCGGCGTATTCGTCCGGAGCCAGGCCCAGTTCACCCCGCCCATGCAGGCACATCGAATACAGCAATTGCGTCTCGTCTGGTGCCATGGTTTGTGCGAGCAGCGCTGTTTGAGTGGCTTCAGGGTCGGTGTCGCTGTCGCCCGCCTCAAGCGCTTTGCGCATCATGTCTGGCACGGCTTGCAGCACCGCCATGCGTTGCAACACGGTGGTCAATTCCTCAAGGGTTGATGCAGCGTTCAAGCCGTTGATGCGCAGCTCTTCTGAGGTTTCCACCACGGTTTTACCGTCACCCCGCGCCAATGCACTGAGCAGTTTGAACACATAGCTACGATCAACGCTGCCCAACATCAGCCGCACACTGGCTTCTTGCAGATTGCCCGAACCGAAAGCGATGGCCTGGTCGGTGAGCGACAGCGCATCACGCATCGAGCCACGCGCGGCGCGTGCCAGCAACCGCAGTGCCTGCGGCTCTGACGGCACATTTTCAACGCCCAAAACAGAGCCCAAATGTTCCAGAATGGTTTCTGGTGCCATTGGCCGCAGGTTAAATTGCAGGCAGCGCGAAAGCACCGTGGCGGGCACCTTTTGGGGGTCGGTTGTGGCCAGCACAAACTTCAAATACTCGGGTGGCTCTTCCAGCGTTTTGAGCATGGCGTTAAACGCCGTGTTCGTCAGCATGTGGACCTCGTCAATCATGAAGACTTTGAAGCGACCGACTACTGGCTTGTACACCGCCTGCTCCAGCAATTGGGCAATCTCGTCAACGCCCCGGTTCGATGCCGCGTCCAGCTCGGTGTAGTCGACAAAGCGGCCTGAATCAATGTCCCTGCATGCCTCACAAACTCCGCAGGGCGCCGCAGTGATACCGCCCTGGCCGTCAGTACCAATGCAGTTCAGCGACTTGGCCAAAATGCGCGAAATGGTGGTTTTACCAACGCCCCGCGTGCCGGTAAACAAATAGGCGTGGTGCAGGCGCTGTGTGGTGAGCGCATTGCTGAGCGCTTGAACGACGTGGGCTTGCCCCACCATCTCAGAGAAATTTTTTGGGCGATATTTGCGGGCAAGAACTAAATAAGACATTTTTCCATTTTAAGTGGATCGATTCGCGCGTCATTTACAATCGGTGGTGACGAGCCTTCCCGCATGGTAAAGCGGCCAAACGGGTCAGGTGGGGAACCAAGCAGCCCTAACTGTGGAGTCAGTGCCGGGGTCAAGGCTCGTCACCTTTTTTTGTTGCAATGGCTGTTATTTGACTAGAGCCAGCATCTCTTTAAAAGCCGGATGGTCTGCCGAGCGTAGCCACTCAAAAGCCACCATCTCGGTAGTGATCAGTTCAGCACCGTTGCCTGCCAGGCGGTCAAATGCTGCATCGCGATTGGATTCAAGGCGTGAGCTACACGCGTCTGTGACCACCCACACTTCAAACTCTTCTTCCAGCATGTCCAGCGCGGTTTGCAGCAGGCACACATGCGCTTCGCAACCAGCAATGACGATCACGTTGCGGCCTTCTTCTGGCTCTTGTGGTTGGTTCTGCGGTTTTTGCATGTGCTTGGGCAAGCTGCGGGCATTGCCCCGGATCTGATCGCCCGGCGGCGGTTTACGCACAGGTGGGCGCAGGCACTCGCCCAGTCCGTCAGCCATAGCGCTGAAGTGAGCCTTGGCCAGGGTTTTGCCCCCAGCCGCGTCAATTGCAGACTGAACAGCAGCATCGTTGGGGCCCAGCTTGTCGGGCGACTGTGCGGTGCCCCACACTGGAACTTGCATGATGCGCGCCATTTTGGCCAGACGAGATGCATTTGCCAGCACGCGTTGTTCCTCGAAAATAACGGGGGTCAGGCGGGTTTGGTAGTCGACCAGTACAAGTTGGCAGTCATCAGCATCTAGCAGCATGGGGATATCCTTGGGGGTATGACGTGAAAAACAGCGAATTTGACGCCCAAATTTCCGATTTTTAGCATTAAAAAGGCTTCTAGCCCAATTAACATAGGCGCAAGCAGCTATACAAATAGTAGCACTGAAGTTTGGCGGTTTACTTTTTAAAGCGCACGCAGGCCACATCGCCTTCTCGGCAATCGCCCAATTTGGCCAGTTCAGCCACCCGCTCGCGGTTCATGCGGGCGGCGCATTGCCACTTCACCATGGAATGCGCACTGCCGCCAAGCACGCCGCTGCTTTCAAAATCGCAGGCGGCCGTGCTGTAGGCGATCCAGGCTTTTTGCGAACGCCGAAACAAGTCGCGCTGTTTGCCGGACAGCTTGTCCATCACAACCTTGTTGCTTTGGGCATAGCCAGCACCGGAGGCTAAAAAATCTTCGTAGGCACAGTCGTTCATTTGCTTTTGCGTAGTCGGTGCTTTGCAATCAAGGGCTGCATTGGGATTGGCGGTTTGTGCCCATGCGCTGGGTGAGGCTAAAAACGACGTGAGAAGCGAGGTTAAGGCGACAGCCAACGCGGTTTTTGTCAAAAAGTGAAGCATGTTATTTCCTTGAAGTTGATGCAGATAAAACCATTTTCAGCCCGCAAAATGCGCCCACTGTCAGCGCATACGCCACCATCATGCCAGCAGCATTGAGCAATGCCGCCGGCAAGCCAATGGCCAGCACATCAATAAACGGATACGGGTAGAGCTGAACCCACTCACCCCGCGCAAAAACATAGGCCAGATACCCCAGCGGGTAGGCAAACAGCCATGGCGCATCTTTCCAGCGCACTGAACGGGCAGGTACCGTCCAGGCCCAGAACACCACCACCAGCGTAGGCACGACGTAATGCAGCGCGACATCGGCCCAAAACTGCACCCCTTCGGGCTTCCACGTGTGGCGAAGAATTAAAAAATAAACCGCACCCACCATGGTGATGGCAGCGGCGGTGGTGGTCATCACGACTGGGTTGGCCGCACGCGCGTAAGCCGCAGAACCTGGGCTTGATGCCTGACCCGTCATGACCAGCGCCGCCAGCAAATTGGTCAGCACGGTGAAAAACCCAAAATACACCACCAGCCCCATGCCAAACCCACGCCCTTGTGCGAGGACGATGCCCATCGTCAGCCACAGCTGCACGGCCAGGGCAGCCCAGGCCAGCAGGGCCACACAAGCAGCGAAAGCCCGGAGTGAAGGAGTGGTTTGAATCATGGATACCTCGTGGTTTTTAACGGGATGGCTCAGCAGGCATGGCGGCAAATTTCAGCAGCTTGGTCGCTTGCAAGGTTTCGGCCAAAAAGCACAGCAGCGCCAACAGAAAACACACAACGCCCGCCAAAAAGCAGATGCTGGAAATTTTCAAAATCTCCAGGCTGGAGGTTTCGCCGAGAAACAACAAAATAATGGTCACGCCAATCAACATGGAGCAAAGCGTCAGCAAAGCAATGCAGCTGTTGGCCAGCCAGCCCCGGTGCTGAAGCTGCTTGAGCTCGGTGTAGGTCATGCGCATGCGCGCGGCCTCCATGGGCTTGCCGTCAATCGAATCTTCAAGCCTCGCTTCAAGGTAACGCGCCCTGTCGATAATGCGGGCCAGTCGCCCGGCTACCGCTCCGATCATTCCTGATACAGCTGTCAATAAAAAAACCGGCGCAATTGCCAGCTGAATGCCATGCGCTACGGTGGCAAGGTCTGGTGCAAAGTTCATTTGGGTTTTTCAAAATTGCGCGCCGCCCATGCCTCAGCCGACGCGCGATTGAGCTTAAAAGATGCTGCGGTTTTCACTTCTGCCAGCAAGTCGCCTCTTTCATCGCGTGCGCTCAGCACGGCATACGGGTTTTCTTCATCTGGAACGATGTCCAGATTCACCGTCACCCGCCCAATGCCCGCCGTGACCGTCACGCTTTGGTGCAGCTCGGCATGCAGTTGCTGCTCGTGCCTTCGCACAAACTCGGTTGCCGTTTTAACCAGTGTGTTGAATGCATTGACATCCAGCGGCTTGGGGTTCTTTTTGTCGCGACCCATCGTCCACGGGCCAATCAGGGCGGGTTCGGGCTCGCCGTCTTTGATCATGGCAACCGCCCAGCCGTCGTCGTCTTCGTTTTTCAAAACCTTGGCCGTCCAGCCGTCGGCCACCCACAGGCGGGGCTCTTTGATTTCTTCTGTGTTGTGCATAGCTGCGATTATCATGGCTGCCCCACCCTCCCCATGCAGCCATGAACGCAGAGCAAAACGAACGTATCACCCGAATTGGGCCTGGCACGCCCTGCGGCAAGTTGATGCTCCAGTGCTGGCAGCCTGCGGCACTTTGCGCTGAATTTGATCCCGCACTCGATCCACGCATGGCATCGAGACCAGTCAAAGCCGCGCGCCTGCTGGGGCAAAACCTGGTTCTGTTCAAAGATGCGCTGGGAAGCTGGGGCTTGCTGGACCGCGACTGCGCGCACAAAGGTGCTGATTTGTCTTTTGACCGATTAGAGTCCAGCACCGAAGGCGGTGGCCTGCGTTGCCCTTTTCGCGGCTGGAAGTTCCCGCCTGATGGCCGTTGCCTGGAGACGCCGGCCGAGCCTGCAGGAAGCAAACTTTGCGACTGCGTTCAGCAGCGCAGCTATCCAGTGCTAGAAAAAAGCGGCGTGCTGTTTGCCTGGCTTGGCGATGAAGAAAACACTCCACCAGCACTACCCAACTTTGATTGTTTTACTGCGCCTGCTACGCACAGCTTTGTTTTCAAAGGCGTGTGGAATTCCAACTGGCTGCAGGCCGCGCCATGCTGCACGTGATTGGTCAGCCAAATGACCCGGCCACCCGGATTGAAAACCGGATTGGCGAGCCCGCAGCGAATCCGTATCTGTACATTGCGTCCCAAATTCATGCCGGGCTTGACGGCATAAAAAGGCAACTCAAGCCGCCTTTGGCCACCCAATCGCCCTACCATTCAAATGCGCGGCTGCCTGAAAATCTGGAGCATGTGGTTAACGCACTTGCCGCAGGTGGCGTACTGCCCTGTGCATTTGGCGCCGGGTTTGCGAATTACTTCATTCACATCAAACGTGTCGAAATCGCACGCCACCGCGCCGCAGTTGACCCCGTAGAGTGGGAGCGGCGTGGCTACTTTGGCCGAATTTAGGCCACGTTAAATAACTCTCTCAGTTTTCTGTGAACTCAACAATTACTATATATTTTATAGCTGCTAGCGCCCGTAAAACGGGCGATAAAGGCCCATTTGACACTATAAATGTGACTGGCAAGGTCGGTAAAAGCCTGATGGAGACTGCCGCCAAAAACGGCATAGACGGCATTGCCGCTGACTGCGGTGGGCTGATGACTTGCGCTACGTGCCACGTTATCGTCACTGAAGAGTTCGCATCGCTTTTACCGCCGCCCGATGATGAAGAGCTGGCCATGCTCGCCTTCACCGCCGTACCGCGCGAGCCCTACAGCCGGTTGAGCTGCCAGATCAAACTTACCGCTGCGCTTGATGGCTTGAAGGTTTTTCTTCCTGCAAGCCAGTACTGAAGGCCAGTACTGAAAGCGCTTTGATCCGGGCGCGTTGCAAGAGTTGCCAGGTGGTTAGGTAGCAGAGCTGCCATGCCCCGCAACCAATTTGCCCAGCAGGCGCACTAACTGGTCTTGTTCCTCGACATTCAGCGGTGCCACAATTCTTACCTGCGCTTTGGCAACCGCGCGGTTCATCGCAAAAGCCACTTGTTTGCCCTCTTCAGTAATCCATAGCAGTTTGCGGCGCTTGTCAGCTGCGTCGGCGGCACGTATGACCCAGCCTTTGACCTCCAGCCTGGTGATGACCGATCCAAATGTTGCGGGATCAAACGCTACGTTTTTAGACAAAGTGACCTGGTCTTCCCCCGGGCCGTCAATCAGCGCATTCAAAATTGCAAACTGCACCGGAGTGGCGTCAAAGGCAGTTGTTTCTTCCATGAAAACCGCAACTGCGATTTGCTGCGCACGGCGAATCAAATGCCCAGGCGCAGCTGCAAATTTATAGCTTTTTGTCATGCTGCCAGTTTAAGGGCGCAACTGTTTCAAAGTGGCGCTTGGGTTTGCCGGGTTTTTCTTCTTGCCTTTTTTAATAAGCATGCATACTATTATTCATGGCTGAAAAAACCAGTTTTATCATCTCGGGTGGCGGCATTGGTGGCCTGGCTACGGCGCTGGTGCTGGCACAAGACGGCTACCCAGTCACTGTCTTGGAACAAGCTGCCGCGTTCGGTGAAATCGGGGCCGGCATTCAGCTTGGCCCCAATATCTTTCGCATGTTTGACGCGCTGGGTTTGACCTCCGCCGTCAATGCCGCAGCATTCTTTCCACCGGGGTTGGGCATGAATGACGTTCTGACCGGCGAAAAAATTGTCCGTGTGCCCTTGGGCGACACAGCCAGGGCGGTCTACGGCTTTGCCTACGGCGTGATTTACCGCGCAGACCTGCACCAGATTTTTCTGGACGCGTGCAGCGCCCAGCCAAACATCACACTGCGTACAGGCGCAAAAGTGGAATCTTTCACGCAAACGGCAAGCGAAGTCAGCGTTACTCTTGCCGATGGGCAAACACTGGTCGCCAGCGCGCTGGTTGGTGCAGACGGCATGTGGAGCAGCATCCGTGAAGCCGTAGTGGGCGACGGCAAACCGCGCGTCTCTGGCCATATTGCCTACCGCGCCGTGCTCAAACGTGAAGACGTGCCAAAGCACTTGTGGAGCGACGATGTTGTGCTGTGGGGCGGGGAAAAAACGCACCTGGTGCACTACCCTTTGCGGCGCGGCGAGCTGTTTAACCTGGTGGCGGTTTTTCACAGCACGAAATACGACGAGGGCTGGAACAGCTTTGGCGACACCGCCGAGTTAACTGAACGTTTTGCCAACGCCTGCGCGCCGGTAAAAGAGTTGCTGGGCAAAATAAACATCTGGAAAATGTGGGTGCTGTGCGACCGTGAGCCAGTTAAAAACTGGACCGACCGCCGCGTGACGCTGCTGGGAGATGCAGCCCACCCCATGCTGCAATATTTAGCCCAGGGAGCGGGCCAGGCAATTGAAGATGCAGTCGTGCTGCGCGAGGCGCTTCGCTACACGCATGGCGACGCGCCAGCGGCTTTCCAGCACTACCAGCAAGCCCGGTACCTGCGCACCGGCCGCGTGCAACTCACCGCGCGTTTGTATGGCGATATCTACCATGCATCGGGTGTACAGCGAGAGCTTCGAAACCAGCTGTTCCAGAGCGGCACTGAGAGCGCCGGCTTTGCTGGTTTGAAATGGATGTACGACGGAATCGAGCCAGCAAAGCTGTTCAAATAACAGCTGCTTTCTGAATCGACAAACATTTACTTATGGAACCCGCCATGACGCTGCAAACAGCCCGCATCCAGTTGCTACGCCAGCCAATTGCAAACGCTATTATTTTTGTAGCTGCTTGCGCCCTTAGTATGGGCGCTACAGCCCAAAATAGCATCAAAAAACCAACATCAACATCTACGGCAGCTGCAGCAAACCAGTGGCCGACCAAGCCAGTGCGCATTTTGGTGGGCTTTCCGGGCGGCTCTACGCCTGACATGGCGGCGCGCACGCTGGCTGAGCCTTTGTCACGTGCGTTGGGCCAGCCCGTGATCATTGAAAACAAGCCCGGCGCGTCGGGCAATATTTCGGCCGACCTGGTGGCCAAAGCCACTGACGACCACACGCTGGGCGTAGTGATCAACGGCAATCTGACATCAGCCAAGCTGCTGTATTCAAAGCTGCCGTACGATCCGGCCAAAGACTTCACACCAATTTCATTGCTGACTACCGCGCCGCTGGTGCTGGTTGCGCCTACCAGTTTGCCATCGGGGGTCGCGTTTTTTGACGCCGCCAGAGCGGGTGCCGATAAATGGAATTACGGCTCGGTGGGCAATGGTTCAGTGGGGCACCTGGGCATGGAGCTGCTCAAGTCAAAAGCCGGTGGCCTGCAGGCAGTGCACATACCCTACCAAGGCAACCCGCAAGTTGTCACTGCGCTGCTGGGCGGGCAACTTCAAATGGCATTGGTCCCACCGGGAATCGCCCTTCCGCAGATCAAGGCAGGCAAGCTCAAAGCGATTGGCCTTACCAGTGGGCGCAGCGCTTTGGCTACTGAAATTGCGCCGCTGGCAGATGCCGACATTCGCGATTTCAGCCTTGAAGTGTGGACGGCGCTGATTGGCCCTGCCAGTCTGTCTAAAGCGGCACAGACCAAATTGAACGCTGAAGTCTCAAAAATTATCCGTGATGCGGACACCCGCCAAAAGCTGTTCAACCAGGGTTGGCAGGCCGTGGGCACAGCACCAGAAGGTTTGTCGAGCCGCGTGAAAAGCGAAACGGCTATTTTGGGCGGAATCATTGCGATGCGCGGCATCAAAATCGACTGAGGCCACGCACGAGGCTGAACCTGCACGATGGCTACTGTTTTTGAACCCGCACGCCAACTTCCAGTTTTTGGAGCGTTTGACGTTGTGGTCATTGGTGGCGGCCCGGCTGGTTTGGCTGCCAGCACCAGCGCCGCCACGCGCTGCGCCAAGGTGCTTCTGGCAGAACGCTATGGGTTTTTGGGCGGCATGGGCACGGCAGGCGGCGTAACGAACTTTGCCGGACTCTACGGCCGTAGAAACGGCGTGATGCGCAGCGTGGTACACGGTGTGGTCGATGAGCTGCTCGAACGCATGGAATCGCTTGGCGGCCTGAACAGTCCGCAAGACGGCATGGCTGGCCAAATTCGCGTGCGCTCTTACGACGTCAGCGCATACAGGTGCGCGGCTGACGCCATGCCCTACCGTTTTCCCGGGCAAGGCGCGATTGTGCGACCCCAAAAGAGGCCAACCGAATGGCGCGCCAATGTCACGCAGATCAGCAACGCCCAAGGCAACGCGATGAACGCGCTAAACGCCCGGGACCTTAGCGCGAGCGAGACGGAGGGCAGGCGCCAGGTTGCTGAATACTTCAAGTTTTTAAAGGCCGAAGTGCACGGGTTTGAGCACGCTTCAATTGTCGATATCGCGCCGCAAATCGGCATGCGCGAATCGCGTCGCATGACTGGCTCCTATGCGCTAAGCGGCGAAGACATTCGTTCTTCGGCCCGGTTCGACGATGTCATAGGCATCAATGCGTGGCCGATGGAGCTGCACACCGCTGGCAAGATTCAATGGCAATTTCCGCGCAATAAGCAAAGCGCGCAAGGCCGCGCGTACAACGATCTGCCGTGGCGCATGCTGGTGCCGCCCAACGTTGACAATTTGCTGATTGCCGGGCGCTGTGCCTCCATGACGCATGAAGGCCAATCCGCCGCACGGGCCAGCGGCGCTCGCTTTGTGATGGGCCAGGCTGCGGGAACTGCTGCGCCCATGCTGGCGTCTAATCAACGGTTTGCTGACATCAATGTGCCTGCCTTGCAAACAGCATTAACCGCAGACGGCGTTTATTTTGACCATGAAAACACCTGATTACCTGGCCAAACCTGCAGAGGCCGCATCAGGGCGAAAAGCGTTTTACGACGCGATTGGCCAGCACAGCATGACGCCCCTGTGGGAGGTACTACACGCGCTGGTTCCGCCCTCGCCTGCCACGCCTTGCGTGCCAGTACTCTGGAAATACAGCGAGATTCGGCCGTATTTGATGGCTTCGGCCCATCTCATCACCGCTGAAGAAGCCGTGCGCCGCGTGTTGGTGCTTGAAAACACGGCCCTGCGCGGTCAGTCGTGCATCACACAGTCGCTGTACGCCGGGCTGCAAGTGATCTTGCCCGGAGAAGTAGCCCCCAGCCACAGGCACACGCAAAGTGCGCTGCGTTTTGTCGTTGAAGGGCATGGCGCGTACACCGCTGTGGACGGCGAACGCACGCAAATGCATCCAGGCGACTTCATCATCACCCCCAGCTGGACGTGGCACGACCACGGCCATAACGGCAGCGCAGCGACGGACGAACCTGTGGTGTGGCTGGATGGCCTGGACATCCCGATGCTGCGGTTTTTTGACGCTGGTTTTGCTGAAAATAGTACGGCTGCCAGCCAACCGATCAGCAAGCCGCAAGGCATCAGCGCCCACCGCTACAGCGCCAATATGCTGCCTGTGCGATACGACGCGCCATTTGGTGAAACGTCGCCCATTTTCAGCTACCCGTATGAGCGCACGCGGCATGCGCTGCATGAGCTCGAAAGCCACGCCGATGTCGATGCATGGGATGGTGTGAAGCTGCGTTACGTCAACCCCGCCACTGGCGGCGCGCCCATGCCGACGATGGCCACTTTCATGCAGCGGCTACCGGCAGGTTTTAGCGGCAAGCCGTATCGCCAGACAGACGGCGCGGTGTTCAGCGTGGTTGAAGGCCACGCAAGCGTCAAAATTGAATCGGGCAACAAGACAACCACTTTCGATGTCAGCCCGCGTGACCACTTTGTCATTCCGTCGTGGCACACCGCCAGGTTGTCGAGCGATGCTGGCTGCGTGCTGTTTAGTTTTTCAGACCGTCCGGTGCACCAGGCATTGGGCATACACAAAGAAGAAAGAATGAAATGAGCGATTCAACAAGCTACGTTTTTGCGCCACCAGCCACTGTGTCGGTGCCCGTTGTTGGAAGTGACAAGCGCTTTGCCGTTCACCGGGTGTACTGCGTAGGCCGCAACTATGAAGAGCACGCCAAAGAGATGGGTTTTACCGGCCGCGAACCGCCGTTTTTCTTTTTAAAGCCCGCCGACACCGTCGTTGCAGTTGAGGCAGGCACTACAGGAACGATTCCCTACCCAAGTCTGACGAAAAACTTTCACCATGAAATCGAGCTGGTCGTCGCAATTGGCACCGGTGGCAAAAACATCCAGGCAGCGGATGCGCACCAGCACATTTTTGGCTACGCAGTGGGCCTGGACATGACGCGCCGTGACTTGCAGGGCGAAATGAAAAAAGCGGGCCGCCCCTGGTGCATTGGCAAAGCCTTTGACCACTCGGCACCGATTGGCCCGATTACGCCGGTTGCCCAGGCCGGTGACGTGAACCATGCAGAGTTGTACATTCAGGTCGACGCAAAAGACCGGCAGCGCAGCAATGTGTCGAAGCTGATCTGGAATGTGGCCGAAACGATTGAACACCTTTCAGCGGCGTGGGAGCTGATGCCCGGCGATTTGATTTACACCGGAACCCCTGAAGGCGTTGCCGCAGTAGTCAGTGGCGACACCATGACCTGCGGGGTGGCGGGCCTGGGCACGCTGACAGTGGTGATTCAATGAAAACGCTTGAAAGCGCAGCCAGAATGTGCGCTATTGCTGCTGGTCTGCTGCTCACGGTGATCACGCTCATCACCTACGCCAGTTTGCTGGGGCGCAACACCCTTGGTATCACTGTCGCCGGGGATTTTGAACTGACGGGCGTGGCCGCGGGCGCAGCAATTGCGCTGTTTATGCCGTATTGCCAAATAAGGCGCGGCAACATCATTGTTGATTTTTTCACGGCCAAGCTGCAGCCGTCTAGCCACGCAGTCCTTGATAGATTCGGCGCGCTGCTTTTGGCACTGGTCTTTGCTTTGGTTGCGTGGCGCACTACTTTGGGCGGCATGAACTCGTTCACGACGAATTCGGAGACCCAAATCTTGGGCTTTCCAGAATGGGTGGCATACGCCGCCATGGTGCCGCCGTTTGTGCTGACCAGCATGATTGGGCTGCATCAGGCTGTATTCGGTTTTTCTGTGGCGCCAGAGGTTCACCCATGAGTGCGATCAGCCTGGCACTCACTATTTTCGGCATCATGCTGGTGCTCATGGCAATTCGGGTGCCTATTGCGGTATCGATGTTTGTGGCTGGTGCTTTGGGGTATGTCGCGCAGACTGGCACCGGGCCTTTTCTGAGCTTTATGAACACGCAGGCCTTTGCACGCTTTGCCAGTTATGACCTGTCAGTAATTCCGCTTTTTATCCTGATGGGTCACTTCGCGACGCAAGGCGGCATCAGCAAAGCGCTGTTTCGTTTTGCAGCCGCGCTCATGCGGCGATTCAAGGGCGGCCTGGCAATGGCCTCCGTCATGGCATGCGCAGCGTTCGGGGCAATTTGCGGCTCGTCCGTGGCCACTGCGGCCACCATCACCAGCGTCGCCCTGCCGGAGATGAAGCGCCACGGCTATTCCGGCCGTTTGTCGACCGGCACGCTGGCCGCTGGCGGCACTTTGGGGATTTTGATTCCACCATCGGTTCCTTTGGTGATTTACGCGATTTTGGCAGAGCAAAATATTGCCAAACTGTTTGCGGCAGCGATGGTGCCGGGAATCATTGCAATGTTGGGCTACATGGCCGCCATTGCTATTTACGTCAGGCTTGTTCCAGGCCAGGCACCTGCGGTAGACGGCTCGGGTGAAAGCGTCACGCCAGCGCTTGCGCTGGGAGTAGCGCCCATAGCGCTCATATTTTTACTGGTGTTCGGCGGCATTTATGGCGGCTGGTTCACACCCACGGAAGGCGCAGCCGTAGGCGCTGCGGCAACGCTGGTGGCTGCGCTGTTGCGGCGGGAGTTGACCTGGGACAAATTCAAGCTGAGCTTTTACGCCACAGCTGAAAGCTCGGCCATGATTTTTCTGATTTTTATTGGCGCTGACCTGATGAACTCTGCCCTGGCGCTTACGCAGGTGCCTAACCAGCTGGCAACGGTTGTGGGCAGTTGGGGCTTGTCGCCGTTGATGGTTGTAAGTGCCATCTTGCTGTTTTATGTGGTGCTGGGTGCGGTGATGGACGAGCTGTCGATGCTGCTGCTGACAATTCCGATTTTCTTTCCGATGGTGATGGGAATGGACTTTGGTATGCCCAAAGAATCGGTTGCCATCTGGTTCGGCATCATGGTGCTGATGACGGTCGGTTTCGGACTTCTGGCACCGCCGGTGGGGCTCAACGTGTACGTTGTGAACGGTATGGCAAAAGATGTTCCCATCAGCGAAAGCTACCGAGGCGTCATGCCGTTTTTAATCAGCGATACGCTGCGCACCCTGCTGCTGCTGTTTTTTCCGGGTATTTCGCTGTGGCTGGTCAAGTACGTCTCCTGAATTTTGCCCTTCATAGCCCCAATGCCAACCAGCACTGCGCTGCAGCCGACCGCCACTTTATAGGGCATGTACTGGTTTTCAAAATCACCTGCTGGCGTTAAATTCGCACGTCAGACTTTCATCACCCAAGGACTTTTATGATCGCTCGCCGCTCGCTACTCAAATCCGGTGCCGCTGTGGCTTTGGGAGCACCTGCACTCTCGGGCCTGGCGCAGCAAGCCGTCACGCTCAAGTTTCATACGTTCATGTCGCCGCAGTCAAACGTGTGGCTAACCATGCACAAACCGTGGATGGACAAGGTTGAAAAAGAATCCGGCGGCCGCATCAAGTTTGAAGGCTACCCCGCCATGCAGCTGGGAGGCACGCCCGTCCAGTTGTACGACCAGGCAAAAGACGGCGTAGTGGACGTGGTGTGGACACTACCGGGCAACACAGCCGGTCGCTTTCCGCGGGTTGAGGTGTTTGAACTGCCTTTCATGATGAACAACGCCGAGGCTACTTCCAAAGCGTATTGGGAGTATTTCCAGACGGTCGCCAGCGACGAGTTCAAAGACACGCAGGTTATTGCGCTTCAAGTCCACGGGCCGGGAGTGATTCACACGGTCGATAAGGCTGTCAAATCCATTGCCGACATGCGCGGCTTGAAGGTTCGCGGGCCTACCCGCCAGGTCACCAAGCTGTTGGGTGTTCTGGGTGCGACACCAGTGGGCATGCCGTTACCGGGCATTCCTGATGCGCTGAGCAAAGGCACGATCAGTGGCTGCGTGATTCCGTGGGAAGTGGTGCCGTCTGTCAAGGTCAATGAGCTGACCAAGTTCCATGCCGAGTTTGACCCCGCAGGCGGCAGTCTGTACACCACCACTTTTGTAATGGCGATGAACAAGGCGAAGTACAACTCTCTGGCACCGGACTTGAAGAAGATCATCGACAACAACTCCGGCATGGCAACGTCTGCGATGTTAGGAAAAACCCAGCAGGGTAATGACGGTATTGGCCGCAAGTCCGCCAGCGACCGCGGCAACAGCATTTACACGGTCAGCGTAGCTGAAGCGCAAGACTTCCGCCGCAAGGCCCGCGCGGTAGAAGTCGAGTGGGTAGGAGACATGAACAAAAAAGGTTTTGATGGCAAAAAGTTGCTCGACACCGCCAAAATATTGATTGAAAAACACGGCAAGACCATCAAAGCCTGAGCACCGGTTAGCTGAACCAAAAAGCCGGCGTTTTAGCCGGCTTTTTTACGCCACACATCGTGATTTAGCGCTATTTTTTGATGTTTTTTGATGTTTTAGGCCTGTAGCCCAAAGAATACGGGCGCAAACAGCTATTATATTTATAGCAACTGTCAAGTGCAGCGCCGTGCATAGGCAGCAAAAAACGCCTCACTTGCACTGATTAAAACCAAATGCGGCGCAGTCACTGCTGCAAGCGCCACGATAAGCCACCGCAGCGCAAGAGCGGGCTCAGGCATTTTTGAAAGGTCTGGGCTCAGCATCCACCACAGCCCCGCACTGAGTAACCACGTAGCGCAAACCGTAGCAATCAGTCCCGTTGCGATCGCCCAAGGCCTGAGATGCAGTGCAGGACCATTGGCTTTCCAACTACGCCAAACCCGCCAGATATGCACCGGTGCATGGTAGACACCGAAATAGATTGCAAATGCCATCAATGGTGAAAACACCGTATAAGCAAGCGCGCAGCCCAACAATTCGGCCCAGGCATTGCGGGCAGCATGAGGCCGTTTTAAACCACACGCAATGACCCAAACAAGCAACAGCCCAAGCCACACCAGCCCCATCGCTCGCCAAACCTGAACAGCAAGCAGGTCGACCACTGGTGCCAAAGTTTGAGCCAGCTCCCCCGGTACAAGCCACACCGGCACCATGATAGGTGCACCACCCACCACCGCGCGGGTCAAGTTCGCTGACCACGGCTGTAGCCCGCTCCAGCGCCCATAGGGCTCACCAAAATGCCAAACCGACATCAAAATCAAAAGCCATAAAGCAATAATGAGTACGCCACTTAGCAGCCACCCCAAAAGTAAGACTGCTACAAGGTAGGCAGTCAATACCTTGATCAACCGCAAGCGATCGGTAAAACGGCGCTGCAAAATCGCTGCGTCGAGAGCGCCGTGTACAAAACCAGCAGTAAGGCTCAGGCCCACCAGGGCCCACGCCCCAGCGAGCGGCTGCGCCCGGTCAGCCAAAAGCAGTGTTGTAAACAACAGGACCAGCACAGCACCAAAGCCAATCGTGCTGATTTGAGTGGTACGCACTCAACCCACCAAAACCCGGCGCACGGCGCGCAGAAAGTGGAGCTTGGGCAACTGCAAACACACCTGCAGGCGCTGCGCAAGGCTGGGGCGACCAGACAGAAAGCTCACCCACGTATTTGCAGACACGCCCTTGAACATTGCCATGAAAAACTCTGGTGCGCGACGCCAATCGGCCTTGATTCCGTCGCAAAAAATTTTGTCCATCCAGGCGTCGAGCCAATCGCGGCGGTACGGCGGCACCCGTACATCTGCCAGCGCAACTCCATTAAAACAACGCGCAATACGCTTGGCTTCAGCGATGGTTTCTAAAAACGCAAAGCCGGTTGAAGCGCGCAGAGTTCCAGCGGCCTTGCCTAGCGCAACTACTTTGCCGCTTCCATTGAGCGCACTGGGTGGACGGGTTCTGGCTTGCAAATCGAGGCAGCCACGCTCGATATAAATGCATTTGTACTCGGTGATGCCGAAGCGCGTTTGCAAGTAATCGCGCAGCTCACTTGCGTAATTGGGTTGATGAGAAAATTCTGACATCCAGGTGCTTTCTACCAGCGCTTTACGCGGACCGTAAGGCAGAACATACAGAAAATGCAGCCCGGCTGTTGCCGCCTGAAAATCCATCAAATCCACGACGCTGTCATCGAAGCAGTCGCTTTCGGTTTCAATCTCCCAGCCTTCGAAATGCTGGCACAGGGAATTTGCAAGCGGCGCCGGGTTGGGTCGGCCATCCATGACCCAAGCGGCCGAGAGCACCTTTCCGTCCGCCAAAATAACTGATGGCGAGTCGCCAGGCACAACGTCACGCACGTCAGACATCATCGTCAGCTGTATGTTGGGTGCAAACGCTATTTGTGCCAATGCAAAAGTATAAAAAGCATCAGCATCCATAGTGCAATATGCGCTGGCGCCGTGGTGTTCGGCGTTACTTCCCTGGAAACTTAGCCTCCAGGAGTTCCAGCGTTTTCGCTCAAGTCCACTGTAACGGTGCTTTTGGGTGTGCCAGTAGCTCCAGGTACGGTCGCGCTTGTAAGCGGCGCGCTTTTCAAGCACCAGGACCTTCAAGTGGGCAAATTCCGGTTGTGCAAATTCAACAGCCAGAGACAAACCTCCCAGGCCACCTCCAACTATCACAACATCCCAATCGTTCGCAGTCATTTACAAGCTTGAAGGAAAGTGAGTTCGCCGCTTGAGCCGCTACGCAAATTAAAAAGACCCGGCCAGCAATTTAACTTGCCACCCGGGTCAAAAAAGTATTAGTCAGTATGAGGGTTACAGCGCCAGCATTGCATCGCGAATTTTCTGCTCGCGAACAATCTGACGCACGGTGTAGATTGCCACCATGCCAAAACCGACTTTGTTGAACAAGTCAGCAACGTTGTAGACCAACTCACGGCCAACACGCAGGTCGGGCGAGTTTGAAATCAGCGTGAGCAAGTAGCCGAGTGGGTAAATAGCCCAGCCCAAAACAATAAACAGTTTCAAGCGGCTCAAACCTACCTTTACCGGGCCCAGCTTGTTCGCAGCCGCATTGGATACGGCCGTGTACAAAATGAAAATAATGAACAACCAGGCTAGGCAGCTCACGCCAAACATGGCCCAGCCAATCAATGTCGAGCCCTTGGCTGCGTTGATCGACGATTCGCCTGCCAGGCCAAACAAAATCATCATCACGTCTGCCACGATCACCAGCAAGGCAACCGCTGGAGCCTCATCGCCGCCCAGCATTTCAGGAAACTTCAATACCAGGAGTGGCGTGGTGACCAGCCAATCGATATAACGAAGCACTGTCGGGTAGTCGCCTTTGGCGAGTGCATCGGTGCCGATTCCGTATTTGTAGTTGATGATGCCGTACATGATGGCTGCCATCAGGCAATACACGGCCGAAGTTACAGCATTGGATTGGTGCTCAACTGGCAATGTGCTCTTGATGAGCGTGAAATAGTAAGCCCCGCCTACCATACCAATAAAACCCATTAAAAACGAAAACTGGGTTGCCATGATCAAGTCGAATTGCATGGGTGTTCCTTAAAAATTAAACGTAATAAAACAAAAAACTAAAAACCAAATCGCGCTAGGCAGACAGGCCAACGTAGCGCGAGCCGAACTTCTCGCCCGTATCTCGATTTGTGTAAATCGTGACGATTTTTTTGATACCCATCATGGTGCTAAATAACTCATCTTTCGACCTGCAGCCCTGTATTTTATTAATAACTGGTGCCGAATCTGCACCCAGCAGTGCGCTTACGTCACGAATCATGTTCGATTTGTAACTCTCGAGCTCAGGAAAATAATTCGGCGGCGGTTGCTGGTACTGAGGCTGCTGCGCTGGTGGCTGAGCATAGGCCTGTTGGGGCGGAGGCTGATTGTTAAAACCGGCACCGATGTTGGCACCGTTGCCTACACGCATTTGACCAATGCCCACCACGTTGTCGGCGGCACCGGCCACCTCCAGAAAGCCTTGACCACACAGACCCTCCAGCACCGCTTGCAAAGACGGCAGGTTTTGGTATCTTGCAGCCAATTGGTCCACTGATGCTTCGCCGTCTACGGCCAGCAAATAACTCACCAATCTAAGTGGCAAACCGCTTGATTTGAAAGCCACTTCATCAATACCTTTTAGGGATTTGCGGTAAATGATTGACATTATTTTCCTTGGCTAGTTTTTATATTTGACGCAACTTACTAGACTGGCAAAAATCCGGATTGTGGAAAACCTGAATCAATGCGCGGTAGCCGCGCTTTGGAAGTCCCGCTTCGAACCGACTGCTCAAATCCTGACACTGCGCTCGTTGCCACCTGTCCCATTCGTTTTACATATCCCATACGCTCAAGAATAAAAAACTTCTCGGCCAATGGATCGAAGGCCATCAAAAAAGGTACGTACTGCGCCACTGGACAAACACCATCGACCAATGTCAGTACGGTTTTGAGGCGCAAATCCATGGGCTCGGTCGAGTTGCGCAACGCAGCATATCCGGCGGGCGTGATCCCAAAAACGACTTCTGATAGCGCTGTCATAAGTTTTCCCGCAGCGTTTGCTTGATCGACCTCAGATGCAGCACGCTTGGTTCCCCGACAGATGCCACCATTTGTTCATACCCGCCCAGCGTAACTGCCAGAAGCTCAAGGGACGTAATCTCCTCAATTTCTTTGAGAATTTGAAATGATTGTTCGGGCATATGGGTCAACACGAAGTTCGCCATGGAATCCAGAATGTCCTGCAGGGCCGGATTTTGCAAATGGCGCGGCGTAAACATGGCCTGAGTGGCCAACTCGGAAGCTTGCCATGCATCCATCTTGACAGGGTTCGACTGCTCCGAATAAAGATTGCGAGTTGGTGCCCAATCTGCACCGGCTCCCACCATTGGCGCAATGGGCGCCTTGGCGGGAACCTGAACCGGCTTATCTGCGCTGGCCGGTGCAAATGGTGAATTTGACTCTATCTGCTTGATAAGGCCGGCCATATCCAGCGATTGCAAAATTGCTCTCACGTCTCCAAATGAACTGAGGTTTTTTTCAAACGTATCGACCGGGGTGCGCCCGTCAATAACCTTCAAAATGGACTTTAACTTTCGTGGAAGTGCCGACTGCGGGCTATACGCAGCTTCTTGACCTTCCTCAGTTCGAACGAAAACAGCCATAAAATTATTCAGTCGCCAAAGGGCAAAAACAAAAATTCACAAATATCGTTATAGTTTATCGGCAAAACAATTCCTTTTTGCCGGATAGCCATAAAGTGGAGCTGCTGTTGGTCTCTATTGTTGCGCTAACGGCAAAAGCCGTGCGCTAAATCACGACCCATCTGTAACGTCTCACTGACCGCCGTGACGAAATAACCGCAAGCTGCAGGGTCAGCTGTACCGCAGATTACAAAAGCATGCCATTCAGGCAACACCGGTCGCGCAAATTCAGATTGGCTACACTTTGCCAGTGCAAAAATTACCCTTGAAACACTGCCGGGAATGTGGCAGCAAAGTAGCGTACCGCATACCTGATGACGGGGACGTTAAAAGCCGAGCTATCTGCACAGTTTGCGGCACGGTGCACTATGAAAACCCATTAACTGTCGTCGGAACAGTACCGTTTTGGGGCAACAGCGGCGACACGGTGTTGCTGTGCAAACGCAATATAGAGCCGCGTAAAGGGTTTTGGACTTTGCCCGCCGGCTTCATGGAGCTCGACGAAACAACATCTGAAGGCGCTGCGCGTGAAACTGTTGAGGAAGCTGGAGCGAAGTTTGAAATGGGGCCGCTGTTTTCGATAGTCAACGTGCGCCGGGTCGGGCAAGTTCACATTTTTTACCGCGCAAAACTTTTGAGCCTGGACTTTGCTCCGGGCCATGAGACTATGGAAACAGCACTTTTTGCAGAAAAAGACATCCCTTGGTCTGATCTTGCCTTTAAAACTGTCAAAGTGACTTTAGAGTGCTACTTCGCCGATCAACGCAAAGGAACTTATGCATATCACGAGGTAGATGTGGAATAACGCAAGCCAAGCTTGCCAACGTGCTCCCTAGCGTGGGTCGACATCTGTCGGGTGCGCCCCGAATTGACCTGCAAAATACCAATAAAAATAAATTTTGGCTCGGGAAATCGGGCGAAGGCGACTACTGTATTTATAGCACCTTCGCTCTTCAATGAGTTGATTGGCGGCTATGGATGTCCATGACACACCAAGAATAGACCGCCTTGGTTGATTTTGGTCGGTGTGAAAGGATTCGAACCTTCGACCCCTTGCACCCCATGCAAGTGCGCTACCAGGCTGCGCCACACACCGAACTCGTCGTAATTATAGCGTTAGGGCTAAAGTCACTCAGTAAGTCACGCTGAGTAAATCGCGAATTTCATACAACTCTCTTCTGACGAGCTGAAGACGCTGCTGGGCAATGCTTACGCTCGGCAAATCTGCGCCGTCTGGGGAAAGCTCACTCTCTTCAAAATCGACGGAATCCGTAAAGTCTGTAAGGGCCAAATCAGTTACGTCAACTGCTTCAATGCCGTCGAGCATGACTTCGCCATTGCGGCGCTTGTCATCCTCTATCTGCACAATTTCGTGCAATTTGTTACGTGCCCCGCTGATGGTAAAGCCCTGGTCGTATAGCAAATCCCTTATTTTGCGAATCATCAACACCTCATGGTGCTGGTAATAGCGTCGATTTCCACGCCGCTTCATGGGGCGCAGTTGCGTAAACTCCTGCTCCCAATAGCGGAGCACGTGAGGTTTTACACCGCATAAATCACTTACCTCACCGATCGTGAAGTAGCGCTTTGCAGGGATGAGCGGAAGAAAATTCTCCAATTAAATCAATACGCTATAGAGGAAAGCTCTAAATTTACTCTAAGTCTGAGCTTAGCGCAAAGGGTATGTTGATTTGCCGGAAATGTGTTGCTTCGTCACACAATTGACACGATAAGGCGGCGTCCGGCTATGCTGCTCACCATGCGCCATTGCGGTGCGTCAAATTTTCGCTTCAGATGTTTTGGATCTGATCTTTAAGCTTGTGGCTGGCATGAAATGTAACTACCCGTCTCGCTTCGATACGAATTGCTTCGCCAGTTCTGGGGTTTCGACCGGGCCGCGATGCCTTGGTTCGAATCTGAAAATTGCCGAAACCAGAAATTTTTACATCGTTGCCGTCTACAAGGTCGTCCGAAATGAGATCGAAAAATGCGTCGATCATGTCTTTCGACTCGCGCTTGTTCAAACCTATTTGCTCAAACAAAAGTTCGGCCAAATGCGCTTTGGTCAGCGCTGGCGTTTCGAGGCTTTCAATTGAAAATTCCATATAACTTCCGCAGTGGCTGGTACTTCAGCGTTGCATTAACCGCGCAGGCGTGCATGCAACTCATTTTGTAACTTCATGATAACGGCTCGAACTGCGGTTTCAATGGCGTCTTCGGTCAGCGTTGCGGTGTCGCTGATCAAAACAAGGCGAACAGCCAAGCTTTTTTCGCCTGCGGCCATGCTGGTGTTGGCTGCTTGCGGTCGGTAAACATCAAACAAAGTTGCAGAGCGCAACAAGCCGTTGGTGTCAGCGCTATGAATGGCGCCCATCAAGGCGGCATGGGTTACCGCCTCCTGCACAATAATCGCGATGTCACGCTCGACTGGCTGCAACTTGGTGACGCTTGCGAACACCGCAACACGGCGTTGCAGCACGGCCTCAAGATCTAATTCAAACATCATTGGTGCCTGAGTCAGATCGTAGCCTTGTCGCCACTTCGGATGCAGCTCCCCTATAAAGCCAATGTACTTGTCGCCGAGCGAGACACTGGCGCATCGGCCAGGGTGCATTGCCGGATGGTTGGCCGGGGCAAATTGAGGTTGAAGCGGGTCCAGCAGGGCCTGCAAATCACCCTTCACGTCAAAGAAATCAACATGTTTATCGCTGTTGTCCCATCCCAAGCTGGCACGTGGCCCGTAAGCCAGGCCTGCCACGCGCATGGGCTGGTGAAACCCAGCCACGGTGGTGTCGGTATTCAGGCTGGACCCATCACGCAAAAATACCCGGCCAACTTCAAAGACGTTGACTCGCGACGCCTTACGGTCCAGGTTGAACTTCAAAACCTGTAGCAACGAACCCAGCAAAGACGAGCGCATAACGCTCATTTGACTAGCTATCGGATTCAACAACTTGATGGGGTTCAGGTTGCCTGCCAGCTCGTGCTCCCAGCGTTCATCAACAAAACTGAAGTTAATGGTCTCCAGGTAGCCCAAAGCAGCCATTGCCCTTCGTACAGCAAACGGCGAGCGCTTGGACTCTGCTTCCAGCCTGGCGGTAATCGGGGCCAAAGGCGGAGTAGCGGGAAGGTTGTCGTAACCCACCATGCGCACGACTTCTTCGATCAGGTCTTCTTCGATTTGCAAATCAAAGCGGTAGCTCGGCGGCGTGACGGTCAGCGTTCCGTCACCTTGCGCCACAGCCAGGCCAAGGCGTTCAAGTGCCTTCTGACAAGTTGCGTGCGAAAGCGGCATGCCTATGATTTTGCTGGCTCTTGCGACGCGCAAAGTCACTGGTGCAGCTACAGGAACATTGGACCGAATATCGTCAATAGGGCCACAGGCAAGCTGCGGGGTACCGCACATGTCAATGATGAGTTGCGTGATGCGCTCGATGTGCTCAACGGTGTTTCCGGGGTCAACCCCTCGCTCAAACCTGTGACCAGCATCGGTTGAAAAGTTAAAGCGACGTGAGCGGCCAGCAATGGCTTTTGGCCACCAAAAAGCAGCCTCGACATAAATATTTTTCGTATCGTCGGAGACCGCAGTTGCATTGCCCCCCATGATCCCGGCGAGCGACTCGACCTGGACCTCATCGGCAATCACGCCCACTTTTTCATCAATCGCGACCGTGCTGCCATTGAGCAATTTCAGCGATTCGCCCGCTTTGCCCCAGCGCACCTCCAGGCTACCGTGAATTTTCTCCAGATCAAAAATATGTGAAGGGCGGCCTAGCTCAAACATCACGTAGTTTGAAATGTCGACAAGCGCCGTCACACTGCGCTGTCCGCACCGCGCGAGTTTGTCTGCCATCCACTGCGGTGTGGCAGCCTTTGTATTCACGTTTCGGATTACCCGACCCGAGAAGCGCCCGCACAAATCAGGCGCGCTGATGGTCACGGGCAGGTGCGAGTTGTCAGTCACCGGTGCGGCAGGAAATGTCAATGATTTAAGTGGTGCGCCTGTGAGTGCCGCCACTTCGCGTGCCACGCCGTAAACACTGAGGCAATGTGCAAGGTTCGGTGTGAGCTTGAGCGTGAAGAGTGTGTCGTCGAGGTCCAAATGCTGGCGAATGTCCTGACCTAACGGCGCATCAAACGCAAGTTCCAGCAGGCCGCCGTGGTCTTCAGACAACTTCAATTCACGTGCAGAACACAACATGCCCTGGCTTTCAACGCCCCGCAATTGGCCGACTTTGATTAAAAAGGGCTTGCCATCGTCACCGGTCGGCAGTTCTGCGCCAACCAAAGCGCAAGGTACCTTGATGCCGACTCGTGCGTTGGGCGCACCACAAACAATACTGAGCAAAGCGCCCTGCCCTACGTCTACCTCGCAGACCTGCAGCTTGTCGGCGTTAGGGTGCTTGGAGGCCGATTTAATTTCACCCACCACGATTTTTGTGAACGGGGGCGCTACAGGTTTGAGCTCTTCCACTTCCAGCCCAGCCATGGTCAATGTGTCGGCCAATTGCTGGGTGGTCAAAGGTGGGTTGCAGAATTCTCGCAACCAGGACTCAGGAAATTGCATGATCAGTCACTACGTTAAATTTCACAAGGAGATCAATGAGATAAAAGGAGGTGAAGAAGTAAGGTCCCATTGGCTTTTTTCCCTGGACCCTTGCACCCTTTGATCTCATTGTTCAGATTCTTCGAGCTTCGTTATTGAAATTGCGATAAAAATCGAATGTCGCCATCAAAAAACAAGCGCAAATCGTTCACGCCATAACGCAGCATGGTCAAGCGGTCGGGGCCCATGCCGAAGGCAAAGCCGATGTACTTTTGAGGGTCCAGGCCCATATTGCCCACCACGTTTGGGTGGACCTGACCAGAGCCCGCAACCTCGAGCCACTTGCCTGACAGCGGGCCAGTTTGAAATTGAATGTCAATTTCTGCGCTCGGCTCGGTGAACGGAAAAAAGCTGGGTCTGAAACGCAGGACCAGATCGTTGCTTTCAAAAAACGTGCGGCAAAAATCGGTGAACACGAATTTCAGATCTTTAAAGCTGACGTTCTCACCAATCCACAAACCCTCGCACTGGTGAAACATGGGTGAATGCGTAGCGTCGCTGTCAACGCGGTAGGTGCGGCCCGGCGCAATCACGCGAATTTCTGGCATCTGCCCGCCTGCGTCTATCAGCGCACGATGCTTTTTGACATGTTGCACTGCGTAGCGAATTTGCATAGGGCTGGTGTGCGTACGCAGTAAGTTCGGCGCGGTCTCAGTGCCGCCTTCGACGTAAAACGTGTCATGCATTGACCTTGCGGGATGGTCTTCGGGGGTATTCAATGCAGTGAAATTAAACCAGTCGGTTTCAATTTCTGGGCCTTGAGCCACGTCAAAACCCATCGAGCCGAAAATGTCCTCAATCCGCTCCAACGTGAGTGAGACCGGATGCAAACCGCCTTGCGTACGCTGACGCCCGGGCAGGCTTACGTCAAGGGCCTCAGCTTTAAGCTGCTTTTCAAGCTCAGCATCTGCCAGCGCCTGGCGACGCGCATTCAGCGCTGCTTCAATCGCCTGCTTGGTCAAATTGACCGCTGCGCCACGTGATTTTTTCTCATCTACGCTCAGCGCAGCCATGCCTTTCATGAGCTCAGTGACACGACCGGCCTTACCTAGAAACAGCGCCTTGGCGTTTTCAAGATCAGCGGGAGTGACGCTGGCTGAGAAGGCAACGATGGCTTCGAGAACAAGGGTGTCCAGGTCAGTCATTCAAACACATCCGTTTAATCACAAAAATAAAAATCAAAAACAAAAGGGCTAGAGCTTTTTCAAGCTCTAGCCCTTTATTTATGGGCGCAAGCAGCTACTAAATTAGTAGCGACTGGCGCACGCAATCAGGCTGCCAGCTTGGCCTTGACTTGGTCAACGATCGCGCCGAAAGCAGCGCTGTCGTGAATCGCCATATCGGACAAGACTTTGCGGTCGATCTCGATACCAGCTTTGCGCAGGCCATTGGCAAACTGGCTGTATGTCAAACCGCAAGCGCGGCTGGCGGCGTTAATACGGGTGATCCACAGGCGGCGGAACACACGCTTTTTAGTACGGCGGTCACGGTAGGCATATTGCCCAGCCTTCATTACCGCTTCTTTGGCGACCCGGAAGACATTACCGCGGCGACCACGGAAACCTTTTGCAAGGGCTAAAACTTTTTTGTGGCGGGCGCGAGCCG
The DNA here is from genome assembly GCA_031386895.1 of Polaromonas sp. Classification (GTDB taxonomy): domain Bacteria; phylum Pseudomonadota; class Gammaproteobacteria; order Burkholderiales; family Burkholderiaceae_C; genus Polaromonas. Next base: position 39,901 of record JANNCT010000046.1, read on the forward strand.
TTACACCACGTTTGACGCGAGGCATGTGATTACTCCTTGTTCGTCGTTAAATTAAATACCACGGCCTGGCA
>JANNCT010000153.1:0-10106 GCA_031386895.1 Polaromonas sp.
GCCCAGCCCATCGGCCTGCTGTTGTAAAGCTCACAAGCAATTAAGCTGCGAGTGCGAAACGTTCGTCGTTTGCAGTTAGTTTGTTTGAATCAGTTTTACGAGCACACTCAGCTCGACATGCACCACACCGCGTCCGAACCCTCGTCGAAACCAATGCAGCCCCAACATGTCATTTTAGGCTAGTTGCAAGAATTGCAATAGCTCTGCGGGATTTTTGATTACGGCGTCGGCGTTCCACTTCCCTGTATTACTGCTGGAGCCCAAATATCCATAAGCAGCAGCGATAGTGGCCATGCCAGCAGCGCGGCCAGCAACAATATCTCTCTCGTCATCTCCAACATAAACACACTGCTGCGGCACCAGACCCAACTGGCGTGCAGCTTCAAGGACGGGCGCGGGGTGCGGTTTGGCGTGTGGCGTAGTGTCACCACTGACAATAGTTCCAGCAGTCTTGAAGAGCGACATCGCCTGCGTAAGTGGCCGGGTAAATCGCTCGGATTTATTGGTAACAACGCCCCACTTCATGCCGGCCAAATTAATTTTATCGATCATCTGTGAAACGCCATCGAAAGCAAATGTTCGCTGCGTAAAACTGGCTTCGTAGTTTCTGAAAAACTCTTCCTTCATATCGTCAAAATCTGCGTGATTCGGAGTCATATTGAAAGCAACGTTTAGCATTCCGCGCGCACCGGCTCCCGCCATAAAACGGTAGTTTTCCAAAGGAAAAGACGGCAATCCTCGGTCTGTGCGCATCTTGTCCGCGGCGGCTCCCAAGTCAGGCGCACTGTCGATCAACGTGCCGTCGAGGTCAAAAAGTACACCAGCAATGTTTTCAAACATGACTTTGATCTCGTTCCGGGAAAAGCGGCATTATTGTTTAGCAGTCGCAAACATGTAGTTCACGCTTGTGTCGTCGTCAAGCCAGTAGTTTTTGGTTAGTGGGTTGTACTGCAGACCTTTTGTGCGCAGCAGATCAAGTTCATTTGCGCGGCAATGGCCAGCAAGTTCGCTGGGCTTGATCAACTTTGCATAGTCGTGCGTTCCGCGTGGAAGCAGGTTCAAAACATATTCCGCACCTACTATCGCAAAAAGATAAGCTTTTGCATTTCGATTGATAGTGGAGAAGAAAACGTAGCCGCCAGGCTTAACAAGCGCCGCGCAGGCTTTGACTACTAAAGACGGATCTGGCACGTGTTCTAGCATTTCCATGCAAGTCACCACGTCAAAACTGGCGGGTTGTTCTTCTGCAAGAGCTTCAGCGCTGATTTCCCGGTACTCCACGCCTTGCGTTTGAGCTTCTAAAGCGTGAAGCTTCGCAACCCTGAGAGCCTTGGTTGATAAATCTATACCAAGAACTTCTGCACCAGATCTTGCCATTGCGTCAGCCAGGATTCCACCACCGCAGCCAACGTCGAGCACCCGCTTACCCTGAATTGGCGCGATATCTTTAATCCAGGTTAGCCTCAGCGGGTTAATTTGATGGAGTGGCCGAAATTCACTTTCTTTATCCCACCACCGATGAGCAAGATCAGAAAATTTAGCGAGTTCGGCAGGGTCAAAGTTGTTGTTGGAAGACATAGGAACATTATCAATCAGACATAAAAAAACCGCGCATGTGCGCGGCTTTTGGTAGCAATCCGAAGGGATTACTTGTTGGCGCGTGTACCGACAACTTCAATTTCAACACGGCGATTTTTAGCACGGCCTTCGGCAGTTTTGTTGTCTGCTACTGGCTGCTTTTCGCCTTTACCTTCGGTGTAGACACGGTTTTTCTCAATGCCTTTAGACACCAGGTAGGCCTTGACAGCCTCAGAGCGCTTAACTGAAAGCTTTTGATTATACGCGTCACTACCGACTGCATCGGTGTGTCCAACAGCAATAATAACTTCAAGATTGATGTCTTTGATCTTGCCAATCAAATCATCGAGCTTTGCTTTTCCTTCTGGTTTGACAACAGATTTGTTGAAGTCAAAAAACGCGTCGGCGGCGTAGGTCACTTTGGTGGCTACGGTAGCTGGCGCAGGTGCTGGCGCAGGTGCAGGAGCTGCAATAACAGCTGGAGCCGGGGCAGCAACTACTGGAGCTGCAGGCGCAGGAGCCACGATGGCACCATCACAACCAGGAAAAGCCGTTGCAGGCGTCCAGAAGGCGTCACGCCAGCAGAGTTCGTTGGTGCCGTTTTTCCAGACCAGTTCATTTGAACCGTTCTTCCAGTTGTCGACGGTTTGCGCACCAGCTGCTGTTACAAGCGCTGCGGAAGCAAACAACATTGCCACTTTGTTGAGTTTCTTCATGGTTCTCCTCTAGAGAAAAGCCGCAGACTGGCTGCGTTGGGTAAGTTATACGTTGTGAGTGACCATCACTCCCACCGTTAAATTGATTGTGCCACAGGCAATTACAGGTTTACCCCAGTGATAGACGTTGTCTTACGCGTAAATCCAATATCTTTCGTGTTTGTTGCTCAATAGCCACAGCTTAAAAAGCCGCTCCGTTGGCCTTAAAATGATCTTCAGCCCGAAAGCGGCCACCAAATTTTCCAATCAGGCTTCAATTCAATGACCCAGTTCGCAAAAGAAACCCTTCCCATCAGTCTTGAGGAGGAAATGCGGCGCAGCTACCTCGACTATGCGATGAGTGTGATCGTGGGTCGCGCTCTGCCAGATGCGCGAGATGGACTCAAGCCGGTACACAGACGAGTGCTTTTTGCAATGCACGAGTTAAATAACGATTGGAACAAACCCTACAAAAAGTCGGCAAGGATTGTAGGCGACGTGATTGGTAAATACCACCCTCACGGCGACCAGTCGGTTTACGACACGATCGTGCGCATGGCGCAGGATTTTTCAATGCGGCATTTGCTGGTTGATGGCCAAGGAAATTTTGGATCTGTCGACGGCGACAACGCAGCCGCAATGCGTTACACCGAAATTCGCTTGGCAAAAATCGCCCATGAATTGCTAGCTGACCTGGACAAAGAAACTGTTGACTTTGGCCCCAATTACGACGGAAGCGAGCAGGAACCGCTGGTCATGCCAACGCGGATACCAAACTTGCTGGTGAATGGATCTGGCGGCATCGCTGTGGGCATGGCTACCAATATTCCGCCGCACAACTTGAACGAAGTGGTCGACGCCTGCCTGCACTTGCTGGCAAATCCAGAAGCATCCATCGACGAGTTAATGGAAATCGTTCCAGCTCCTGATTTTCCTACGGCCGGAATTATCTATGGCATCAATGGTGTCAAAGACGGCTACCGCACAGGGCGCGGCAAGGTTGTCATGCGCGCGAGGTGCCACTTTGAAGACATTGACAAAGGGCAACGCCAATCCATCATCGTTGATGAGTTGCCTTATCAGGTTAACAAAAAGACGCTTCAAGAGCGTATGGCCGAGTTGGTGCATGAAAAGAAAATTGAGGGCATCAGCCACATCCAGGATGAAAGCGACAAGTCGGGCATGCGGTTGGTGATTGAGCTCAAGCGTGGAGAAGTGCCAGAGGTGGTACTGAACAACCTCTACAAGCAAACCCAGCTGCAAGACACGTTTGGCATCAACATGGTCGCGTTGATAAATGGCCAGCCCAAGTTATGTAATCTGAAGGACCTTATTGCAGTCTTTTTGTCGCATCGACGTGAAGTAGTAACCCGCCGCACCGTATTTACCTTGCGCAAGGCGCGCGAGCGTGGACATGTGTTGGAGGGGCTTGCTGTGGCCCTTGCCAATATCGATGATTTCATTGCGATTATTCGCAATGCGCCCACCCCTCCCGTCGCAAAAGCTGAATTGATGCTCCGGCCGTGGGACAGCAAACTTGTGCGTGAAATGCTCACCCGTACGCGCGCCGACGGCGGCATCGTGAACGCCGACGATTACCGGCCTGATGGACTTGAAAAGCTTTATGGCATGGGAGCCGACGGCCTTTACAGACTGTCTGAAACGCAGGCTCAGGAAATCTTGCAAATGCGCCTGCAGCGCCTGACCGGACTGGAGCAAGACAAAATTGTGGCCGAGTACAAAGAAGTCATGGCAGAAATTGATGATCTCCTGGACATTCTTGGCAGACCGGAACGGGTTTCAATCATTATTGGTGAAGAGCTGGCAGCCATCAAGCAAGAGTTTGGTCAAACCAAACTCGGTGCGCGCCGAAGCCAAATTGAACACAGCTCTTTTGACCTGAGCACTGAGGACTTGATCACACCCACTGATATGGTGGTAACGCTATCGCACACTGGGTATATCAAAAGCCAGCCGCTTTCAGAATACCGCGCCCAAAAACGCGGCGGTAGGGGCAAACAAGCCACCACCACCAGGGAAGACGACTGGGTAGACCAGTTATTTATCGCCAACACCCATGACTACATTCTGTGTTTTTCCAATCGCGGCCGGCTGTATTGGCTAAAAGTTTGGGAGGTTCCTGCCGGTTCGCGAGGCTCCCGCGGCCGTCCTATTGTTAATATGTTTCCGCTGCAGGAAGGCGAAAAGATTAACGTTGTTTTGGCGTTAACTGGTGAAAAGCGGAGCTTTCCGGCAGACCAGTACGTTTTTATGGCCACTTCGATGGGCACAGTGAAGAAAACATCGCTGGACGAATTTAACAACCCACGCAAGGGAGGAATCATTGCGGTGAACCTTGATGACGGTGACTACCTTATAGGCGCAGCACTAACCGACGGAAAACACGACGTCATGCTGTTCAGCGACGGCGGAAAAGCGGTTCGCTTTGATGAGGACGACGTTCGCCCGTTAGGTCGCAACGCGCGCGGTGTACGCGGTATGGCCCTCGACGTTGGTCAAAGCGTTATCGCCATGCTGGTGGCAGAAGATGAGCAGCAGAGCGTTTTGACGGCCACCGCGAACGGTTACGGAAAGCGCACTTCAATTACCGAGTACACGCGCCACGGGCGCGGAACCAAGGGCATGATTGCAATTCAGCAAAGCGAGCGCAACGGGAAAGTCGTAGCGGCAACGCTGGTTCATGTCGACGATGAAATCATGCTGATCACCGACAAAGGTGTGCTCGTGCGAACCAGAGTGAGCGAAATCCGTGAAATGGGGCGCGCCACGCAGGGGGTGACACTCATTGGGATGGATGAAGGCTCTCAACTGAGCGGGTTGCAGCGAATCGTCGAGAACGATGCCGCTCTGAATGATTTGACCGGTGATTCATCCACCCCAAACCAGGAATCTGACGAATGAAAAAACTTCTTACGACTATCGTATTTGTAAGCATTGCAATTTTGCCGCCGGCAATGGCCCAAACTGCGGATCCGAAACTTGAGTGGGCCACCAAAGTGGTTGCGCTCCAGCAGGGGCCAGAGCTGGAGAGGCTGGTCAATCAGCTTGCTGACTCTGCATCTCAGGATGTCTTGCAAGCGTGGGCGCCCAAGCTTCAAGCCAATGTGTCTAAAGAAAAAATGCAGCAAGCGCGTGAAAGCCTGAACACAGAGTTGAAAAAGTACTTCGACGACGTTTATAAGACCATCAACTCCAAAACTACCAAGGTTAGTACCGACGCGCTGATTCCTGTTTACATGCAGAAGTTTTCCCTGGAAGAACTGAAGCAGCTGGTAGCGTTTTTCGAATCGCCAGCCGTAAAAAAATACCAGGCAGCAGCACCCGAGCTTGGCAATGCTTTTGTTCAACAATTAATTGAAGCAACCCGTGCAGACGTAACGGCGCGCGGCAAGCAATTCGATGATGCTGCGACCAAAATCATCGGTAGCGTACCGGCGGCAACGCAGCCTGAAAAAAGCAAGCCTGCCCCTAAAAAATGAGCAGCAGCCTTGCCGAATTACGCACTCGTATTGATGCGGTCGACGCAGAACTGTTAGGCCTCCTGAGCCACCGCGCAAAACTTGCAGAGGAAGTCGGTGAAGTTAAAAAAAGCCAAGGATCGTCTTTTTTTAGACCCGACCGGGTAGCTAGCGTGATTGCCAAACTTCAGAGCCTGAATGAAGGCCCCCTAAAAAGTTCACATATTGCAGCCATTTGGGGCGAAATCATGTCGGCCTGCCTGGCTCTTGAGGCGCCTGTTAGAGTTGCCTATTTGGGTCCGGCGGGCACCTTCAGCGAGCAAGCTGCTGTGCAGTATTTTGGCAGCAGCATAGAACATGTGCCCTGCTCCAGTATTGATGAAGTTTTCCGGGCTGCGGCTTCTGGTTCGGCAAGCTTTGGCGTCGTTCCCGTAGAAAATTCGTCCGAAGGCGTGGTGTCGCGATCACTGGATCTTTTTTTGAATTCCCCGCTTCATATTGTGGGTGAGACCAGTCTCATGGTCAGGCACAACTTGCTGCGCCTTAACGACAACATGGAAGACATTCAGGCGGTGTATGCCCACCCACAGGCTTTGGCGCAGTGCCACGGCTGGTTGACAACGCATCTGCCGAACGCCGAACGCCACGCTGCCTCCAGCAATGCCGAGGGCGCGCGCATTGCGTCTACCAACCCAGCTTGGGCTGCAATTGCGAGCACACGCGCTGGAACACAGTTCGGGCTGCACAGCCCTGCGCACGGCATTCAGGACGATGCGTTTAACCGTACACGCTTTGCAGTGGTTTGCCTGCCGCAAACGCTCGAAGTACCATCAGTCTCCGTTTCTGGAAAAGACTGCATCAGTTTGGTGGTGTCAGTGACGAATCGGCCAGGTGCGGTCCATGATCTTTTGGTCCCTTTGAAAACTCACGGCGTATCCATGACGCGTTTCGAATCGCGTCCAGCCCGTTCGGGCCAATGGGAATACTACTTTTACATTGACCTGCAGGGACACCCCTCGCAAGCCAATGTCAAAGCCGCTCTACAGGAGCTGCAACAGCTTTGCGCGTTTTATAAGGTCCTTGGCTCATATCCAGTGAACGATTGAGAAGCCACCCAGTACACACATGAAATTTTCTAGAAAAGGTCGCATCCATGTTTGAGCAGTTAGGCCTTATCGGTTGCGGACTTATGGGCGGCTCATTCGCGCTGGCGCTCAAGCGTGCGGGGCTGGTAAAGCGCGTGGTCGGTTACAGCAAATCCCCCTCCACTACCGAGCGCGCCCGCCAGATGGGAGTTATTGACGTAGAGGCTCCGTCAGCCCTGCTCGCAGTGTCTGGTGCGGACATTGTGTTGCTGGCAGTTCCGGTTTCAGCCACCGAAGCTACCTTCAAAGCCATCAGGCATTTGATTACAGCCAGTACCCTTGTGATGGATGTCGGTTCAACCAAACGAGATGTGGTGGACGCCGCGCGTCGCGTTCTGCGGGACAACGTAGGAAGTTTTGTCCCTGCGCACCCAATTACCGGCAAAGAGGTTTCGGGCGTTGAGCATGCCGACGCTGACCTTTACAACGGCAAGCAAGTCATATTGACACCGATCGAGCGGACTCTTACCGCGCAGCTGAACAAGGCCGCCAGCGTGTGGACGGCACTGGGATGTCATGTTGTACAAATGTCCCCGCAAGCCCACGACGCGGCCTATGCTGCAGTCAGCCACTTGCCGCATCTAATTGCTTTTTCTCTGATTAACAGCATTGCCAGCCAACCGCACGGTGCGGATTACATGTCTTTGGCAGGCCCTGGATTTCGCGACTTCACGCGGATTGCGGCCAGTGACCCAAAAATGTGGCGCGACGTTTTGATTGCCAATCGGGAGGAGCTGTTGGCCCAGTCCAAATTGTTTCAGCAAACGCTGCAATCGCTTGAGAAGCTGATCCTCTCCAGCGACGGTGATGCGCTTGAAAAAATGATCGAGCAGGCCAGCCACAAACGCGCGACGTGGCGAATCTCTTCCCCAAAGCCGATCAAGTAATTCGGCAGCATGTTCAGCGCTGATTTTTTAGACGTTCCGCCACTTACCAGTGCGAGCGGCGCAGTACGCCTACCTGGTTCAAAAAGTATTTCAAACCGCGTGTTGCTGCTTGCCGCGCTAAGCGAGGGCACGACTGTCGTGCACGACTTGCTGATGTCCGATGACACCACTGTCATGCTGAAAGCGTTGGGGCAACTTGGCTGCAAAGTTGATTCGGACGGCACCGCTGCGCATGTGTCCGGACTCGGCGGGAAGCTTTTGGTCAAACAGGCAAATTTGTTTATGGGCAACGCGGGCACGGCGATGCGCCCACTTACAGCGGCACTGGCCATGATGGGCGGCACCTTTGAATTGTCTGGCGTTGCACGGATGCATGAGCGTCCAATAGGCGACCTGGTCGATGCGCTGCGGCAATTGGGTTGCCAGATTGAATATTTGGCCGATGACGGGTTTCCGCCTTTACGGCTGCTTGGACGCAATGGCTTGGCGCTGAAACTGGACGCGCCGATATCAATTCGGGGTGACGTGTCGAGCCAGTTTTTAACCGCCCTGCTGATGGCGCTACCGCTGGTTGCAAAACAAGATATTCAGATCGAAGTCGTCGGAGAACTGATCTCCAAACCTTATATCGAAATCACTCTGAACTTGATGCGCCGGTTTGGAGTCGATGTCCAGCGAGACGGGTGGCGTCGATTCACTATTGCAGCGGGCAGCAAGTACCAATCGCCAAGGGACATATACATCGAAGCTGATGCTTCATCTGCTAGTTATTTTATAGCGCTTGGCGCAATATCTATAGGCGCCAGTGGCACAAAAAGCATCGCAATTCACGGTGTAGGCTCAGAGTCCATCCAAGGCGACATTCGCTTCATAGAGGCAGCCCGCATGATGGGTGCCCACATTGAAAGTACGCCAAACACCTTGCGCATTTCGCGGGGCGAGCCTGGTGTTGGCTGGCCACTGCGGGCAATTGATCTGGACTGTAACCATATCCCCGACGCTGCAATGACACTGGCCGTCATGGCGCTGTATGCTGACGGCACGACCACATTGCGCAATATTGCAAGCTGGCGGGTCAAAGAAACCGACCGCATTGCAGCCATGGCGTGCGAGTTGCGCAAGCTAGGCGCAGTGATCGAAGAAGGGGCTGACTTCATCAAGATTACGCCGCCGGCAACAACGGCTGACTGGAAAACAGCGCCGATTCACACGTACGACGACCACAGAATTGCGATGTGCTTTTCTCTCGCGGCGTTCAACCCGGCGCGGCTGCCGATTCGCATTCTTGACCCCAAATGCGTCGCGAAAACCTATCCTGATTATTTTGAGGACCTGTTTAACCTGGTTCAAGCCAACACCGCTGACATCCCGGTTATTTGCATCGACGGCCCCACCGCTTCGGGCAAAGGCACGCTTGCCGCGCTGGTCGCACAGCGCTTGGGCTACCACTACCTTGACTCTGGTGCGTTGTACCGATTGAGCGCTTTTGCAGCAAGTCGCACTGGTATTTCACTTGACGACGCAGCACAAGTAGCGCAAGTCGCCAGGTCGCTGCCGGTTCGCTTTTCAGGCGACCAGGTGTTTCTGGGGCAAGAGAACGTGTCCAACGCCATCCGCACCGAAGAAGCCGGTATGGCCGCTTCGAAAGTATCCGTGCACCCAGAGGTGCGCAATGCTTTGGTAGCACTTCAGCGCAGTTTTCGCACTTTGCCGGGACTGGTGGCCGATGGCCGGGACATGGGCAGCGTGATTTTTCCTGATGCGGCGCTTAAAATCTACCTCACGGCCAGCGCCCACCACAGAGCCGAAAGGCGCCATAAGCAGTTGATTTCAAAGGGAAATCCGGCTATACTGCAACATATTCATCAAGATTTAGAAGCTCGCGACGCGCGTGATACGGCGCGACCAACCGCGCCTTTAAAACCTGCTGAACATGCCAAACTGCTGGACAACTCTGATCTGTCGATTGAAAAATCAACAAATCAGGTGCTTGACTGGTGGCGAAGCACCCGGCCCTTTTGATTCCTGGCATTTACGTGCATACATCCTGCGGTGTATTGATCAAACGGAACAGTAACTTAACCCGCGGCCATTTTGGCAGCAACAACATTCCCCAAGCAGATTTAAAAACCTTTCAGCAATTGTGCTGACTGAACCCTGCGTTGTGGACAAGGAAACTACATGTCTGAATCTTTTGCCGACCTATTTAACGAATCGCTCAAGCGCTCTGAAATGCGCACCGGTGAAGTCATCACCGCTGAAGTCGTTCGCATCGACCACAACCACGTCGTTGTCAACGCCGGACTGAAGTCCGAGGCCTAT
>JANNCT010000048.1:0-13713 GCA_031386895.1 Polaromonas sp.
CGGCAGGTAGTTAAGCAGGCGGAATCACTGGCCGCCACCCTGGTTGATTTAGGTGTTAAAAAAGGCGATCGCGTGCTGCTCAACATGCAAAACGCGCCGCAATGGGTGATTGCATGCTTCGCGATTTTGCGACTCGACGCCGTGGTGGTTCCGGTCAACCCCATGAACCGGGCAGAAGAGCTCAAGCATTACATTCTGGACCCGGACGCTAAGGTTGCCATCACTTCAGCCGACCTGGCGGGTGAGCTGGCCAAAGCCAATGCACAGCTTGCGCCAGGTGAGCAGCTGACTGGCATGGTGATAACGCACCTGCGCGACGGTTTTGATTTTGACAACACCCCTGCCGACATGCTGCCAATTGCCTGGCGCGACTGGCTGGGTACGCACCATGCAATGCCCGAATTGCCCGGCGGCAAAGTTGTGCGGTGGATGGATGCCATCCGCCACGCTGCTGGCAATTTGTCTGAACCATCGGCCAGTGGCAACGACCTGGCAGTGTTGCCCTACACCAGCGGCACCACTGGCTTGCCCAAGGGTTGCATGCACACGCACGCTTCCATCATGCACAACGCAGTCGGCACAGCGCTGTGGGGCAGCGCTACTTTTGAGAGCGTGATTTTGTCGGTAGTGCCGATGTTTCACATCACTGGGCATGTGTCGGTGATGCACGCTACTATTTACGGCGGTGCAACGCTGGTCATCATGCCGCGCTGGGACCGCGAGCTGGCAGGGCATTTGATTTCACGCTGGCGCGCCACGCACTGGACCAACATTCCCACCATGGTCATTGACCTGCTGGCCAGCCCAAACTTTGACAAGTTCGACGTCAGCAGTCTGGTCTACATCGGCGGCGGTGGTGCTGCCATGCCGCAGGCCGTTGCGCAGCGGCTGCTTGACAACTATGGTTTGCATTACGCTGAAGGCTACGGCTTGACTGAAACCGCCGCACCATCGCACAGCAACCCGCACGACGCCACCAAGCAACAGTGCCTTGGTGTGCCTTTCATTGGTGTGGATTCGCGTGTCATTGACCCGACAACGCTTGAAGAAATGCCGCAAGGCGAGCAGGGCGAAATTATCATGAGTGGCCCACAAATTTTTAGTGGCTACTGGAAGCGGCCAGACGCCACAGCGGAGGCATTCATTGAACGCGATGGCAAGCGGTTTTTTCGCTCAGGCGATTTGGGGCGCGTGGATGAAGACGGCTACTTTTTCATCACCGACCGCCTAAAACGCATGATCAACGCGTCGGGTTTTAAAGTGTGGCCCGCAGAGGTAGAGGCGCTGATGTTCAAGCACCCGGCGATTCAAGAAGCGTGCATTATTTCAACTGTAGATTCGTACCGCGGCGAGTCAGTTAAAGCCGTGGTCGTGCTGCGCGCCGCTTTCAAAGACAAGGTCAGCGCCGACGAAATCATTGCCTGGTGCAAAGACAACATGGCCGCCTACAAATACCCCCGCGTGGTGCACTTTGTAGACGCGCTGCCGAAAAGCGGCGCAGGCAAAGTCATGTGGCGGGCGCTGCAAGAGGCCGAGCTGGCAGGCGCGGGCTCCAAAACGGCCTGAAAGCATCAAAAATTGCTAAAAAATGCCATTTTTAGATGTTGAAGGTGCTTTTAGCCTTTTAAATTCGGGAGTAAGCCGCTATTGAATTAATAGTGAAGTCAGCCACCTGAAACCAAGCGGTCAGAGTGTCCAGCGGTTGAAAAGCCGAAAATCTGTATGCATTGAGACCATCTATTTATAGCAAATATGCTATATTCAAAACATGAATTGGGAGATCAAATACCACAACGAGAAGTTGCAGCAGGAGGTGCTTGCATTGCCAGCAGGTATTTTGGCAAGGTACCTTCACTGCACTGATCGAATGCTGGAATTTGGTCCTGATTTGGGTATGCCCCACACGCGTGCCATGAGTGCAGGCTTGTTTGAGTTGCGCTTGAAATCGCGTGAAGGCATTGGGCGGGTGTTTTATTGCACATTGGTCGGGCGGCAAATTGTCATGCTCCATCAGTTTGTGAAAAAGACTGATAAAACACCTCCTAAAGAGTTGACCGTCGCGCGCAAGCGCATGAAGGAGTGGAAAGATGTTGACGCATAAGCAACTACGCACCAAGGCACTCGGCAACGCCGAGGTAAAGGCTGAATACGACAAGCTGGGAGACGAGTTTGCGCTGCTGAATGAATTCTTGAGAGCCAGAGCTTCGCAGGGGCTGACCCAGGCGCAGGTAGCGGAAAAGATCGGTACCACGCAATCTGCGGTGGCCCGGATGGAATCAGGCAGCGGAAAACATTCACCTTCGCTGGCAACCCTCTCCAGATATGCCGAGGCGCTTGGCTGCAAGCTGGAGATTCGGCTGGTTCAAAATGCGCGATCAGCAAGAAAGTTAACTGGGCGTTCCAACAGTCGCGCTACGCGCGCTGTTGAAATTTGACGCTGGGTATCAGTATGAAAGCAGAGCAATCTACTCAAGGCAAAGACTACTTGCTCTTCGAGGAGCAGATGAGCAAAGCGGGAAGTCCATCGGGTGAAGTTCTCATTGCTCACCTGTTCTCAGAAACACTGCTTGATCGAATCATTGCGAAGCGGCTTCCTGGCGGAGCAAAGTTTCTTGAGAAGGGAAAGCTAACTTATGCTCAAAAACTTCTCTTAGCAGAGGCACTCAACAACCTGTCAGACGATGTCGCGCAAAGCCTCACCCAGCTGAACAAGATCAGAAATCAACTGTCCCACAACTTCGGTCGGAACCTCACTGATGAAGATATCCAACACATTGGCAGTCCACTCGCAATGTTTGGTCAGTTGAAGGCGAAATTTCAGCCAGCTGATACAAGAGTGCTTCTTGGAATAACTCTCAGTGCTTTATGCGCCACGCTCTCAGCGTTCACCAGCGCAGCAGAGGAAGGGCTACCACTCGGTTCCTTCAAGATTGCAAACCCGACACTCAAGAAGTAGGTAGGCCTGAATATTCGGGGCCAGATTCCAATCTATCTGCTCATATTTTCAGAGCTGCTTGCGCACGTATCCATTGGCCAAAAGCCCTAAAACACAGGTAAAAACGGCCTGAAAACAGCGTTTTGAGTCAAGCCGTCAGTCAAAACTGAGCCAAAAAACTGGCTTGAAACCCGAAAAACAGCCGTTTTAGGGTGTAAAAAGTGCCTGCAGACCAATGAATACGGGCGCAAGCAGCTCCTGAATTAATAGCTACTGCAAATCAACGCAGAGCCCTCAATCACCAGCCGTCAAACGCTTCGGCGTGATTTCCACCGAATCCGTCGTCGTGCTCATCCACACCGTGCCGTCTTGCACGGTCACTTGCAGCTGCATGCTGCGTTCGGCCAGCTTTGCCAATGCCTGGCTTTGCGCGGCTTCAATCTGCCACACCACCAGGTTGCTCGCGCGGGTGAGCTTGGTCTCTATCCCTTTCCACCACACAGGTGTGCTGCTTGAAAAGCTGTATGCCGTGACGCGGTCGGCCTTGCTTGCGGCCTTCAACAGGCGTTTGTCGTCGGGCTGACCAACGTCGATCCAGTGCAGGATTTGCTCGGTGTAGTCTTTGTGCCATAGCGCGGCCTCGTCTACGTCCCACAGGTCTTTGGCAAAGTCCAGCTTGCCGTTCTTGTCGTCAGCGGGCACATTCAATGCGAACGCCAGCAGGCGAATCATCATGCGTTCGTCGGCCTCTGACGGGTGGCGGGCAATGATGACGTTATGGTCGGCGTACACGCTGCGGTCCATATCGGCAATGGCCAACTGGGCTTTGTATATGGTGGCTTTAAGTGCCATAAAAATGTTCTTTTGTTAACGCTGAAACCTGTATTTGAACAGAGCGCAGTCCAGTGAGGTCGCAGCGTCAATGGCTATAGTCTTCTCATGCCCATCAAGTTATCTGTTCTCGACCAATCCGTTGCCACCGCTGGCCGTACGGAAGATGCCGCTATCCGCCAAACCCTCTCGCTAGCGCAGCATGCCGAATCGCTGGGCTTTCACCGCTTTTGGGTGAGCGAGCACCATGGCCACCCCAGCATTGTTGGCTCTGCCCCTGAAATATTGATGGCTGCTGTTGCAGCCACCACCAGCCGCATTCGCATTGGCAGTGCCGGCGTGATGCTGCCGCACTACGCACCGCTGAAAGTGGCCGAACAGTTTCGGGTGCTCGAAGCGCTGGCCCCCGGCCGTATTGACCTGGGTGTGGGGCGCGCGCCAGGCTCCGACATGCGCACGGCGCGGCTGCTCAGGCAAAGTCCGCAACAGTCAAGCGACGATTTTCCAATTCAAGTGCGCGAGTTGCAGGCGTGGGTTTCGGGTGTCGATTTGCCTGCAGGCCACCCCGGCCACGGCGTGACGGCCAACCCCACTGGGCTGACCAGCCCCACGCTGTGGATGCTGGGCAGCTCTGACTACGGCGCGCAATTAGCGGCGCACTACGGCTTGCCGTACGCGTTTGCGTACTTCATTACTGACGGGCCGGGCGCTACCCAAGCACTGGATTTGTACCGGCAGTTGTATCGGCCGAGCGCGATGCACCCCAAGCCGCAAGCCGTGCTGTGCGTTTGGGCACTGGCTGCTGATACCGAGCCTGAGGCTTGGCACCAGTTTTCAAGCCGCGAGCGTTGGCGGCTTGACAGAAACCTTGGTGCGATTGGTCCGCTGCCATCGCCATCAGAGGTATCGGAGCGGCCCTACACGGCAGCAGAGCAAGTGCAGGTTGACCAGTTGCGGGCAAATGCATTGGTTGGCAGCGGCCCGCAGGTGGCGGCCAAGCTGCGGGCACTGGCTGAGTCGCTTGGCGTAGACGAGTTGGTGGTGATCACCTGGGCGCATGAGCCGCAGGTGCAGCTGCGTTCATATGAATTGCTTGCACGAGAGTTTTTATAATAAGTGTGCATATCAGTCGCATGTTGTTGCCCTGCAGACTTTTCAACAACTACTTTTAACCACACACGAGACACACCCGCATGACCCCGAAGCTCTTTACTACCGCCATTGCGGGCAGCCTGCCCAAACCCGCCTGGTTGTCAGAAACCAACAAGCTCTGGCCGCAATGGAAGGCTGAGGGCGAAGAGCTCAAACAAGCCAAGGCAGACGCCACGCTGCTGTGGATCAAGGCGCAGGAAGATGCCGGGCTGGACGTGATTGGCGACGGCGAGCAGTCGCGCCAGCATTTTGTGCACGGCTTTTTAGAGCAGGTTGAAGGCATTGACTTCGATCACAAAGTCAAAATGGGAATACGCAACAACCGCTACGACGCGATGGTGCCGCAAGTCGTGTCGACCCTCAAGTTAAAAGGCCGCGTGCACGCCGCTGAGGCGCGACTGCTGCGTGCCCACACGGCCAAAAAAATCAAGTTCACACTGCCGGGCCCTATGACGATTGTTGACACTGTGTCTGACCAGTTTTACGGCGACAAAGTCACAATGGCGATGGCCTTTGCCGAGCTGTTGAACCAGGAAGCGCTGGCGCTGCAAGCCGACGGCGTTGACATCATTCAGTTTGATGAGCCAGCATTTAACGTCTACATGAAAGAAGCTGCCGACTGGGGTGTCAAAGCGCTTGAAGTTGCTGCGCGCGGCCTGACCTGCACGACAGCCGTGCATATGTGCTACGGCTACGGCATCAAGGCCAATGACGACTGGAAAAAAACATTGGGTGACCAATGGCGGCAGTACGAAGAGGTGCTACCTGCGCTGGCCAAAAGCAGCATCCAGCAGGTCAGCCTGGAGTGCTACCACTCGCATGTGCCGCCGCACTTGATGGCGCTACTTGAAGGCAAAGATGTGATGGTGGGCGTGATTGACGTCGCGAGTGACGAAATTGAAACACCCGAGCAAATTGCCGACACGATTGGCAAGGCGCTGGAGTTTGTGCCAATAGACCGGTTGATACCTTGCACCAACTGCGGCCTGGCCCCCATGAGCCGCGAAATTGCGATTAAAAAGCTGCACGCGCTAGGCTTGGGCGCTGCGCTGGCGCGCGACCGCTACGCATAATAGCCCTACCACCAGCAGGCAATCATGTAAGCAATTGACGATAGATGCGTCATTTGCTTACAAGTTGATGTCGTCCTACATCACTGCAGCCCCGTTGTTGTTAACAATAGATTCATTATTCGAATTAGGGAGGTAACTATGAAAAACACACATCAACACCCGCTGGAAAGATACTTTGACCAGCCCGACGAACTTGGTAGCACCAAGGGCCAGGTGCGTTCGCGTGCAAAGCCGCTGCTGACATGGATGGCTGTCGTCGGCGCGACTATCCTGGCCGCGGCCGCCAACGTTGCAATTGCCGCTACGCCCTATGTCAACGCGACCGTCGAGGGTGCACTTGTTCCCGGCGTGTATGGCCGAATTGAAATCGGCAACGCGCCGCCTCCGCCGGTGCTCTACCCGCAGCCCATCGTGATCGTTCAGCAGCCGGTGCTGGTGCAGCAACCACCGCTGTATTTGCACGTGCCGCCGGGCCATGCCAAAAAATGGTCTAAGCATTGCGGACGCTACAACGCGTGCGGCAGGCCGGTGTATTTTGTAAAAGTCGACGGCGACGACAACTTTGAGCGGGTGCAGTACAAAAAAGCCAAAGAGCAAAAAGAGTACAAGCAGAAAAAAGAAAAGCACCACGGAAATGGAAACGGCAAACACAAGGGCGATGATTGAGTGCTTGACTCGCAGCACGCCGCTGCCTGCCGCGTTAAAGTGGTGTGTGACCATCGATTCACGACTCACCATCTGCATCTAACTACCCAACGGCAGGAACCCAAAAAATGAAAGCAATCTGGAACGGCGCCACCATCGCCGAAAGCCCCACCACCGTTGTGCTGGAGGGCAACCATTACTTCCCTGAGTCATCGCTGAACCGCGACTACACCACGTTCAGCAACCACCACACGATGTGCCACTGGAAGGGCCAGGCCAGCTATTACTCGCTGCTGGTCAATGGCGAGATGAACACCGATGCGGTGTGGTTCTACCCCGATC
The DNA here is from genome assembly GCA_031386895.1 of Polaromonas sp. Taxonomy (GTDB): domain Bacteria; phylum Pseudomonadota; class Gammaproteobacteria; order Burkholderiales; family Burkholderiaceae_C; genus Polaromonas. The sequence continues at coordinate 6,979 of JANNCT010000048.1, forward strand.
CAAAGCCCGAAGCTGAAGAAATTAAAGGCCACGTCGCTTTCTGGAAGGGCGTGAAGATCGAGGCTTGACTCCGGAAGTGCAGATCGCAGGGCGTTCCGGCGGCGTCTTGTCTGATAGCCATCGCCCAACGGCAGGCGCAAACTAACCTGAAACGCCAGGCGGATCATCGCCAAAGCGTCACCAGGACTGACCATGGATTTGCTTAACCACGATTTGGCCCACGAGTTTCCAGAGCACCTGGAAAAAATGCGTGAGCTCAAAACGACCGACGCCCACTTCGCCAAGCTGTTCACCGAGTACGACGAGGGCAACCACGATGTCAAAAAATATGAAATGGGCGCAGCCGCGATCAGTGACGAAGGGCTGGAAGAGTTGAAGAAAAAGCGGCTTTTGCTTAAAGACGAGATCTACGAAATTTTGCAGCGCGCCTGACACCGCAAAGCGACTTATTCATGATTTTGTAACATCTGTGCGGTAACCTGAAAAGTTTGATATCAAGGTTTTCAGGAGATTTTTATGCAGTCGATTGACGATGAAGTGATGCGGAAAATCCGCAACGATCTGATTGACAGCTTTGACGAAGAGCTGGAGATGGAGCTTGAAGACCGAACGGTTGCCGAGCTGACAGGTGAGGAAACTCAACATCACACCCCCCAGGAAAAAGAAGATCGTCGCCAGTACTTTCGTGAATTGTTCCGCCTGCAGGGTGAGCTGGTCAAGTTGCAGGACTGGGTAAAAAACACTGGCCACAAGGTCGTTATTTTGTTTGAAGGCCGTGACGCGGCAGGCAAGGGCGGCGTCATCAAACGCATCACCCAGCGCTTGAACCCGCGCGTTTGCCGCGTGGCTGCTTTGCCCGCCCCCAACGACCGCGAACGCACGCAGTGGTACTTTCAGCGGTACGTGTCTTACCTGCCAGCAGCCGGTGAAATTGTGCTGTTTGACCGCAGCTGGTACAACCGCGCAGGGGTTGAAAGGGTCATGGGCTTTTGCACCGACGAGCAGTATGAAGAGTTTTTCAGAACCGTACCTGAGTTTGAAAAAATGCTGGTCAGCTCTGGCATTCAACTCATCAAGTACTGGTTTTCTATTTCTGACGAAGAGCAGCAATCGCGCTTTTTAGGGCGCATTCATGACCCGCTCAAGCAGTGGAAGCTCAGCCCGATGGACCTCGAATCGCGCAGCCGCTGGGAAGGCTACACCAAGGCCAAAGAAATTATGCTGGAGCGCACCCACATCCCCGAGGCCCCTTGGTGGGTGGTGCAAGCCGACGATAAAAAGAAGGCCAGGCTGAACTGCATTCACCATTTGCTGGGGCAAATGCCGTACGCCGAAACCGATCACCCGGCCATCGTGCTGCCAGAGCGTGTGCGCCACGACGACTACAAGCGCAATGCAGTGCGTGAAGATATTTTGGTGCCTGGAGTTTATTGAACCGCAGGCCACTGGTATGGCGGGCTGGCTTTTTAGCCGCGCACGTCAGCCACTGGCTCACTGCCAAAGTCAGCGCGGCTCAAGAAATCCAAAACACTGCGCGCGGCTTGTTCGGGCGATGCCAGTGCGCCGCTTTCTTTCATACGTACAAATGCTGCGCGGTCAGCAAAAGCAGTTGCATCGGCGCCGCGCAACTGGATTTGCATGTCGGTATCAATCACTCCCGGCGCGAGTGAGCAGACTTTTGCACCGTTGGGCTTTAATGCCTCGTCCAATGCCACGCAGCGGGTGAAATGGTCCATGCCTGCTTTTGCAGCGCAGTAACCGGCCTGGGCGGCCATTGCGCGGCGGCCCAGGCCCGACGAAATATTCAGCACCTTTTTGGCACCTGTCCAGTTTTGCGTGGCGCGCAAAAAAGCGCTTGTGAGCTGCATGGGTGACTCCAGCCCTACGCGCAGTGCACGGCTCAGGTCGTCTGCGTCAGCGTCGCTTAACGGGCCGATACGGGCAATCATGCCGGCGTTGTTGATGAGTGTGGCGTTTGCAAAGATTTTGCCGTCTTGTTCACGCAGCCACTGCTCCAGCCGCGCACCGGCACGGGTACTCAGTGCCAAGTCCTGGCTCCACTGCACCAGCTTTACGCCTGCATCGTTAGCCTGCTCTGCCAATGCGTCATTTATGCTGCGCGAAATGCACAGAACAGAATTGCCAGATTGCAGTAGTTGTTGCGCAATGGCAAGGCCCATACCGCGAGATGCGCCGGTCAATATGAAAAGGTTTTGAGTCATGCAGAACGTGAACCCTGAAGTAGATACTGCGCGTAAGCTTAACCTCAGGTGTTCAGAATAATTGGGAAGTTGGCCCGCAGCCCGTCGTTGCTGGTTACAAAAGGTACGCTGAGCGCCGCGCGATCCGCCGCATTCATCCCCCGCCACAAAAAATCGCGCGCGTTACTGGCATCACTGGCCACATAAAGTTGCGTGGTCAGCAGTTCGCGCTGGCCGAGCTTGACCTTGACATGAATGTGCGGCGTGCGGCCTGAATACGCAACGGGCCGCATGGTGCGAAACCGGTAACGCCCGTCACTGCCCACAACCGCCCGCCCAAAGCCCTGAAACCGCTGGTCGGCCTTGCCGCCGTCGCCTGGGTGGTGGTAATGGCCGTCGTGGTCACATTGCCAAATTTCGACTTGCGCGCCTGCCACCGGTTTGCCGCCCAGGTCGCTGACCGTGCCTTCCAGCCAGGCAGCCTGGCCTTTTGAATAGTTTTGATCACCGTTTTTGAGCAGGTCAAAGTCCGCGTCTTTGGGCAGCACCACGGGGTAAAACGGGCCTTCAGTTTGGGCCGGAGTAACTCGCAGCCCAGGCTGGTTTTGGGCCTGGGCGCGCAGCCACAATGCGGGTGCAAAGACGAGAGCAGCTGCTGCGGTTCGGCGTTGCAGAAGGGGCTGGGTGGTGTTGAATGTTTGCATGGGCTTTAAGACGCAACTGCTGCGCATGAAGTTCCGCAATTCAAAACTCTGGCCTTGATGCAAACGCCATTTCCTGGCCATTGGCCGGGTGCGTAAATCGCAGCTCGCTGGCGTGCAGCAACAAGCGTGCGCTTTTTGCTTGCACGGCAGCAGGCGCGTACAGGGCGTCACCCAAAATGGGGTGGCCAAGCGCCAGCAGGTGCACGCGCAGCTGGTGCGAGCGGCCCGTAATAGGCTGCAACTCAACCCGCGTGGTGTTGGCTGCGCAGTCGCTTGACACCGCGCGCCAGCGGGTTTGGCTGGGCTTGCCGGCACCGGGGCTGATGATGCGCAGCGGCCTGTTTGGCCAGTCGAGTGCTATGGAAGCGTCAATCAATTGCCACTCGTTGGTAACAGGCAGTTGCCCGTCGACCACGGCGGTGTAGCTTTTAAAAACTTGCCGCATCTCAAAAAGTTTACTAAATGCAGTTTGCATCGCTGTGCCGCGTGCCATCAGCATCAGGCCAGAGGTGGACATGTCAAGGCGGTGAACCACCAGCGCATCAGGGTAGTGGTGCTGGGCACGTCGGCTAAGGCAATCTTGCTTGTCTGCACCGCGCCCGGGCACTGAAAGCAGGCCAGCGGGCTTGTTGAACACCAGTAAATACGCGTCTGCGTAAATCGTTTCTACGCTGTAAGCGTCTTCAGATAACCCGACCGCGTCAGCTGCGTGAAGCTGGGTCACGCGAAGCTCGGTCACGTTGTGGTGGAAAGTTGTGTACCGTGGGGCTGCTGCGTTTGACCTCTCGCAGCATGAAAAGGTAAAGGCTTTCAACCTTGTCGCGCGCCCATGGCGTTTTGCGCAAAAACTTCAGGCTGGACGCCACGCTGGGCTCGCTTTGAAAGCAACGAATGGCAATACGCTCGGCCAGCCCGTCCCAACCGTAATGGGCGTGCAGTGCTGTAACAACCGCCTCTAGCGTCACGCCGTGTAAAGGGTTGCCAGCCTGAGTTTTCTCAGGCTGATCCGGCGTTGTCACTTATTTTTCAATTTGCCGCGCACCGGCACCTGGGTAACGACGGTGGGGCGCACCGCGTCAGGCGACACGGCCTTCGGTGGCGACGTGTCTTTTTTCGGTTTTTTAACCATCTTGCTGGTGTTTTGTTGACCTTTTGCCATAGCTTTCTCCGTCAGGTTTTTGAAGCCTAGATTATGTGTGAAATCAATGCAATTTGATGCGCGGACGGTGCGTGCGGTCCAGCATTTCAGACAGCGTAATAAGCAATGTTTTTTTCACGCCGCCCAGCGCCAGCTGGTGCTGTTTGTGCAGCGCCCAGTACATGAACTTGGCGATTTGCCCTTCAACAAAAAAGCTGCCTTTACTGAGTGACCCCATCAAGCTGCCGACAGACGAATATTCAGCCAGCGACACCAGCGAGCCCTGGTCGGTGTAAATGTACGGCTTGACCGGCGTTCCCGCCATGAGCTCCGGCAGGTGGCGCGCCAGGTACATCGCCTGCTGGTAAGCCGACTGCGCACGCGGCGGCACCCAGGTGCCATCGGGCTGCTGGCAGGCCGCGCAGTCGCCAAAGGCATAAATGCTGGTGTCCCGGCTGGTTTGCAGATTGCCATTGACCATCAACTGGTTGAGCCTGTTGACCTCAAGCAGGTCCGCGCCGCCCAAGGTCGCCAAAAAGTCGGGTGCTTTCACCCCTGCTGCCCACACCGTAAGCGTTGATTTGATGACTTTGCCACTGGCCATTTTCAAGCTGTCTTTGGTCACCTCGACGACTTTTTCATTGGTGTGCACGTCAATAGCGAGTTTGCGCAGTTCTTTTTCAGCGGCATGGCCCAGGCGCTCAGGCAGTTGCGCCAGCAGGCGTGGCCCGGCCTCGACCAGCGCAATTTGCAGGTCTTTTTCAGGGTTGATGTTTTCAAACCCGTAGTTGCCCATGATGCGTGCCGCTGAATGCAACTCTGCCGCCAGCTCAACACCGGTAGCGCCGCCGCCCACGATGGTGACGGTCAACATGCTTTGCCCTTCAACCCGCGGCAAGGTTTGCGCACGCAGGCACTCGTTGATCAATCGGGCGTTGAAGTATTTGGCGGCCGCCGGGCTGTCGAGCTTGATGGTGTGCTCAGCCGCGCCGAGCGTGCCAAAGTCATTGGTCTGGCTGCCAACCGCGATGACAAGAGTGTCGTATGCAATCGATTGTGCTGGCGTGATTTCGCGGCGCATGGCGTCGTGCGTTGCTGCCAGTTGAATGGTTTTAGTCGTTCGGTCAACGCTGGTCAGTTTGCCCAGGCGAAATTTAAAATGGTTCCAGCGTGCTTGGGCCAGGTATTCGATTTCCTCGGCATGGGTGTCAAAACTGCCAGCGGCCAGTTGGTGAAACAAGGGTTTCCACACATGCGTGCGGGCGCTGTCAACCAGCGTGATCTGCGCTTTGTTTTTTCTGCCCAGCTGCTTGCCCAGTTGCGTGGCCAGTGCCAACCCGCCGGCCCCGCCGCCGACGATAACGATACGTTGCATAGTTTCCCTCTGCTACACCTGTGTGGCGCACCGATTGTGCTTTTTTCAGGATGTTTGTTTGGTTTGTAAGTATTTTAGCCCAATGGCGCCCTGAATACGGGCGCAAGTAGCTATTAAAGTAATAGCGCTATGCCGTTACCTCATAACCTATTGCCCGGGGTGAGCCCGCACGCGGTTGACGTCCAGTGCGCTCACGCCGCTGCCCTGGTTGCCCCAGGCGCTGCGGATATGGCTCAGTACGCTGGCAATCTCTGTGTCGTTCAGCGTCAGCACATAAGGCGGCATGCCGAACGGGCGCGGGTTGCCTGCTGTGGCGGGGGCGTAACCGCCGTTCAAAACAATTTGCACCAAATTGGTGGTTTGCGGCATCACCACCGCGCGGTTGCCCTTAAGCGCCGGGTAGGCCAGCTGGCTGCCCACGCGCTGGCCCATGCCGTCTGCGCCGTGGCATTGGGCGCAGTGCTGCTCGTACAGCTTGGCGCCCTGGCTGGCAAACGATCGGGGCACCATGCCGGTCTGCACGGTGGGTGAGGTCGCCATCAATGACAGTGCTGGCTCTGCGGCTGCTTTCACAGACGTTGGTGCACTGCCAAGTGCTTTTAAGTACACCGCCATCGCGGCAAGGTCTGCATCACTCCAGTGCTGCGTGCTGCCCAGCACCACTTCGGCCATCGGGCCAATCACCGACGCGTTGGCCGACATATTGGCAGAGATGCCGGTTTTAAACAGCGTCTTGATGTCGTCAATCGACCAGTCACCCAGGCCCGCCTCTTCGCTGGCCACCAGCGACGGTGCGTACCAGTTTTGCAGCGGTATCAACCCGCCCGCCAAATTAGGCCCTGCGGTTGCGCCCAGTGCGTTGCGTGCGGCGTGGCAGGCGCTGCAGTGGCCCAGCCCACCCACCAGATACGCACCGCGATTGAACTCGGCGGTTTGTGCGGCGTCTGGCTGGTACACGCCGGGCTTGAAGTACAGCGCGCGCCACACAGCCAACGCGATTTGCGAGTTGTACGGAAAGCGCACGGTGTGCGGCGTGTTGGGTTGCGGCACAGCGGCAAGGCTGCCTAAAAACGCAAACAGCGCGTCAGAGTCAACGCGGCTCATCAATGTGGTGTTGGTGAACGGAAACGCCGGGTACAGCAAGCGCCCGCTTTTTGATTTACCGTTGTGCATGGCGCGCCAAAAATCCTGGCCAGACCAGCTGCCTATGCCGCTCGCAACATCAGGCGTCAAATTGCTGGCGTACACCGCGCCAAATGGCGTGTTCAGCGCCAGGCCGCCTGCATATGCCGCGCCGCCGCGCGTGGTGTGGCAACC
>JANNCT010000171.1:0-28796 GCA_031386895.1 Polaromonas sp.
AACATGCGGTGGGGTCACAACATGCGGTGCGGTCGGGTCTTTCAATATCGCATCCGCTACCGCTCATCCCTCGCACATACTGCGGGGTCACGCCGCAACCAACTCCACATTCACGCGCTTGCCCAAAGCCGCAGCAGCACTCGCCAGTGTCGTGAGCGTCAGGCTGGTGTCTTTGTCGTCGAGCAAGCGGTTTAGCGCAGCCCGGCTGGTATGCATGCGCTTCGCCATGGCTGTTTTGGTCAGGCGCTGGACCCGCATTTCTTCTTCAATTTGCAATGCCAATACCTTTTTAATGGCAGCGGCGGTGGTGGTTTCAAAGATGCCTTCTTCTTTCAAGAAGTCGTCGAATTTGCTTCCAATGGGCATAGTGTTTACCTTTCTTTAAAAATCAATACGGTTTTGAGCGAGTTCAATGTCTTGCGCTGGTGTTGCTTGCGTTTTTTGATGAAGCCATGCAACAGCACCATGTGTTTGCCCTTCACGGTGAATATAGTGCGGGCGATTCGCGTATGCAATTGCGTACGCACTTCCCATACCTTGCCAGTCAATTTACGCACAAGCGGCATACCCAAAAGCCAGCGAAACTGCACCGCCTTAATGTCTTCACCAATGGCATGCCGTTCGTGTGCGGGCAGCTCTTTGCGCCACTCACGCACAGGCTCTGCGCCTGACGCGGTTTGATAAAACACAACATCAAGAACTGGTGGTTTGATACTTGAAGGTTTTACTGGCATGCCAAAGCGTATCATATTTGGTACGCTAGGTCCCGTTACTACCGCTTATCCCGCTCACGCGTCGACTCACCGCGTGCACGGGACGGGTTTCTGTCAAACGCAGCCGGATCAGCTTGGGCAACGCAGCGGCAGAGGCAGCCTTTAGCGCCCAGCGCCGTCAGCTTTTTCAGCAACCGCCATGGCTACAACCTGGTTGAAGCTGCATCCGTGGAGTCTGCCCACGCGCTTAATGCCAGCCTTCAAAGAGCGCGGCAAGCACTGGGGACAAATAGCCAAATCGCTCGCTTTAAACGACTTCCCGCGCGACTAAGCAACAAAGCCGCCGAAGCAGCTACAGCCAAAAACGATCACTCTCAGCGCTTTTAAAGTACTATTTAAGCCGGTAGCGCAATAAACACAGGCGTGAGCAGCTATTTAATATGTAGCAATATTTGTACACCGCACGGACAAATCAGCCCTTAAACACGCGCGTCGATTAAACTAGTGGTTACCTCACAGAAAGTTCACCATGAGCATTTACCCCGGCGCGCAAAGCGACGAACCCAGTTTGGGCCACGCCTTTCCGCTGCTGCACAACACGGTGTACTGCAGTCGCGCCACGGAGGGTGTTAATGACGCGAGCGTGGCAAAAATCATCGAAGGGTCCCGCCGCTGGAACCCGGCGCAGGGCATTACCGGGTTGCTGGTGTTTGGGAGCGGCGTGTTTTTTCAATGGCTGGAAGGGCCAAGAGACAACGTAGTAGCACTGATGGATCGCATCAGAAGCGATAACCGCCATGAAAACATCATTCACCTCAGCTCGGGTGAGGAAGTGCGTGAGCGGATGTTCCCCGATTGGGACATGGAACTGGTCACGGGTGAAGACATTCGTGATGTGCTGGTCGACGCGCTGCACAACGCCAAAGACCCTCAAAACGCGGACGCTCTGTGGCTGCTGCTGACGCAATTGGACTCGGGCCAGCTGAGCAAACTGAGCCGGGCCTAGGTCTGCTAGCCGGCGCTGGTCTGCATTTGGGTGCATGATGGAAACAAGGCGTGGTACGCTACTAAAAAAGTAGCTGCTTGCGCGCATATCCATTAGGCTCAAGCCCTTTATTGCATGTATTTTGTAACTGCGGCGCTGACACAGAGCATAATCGCACTCGAACGACACATTTAGGAAGCGCTACGTGCCTGTGCAATCGGTAAAAAGCCACTGGAACCCACTAGGATTGATTCAATGTCTTGGCTAGAAAAACTCCTCCCCCCAAAGATCTCCCCGACCGACCCGACCGAGCGCCGCAGTGTGCCCGAGGGGCTGTGGATCAAATGCCCCAGCTGCGAAGCGGTGCTGTATAAAACCGATCTTGAGAAAAACCAGAACGTGTGCCCACAGTGCAGCCACCACCACCGCATCGGTGCGCGTGCGCGGCTGGACGCATTTTTAGACCCGGAAGGCCGTTACGAGCTGGGCCAGGAAGTGCTACCGATTGACCCGCTGAAGTTCAAAGACAGCCGCAAGTACCCTGAGCGCCTGAAAGAAGCGCTGGAAAACACTGGCGAGACCGATGCGCTGATCGTGATGGGTGGCGCGGTGCACAGCATTGGCGTGGTCGCGGCCTGCTTTGAGTTTGACTTTATGGGCGGCAGCATGGGCAGCGTGGTGGGCGAGCGCTTTGTGCGTGGCGTGCACACCGCCATTGAGCAAAAAGTGCCTTTTATCTGTTTTACCGCCACGGGTGGCGCTCGCATGCAAGAGGGTTTGCTTTCACTGATGCAAATGGCCAAAACCAACGCGTCGCTGACCAAATTGGCCAAAAAAGCCCTGCCCTACATCAGCATACTGACCGACCCGACCATGGGCGGGGTGTCTGCGGGCTTTGCCTTTATGGGCGATGTGGTGATTGCCGAGCCCAAGGCGCTGATTGGCTTTGCGGGCCCGCGGGTGATCGAATCAACCGTGCGGGTTACCTTGCCAGAAGGGTTTCAGCGCTCTGAGTTTTTACAAACCAAGGGAGCAATTGACTTGATCTGCGACCGCCGTGAGCTGCGCAAAACCATCGCTTCAACGCTTGCGATGCTGCTCAAGCAGCCGGCCGATGCAGTAGCCTGAAGGCGCCCGATTGCTATTATTTCAGTAGCTTCCTGCGCCCGTATTTATTGCGTGAGGTACCTATTTCATGCTAAAACTAATGAAAAATTGGGCCGCCAGGCATTTCAAGTCCCACACAGGCCTGCCGATGACCCCACTGAAACGGCAGGGCAATCACTTCGTGGGATGATTTGAGAAGTCCACTAACGGCTCTTCTTCATCAGGAGCGTGAACCATGTCAGATACCCTCACCCTTTCGTCGCTGCCACTTTTCCCGTTAGGCACTGTTTTGTACCCTGGCGGCTTGTTGCCGCTGCGTATTTTTGAAGTCCGCTACCTCGACATGATCGGCAAGTGCCACAAAACCGGCGCGCCGTTTGGTGTGGTGGCACTTACCGAGGGGTCGGAAGTGCGCAAAACAGACGCCAGCCGCGCCAGCGGAGATGGCTTTGCGCTGGAAGAATTCAATGCCATTGGCACGTTGGCCACCATCACTGAATTTTCAGTTCCGCAGCCGGGCCTGATGGTCATCCGCTGCGAGGGCGCGCAGCGTTTTAAAATTTCCAACCGTGAAAAGCTCAAGCACGGCCTGTGGATTGCTGATGTCGAGCGCCAGGACAACGACACTGCAGTCAACGTCCCGGAAGACCTTCAGGCCTGCGCCAACGCTCTGGGCAAGTTGATCAAAACGCTGCAAGACCGGGGCGTGCCGGCTGAACAAATGCCGGTGCTTGCGCCCTACCAGCTTGATGACTGCGGCTGGGTTGCCAACCGCTGGTGCGAGTTGTTGCCGATTCAGCTCGAACTCAAGCAGCGCTTGATGGTGCTGGACAACCCACTGGTCAGGCTCGAATTGGTCAGCGACATTCTGGAGCGTACGGGTATTGCTTTTTAACAGCGGTAACTTGCAGCGAACAGCATCACGGCGGCGATGAATACTCAGGCACATGACCGCGAAGCCACTGCCTGATGCTGTGGCTGTCCGGCGCGGGGCCAGCGCTTTCAATCCACTGTACTAACGCATCAATCTCGACTGCCTGGCTGCCGGAGGTTTTGGCAACCCGCAATTTGGGGTGGGGTGTGGGTTCAGTGGTTTCGTCATTGGCCAGCAACTCTTCAAAGAGCTTTTCACCTGGGCGCAGGCCGGTAAACGACAAAGGAATATCTTGCTCGGTTTTACCCGACAGGCGAATCATCATGCGGGCAAGGTCAGTAATTTTCATCGGCTCGCCCATGTCCAGCACAAAAATCTGCCCGGTGTTGCCCATCAGGCCAGCCTGCAGCACCAACAGCGCTGCCTCTGGGATAGTCATGAAGTAACGAACGATGTCAGGGTGCGTGACGGTGATCGGCCCGCCCTTGGCGATTTGTTCGGAAAAGAGCGGCACCACTGAGCCACTGGAGCCCAAAACATTGCCAAACCTGACCGACACAAAATCAGTAGCTGGGTACTCCTGCGCCACGCTTTGCACCACCAGTTCAGCCATGCGTTTGGTGGCGCCCATGATGTTGGTAGGGTTCACTGCCTTGTCAGTCGAGATCAAAACAAATTTTTGCGCCCTGCACTCGCCTGCTACACGGGCCGCATGCAGCGTGCCCAATATGTTGGTGCGCACCGCTTCTATTTCATTGTGCGATTCCATCAACGGCACATGCTTATAGGCAGCCGCGTGAAACACGACAGACGGTGCATATTCCAGCGTAATTGCGCGCAATCGGTCAAGCTCACGCACATTGGCGGTGTAGTACAGCCCACGCAGTTGCGGGTGCGCCTCACGCAGCTCCTGCTCAAGCTTGTACACAGCAATTTCTGAAGAATCAACACACACAAGACGCGCCACCCCCAGCCGCGCGACCTGGCGGCACAGCTCAGAGCCGATAGAGCCACCGGCCCCAGATACCAATACCGTTTTGCCCGAGAAGAGAGCCGCCAAACCGCGCATATCCAGCTCAACTGCCTGGCGGCCAAGCAAATCTTCCAGCTCTATCTTGCGCGGGCTGCTGCCGTCAGAGTGCAACCACGCGTCCGGGCGGGGCATGGTGAGCAATGTCAACCCGGCTTCGGACGATTGCAGCAGCACATCGCGGCGCTGTTTTGACCCCGCAGGGCTGGCAATCAATGCGGTTGAAGCGCCTGTAGATTTAGCGATTTCAACCAGCGCACTTGGCAGCCCCAGCACAGGAATCTGATTGAGATAACTGCCCTGCTCCGCAGCCAACGGCGAGGCAATACCAATGCAGTGCCATTGACTTGAGCCCTTGAAGGCCCTGAGCGCATCCGCCGCGTCCTTTAATGAGCCAACAATCAACAACGGGCGTGAACCCTGTGCGGGCTTGCTGTGCTCAGTCAAAGTCCGCCAGCCAGCCCGCACCGCACCAAGTAAGATCAGCGCAATAAGCGGGTGCAACAACAAAACAGACCGGGGAAAACTCGGGAAGCGCAGCATCAAAATGGCGATAGTGGTGAGCACGCTTGATATAAGCACGCCCAAAGCAAGTTGCCGCAGCTCTGGCAGGCCGATGTAGCGCCAAACTTGCCGGTATACCTTGGTAGCAGCCAGCCCAGCAGCAAAGCACACCATCATCGGCAGGCCGCTTCTGAGGGCAAGCGCCTCGAAATCGGCTGGAATTTCCAGATTGAATCGAATCCAAAAGGCGATCCACCAAGACAGGCAGACCAGCACAATGTCGATGGCCCAAAAAGGCAAAACTTCTTTACGTATTAGCACGATATTGCTGCCTTGAGTTTATCTCGCCATTTGGTGTTTAGGTACAGCAGACTTCACGCTTTTAACCAGCGCACTTCAACTAAGGAAAAACTGTTGATCGTGTGGTTTTCAGAATATTACTCAAGCAGTACGACCGTGGCTCCTAGGCAAGAACGCTGCACACCCTAGAAACTATGGTCACCGCCAACATTTCCCTGAGCGCTCACTGTAATGCCCACAACATCGAGCCATGCTTGCGAAGATTCAACCGCATACCAGAGGATTGAGTCGGTTGTTGCGCGGCAGCCAGACTGCGCCAGCAAAGTTTCAGCGTTAAAAGTACGAGCCGTCCCGTCTTTCAATGAAAACTGGGCACTCGCAACTATCCCCTGCTGGTCATAAATTGAAATGGTGCCTACCGCAGTCGCAATGCCTGCCGCTTCGCCGGAATTACGGAAAGCGCAAACCATGATCTCGTTTACATCACCTTCACCCAGTGCCACCGCGCCCCATTTCCAGGAGCGCTGGCCTTTGCCCCAAGACCGTGCAACATAAGCGGAAGCACTGATGTTGGTGCCCAAACGCTCACCGTGATGAAAGTTTAAGCCGTATGTAATGCGGTGGGGCAGCTGCGGCGCACCTACCGGATCAAACCTCAGCACGTACAAGCTGCAATCAAAAGGCAACTCAGCGTTGGCTAAGAGGCCGCGAATATCCAGGCGCCGTATCCCGCCTGACGGCGTTTTATAAGTGCCAACGTCTACTGAGAATCGCACTGTGCCATCGTCTGAATAGCCCAACAAACTCAGTTGCATTGCACACGGCGAGTAGATGGGATACAGGACCAGCGTCACATTCAGGTGAGCCGGTAAAACAAACGGGATGAAGGCTGGGCAAACATCGTTTGCCAACTCAGAAGTCTCAAAATAGTCTACGGTTGTAGTAGCGTCAAAAAAACTGTGGGTAACGGTCATCCATTGCGTTACCGAGTGACCATTGCCAACAGCGTGGCCCGCACCCAGACGCAAATGAATGCCGTCAAGCGGCAAATCAAGTTTGCACATACCGGGCTCAAGCCCCATAAAGTCGACCAAACCTGGAACCGATCCAGGTTGCCAGTTGTGTACTGCGTATGCCGCCATCGCGGGCAAAGTTATCACGGCGCTGTGGCACTCACCATCGGCGCGAATCGCAACGAGCTGGGCACTTCCGCCCTCATACCCGGCCGGCCCATTGACCAAAAACACAAACGCGCCATGACCGGCCAGAACATCAAAGCCAGTTTGCCAGGCATTCAGCGCGCTACCCCGTGCTTTGTCCTCCGCGTGGTTGTACACGCGCTGGTTCGTGTGAACATAGCTCACCCCGCCAGGTGTCCGATAAAAGACAGATACCCCCGGGAACTGGAACTTGAGATCCTCGGCAGAGAAGAACTCCAGCTCAATGCTCCCGACGAACTCGTCGGGCTTGTGACCGCCGCTTTGCAGCATTTCTCGCACATTAAAAAGTCCAGTCATCGCGCTCAGGCGACTATGCTGGCGCAATTTCTTGTTCCCCTGAGCGTCTCTGAGTGTGACCATCACGCCGATACCATCTACATGGTTTTTCTCACGCCAATAGTTCAAAAAGCCCACGCACGTGTTTATGCCAGCCCCACACACCGCGTAAAAAATTGCCGACGCCCGAAACACTGGCATGTAAGAAAGGTCGGTGTAAGAGCCGCGCTGGCTCACGCTCAGCGCCTTGAAGACCTGTTCATACGAGCCTGGAGCAGCTGACTGACCAGGCAATTGCATCAGAACTTTTCCTTGACCAAATATGCAGACGGCGTATTGGCCCACGGCAGCGTGCGAAGTCGAATATTCTGGCCTTTGAAGTACTCGTCCACCGCATTGGACTCACCGTACGTCCGCAGTGCATATTCATCAAACACAACCACACCGCCGGTGGCAACAATGGGGTATAAATTTTCCAGGCAGGCCAGCGCACCTTCGTAGTTATCCACATCGATATAAAGCAAAGAAATGCGTGCGCCCAAGTTTTCTTTTACGTAAGCCTTGGTGGTGTCCACTACGTTACCGGCAACCAGATCCAGTTTGTCAAAACCCCATTCGGCGCAGTTCTTTTTAAGAATTGCCTGAGGCGTCCAGCGCGTCTCATGCTCATCCAGGCAGTCTTTGTCTTGCTGAAATTGAAACTCCATAGCGCGATCTGCTTCAAAAAAATCAAAACCTACGATCCTTGTCTCGTTGTGTGGCCGGAAAAGGCGCATTAATTTCACCCAGGTATACAGGCCAGAGCCTTTGAAGACTCCGCACTCGACAATGTCTCCTGGTACGTCCATAACCATCTTGAACAATTCATAGCGAGCCAGCATTTTCTGCATTCTGTCTGGACCAGTATTGGCTAAAAAATCGTCGTAGAGGCTTAGGTTGGTGTTCATGTTTGTTTTAATTTTGACGGTGAATTTGACGGTGATTTGGTAGATGTGCGATTGTAAGTTCGGGCGTGGCGGTTCAGCCGCGCCCGCTAGTTCAGCAAGTCCCAACTTAAAGGAGTTCCTGCCTGAGCATCTCGTGAAACGGTACGACCCAAAACAAGTTCAAGGTGTTCAGGGGCCAAACCATGCCCCGGACGGACGCAGCGCACATTGGCGTGGCTCAAAAATTCTCCCGCTTGAACGTCTTTCGAAATGTACAAAGATCGCCGGAATGCCAGTGATGGTTTTTCAGCGTCGGTCGGACCGTATGAGACCTTGCCCAGACACTGCCAGGCACGCTCAGTTTCCATGCGCAAGGTTTTGAATTCCTCTGGCTCCATTGAAAAAGTCGAGTCAACGCCGCCGTCAGCACGGGACAACGTGAAATGCTTTTCAATGACCACGGCACCCAAGGCGGTTGCCGCTATAGAAACGCCGCAGCCCATCGTGTGGTCAGAAAGGCCCACCTCACACCCAAACAGTTGCCTCATGCTGGCAATAGTCAGTAAGTTTGTGTTGTCAGCGGTAGCGGGATAAGTGCTGGTGCATTTCAGTAAAACCAATTCATGGCAACCGGCACCACGCGCCACGCGAACCGCAAGGTCAATTTCGGACACTGTGGCCATGCCCGTAGACATCAACATCGGTTTACCTGTACTTGCCACTTTGCGGATCAGCGCCAAATCAGTTAGCTCGAACGACGCAATCTTGTAGGCAGGAACGTTAAGAGACTCAAGAAAATCAACCGCTGAGCTGTCAAACGGGGAGCTAAAGCAGTCGATTTTGTGGGCGCGCGCACGCTCCATGATGGGCAGATGCCACTCCCATGGCGTGCTCGCCTCCTGGTACAACTCATAGAGCCGTCTTCCACGCCACAAGCTCTTGGGGTCGGTAATTACAAAGCCCGGCATGCTGACATCCAGAGTCATGGTGTCTGCCGTGTAAGTTTGGAGCTTGATGGCATCAGCGCCACTATGCGCAGCAGCATCGACAAGCGCCAATGCGCGATCAAGCGACTGGTTGTGATTGCCAGACATTTCGGCAATCAGATAAGGGCGAGCTGAAACTCCAATCCGCGTGACACCGATTTTCATAGTGGCCTTAATACTTTTTCAAAACACGATACGGTCTGGTCATCGCAGGCAGCGCGCGACGCAGTAAAAGACAGACTCTCGAAGGTTTTCATTGAGGCGATATTGTTTGGTTTCACTAGGGCTTTAACGGTACATGTCGCGACCCTCGTTTGGGCTAATCTTTCCAAGCCCTGCTGCACCAGCACGCGGGCCAACCCAAGCGAGCGAAATGACACATCGACACCGTAGCTGATGCGCCACACTTCGGTGCCGAAGCTTTCGCCGGGCAGTGCTTCGCGATCAAAGCGAATCGTGCCCACCGGCATCGCATTTTTTGCCTCTGCAATATACAAAGCACATGACTCTGTATCGCGAAGCCTGGACCGCAACCAGACCGCGTGCGAAGTTGCGCCAATCGGCTCAGTATCAAATGCATTGCGTCGCGTTTGACTCTCGTTCGACCACCCTAGTAGCAACGCCTCGTCGTCGAGTACGGCGGGCCGCAACGTCAAATCGCTAGAAACCGCCAGTGCCAAAACCGCTGCGACTCTGGCACTTCCCCGACCATCCACCAAGCTGATGGATTTTTCGCTTAACTGCTGGCGCGACACCGGATCAGCGAGAAGCTCAGCAACCGTTTTCCCAAAGGCCTGCAGGGACGAGTCAGATTTCGTCAGCTCTACAAGTCGCACAGCCTGTAAATCAGCCAACTGCGGCAGAACTGCTTGTTGATTTGTGGCAGCAACAACGGCGAGGGTTGGCGCACCCATGCAGCATCGCTCCCACGCGGCACCGCCGCCAGAGCCGATTTGCAAATCATGCGATGCAAAAAAATCACTTAAATCTGGCAAATCGTGAATCACGCGGGTTTGTGGCCATTTTGCGGCAAGCGCGAGGCGGCCTTTGTAATGTGGGTTTTGCTGCGACGACACCAAGGTGATGCTGCCTGTGAATTTGGCAACTTCCCGGCATGCCAACAACACCTGTGAGCTCAAATCGTCAGGGTCAGTGCCGCCCATGAAAATTCCAATACTGCTCGCCACTTTTGAGAATTCGTAGCGCGGAGCAAGTTTGTACCGATCAGATAAAAGCGCATACCTGGGTCCGGCCATTAAACGCACGCGTTCCCCTGCAAAAGAAATGCAGTGTTTGTATTTGTCAAAATGGTTTTGATCCAAATTTTGATCTAGCAGCATGTCCGCCGACAAAGAGCGGTCAGCAAGATCGTCAATAGCAAGCAGGCGCACGTTGACCTCAGCAGTGACGCGTTGATGCCATCGGGCATCCCATGCATAGTGGTCAACCACCAGCCAGTCGACTGGGGCTTTTTTTAACACGGCTATGGTTTGATCTGCATCAAGTTGCCACGGGACCAATCCCCACGACGCATACGGTGGCGCTACGTTTGGGTCGTTGTCCGAAAAAGTCTGTGTGGACGCAGCCAACCAATCGCATGCCTGATGCGTCGGTATCAGATGCGCGCTTACTTCGTCATGCTGCCTGCAAATGAAACGGCTCTGCGCGTCGAACTTTTTTAAAGCCTGCGCCAGCGACAAGCAGCGGCGTACGTGTCCAGTCCCTATCTTCTGCGATGCGTCCACGCGAAAAGAAACTCGTAGAGGCTCCAACATCAGAGCGCAGCCGCTTTGATGGCACCGAAATCGGACCGCACGGGCACGCCCGCACCCGCAAGAAACACTTTGGCCTGGGCAGGCGTTTGCTCTGTGAAATGAAACATGCTGGCCGCAGCTACTGCAGCAGCACCGGCGTCTTGAACAGCTTGACGCATATGCTCATAGGTCCCGGCACCGCCGCTGGCGATAACCGGCAGATTAACAGCTTGTACAACCGCGCCCACCAGTTCAAGGTCGTATCCGCCAAGGGTGCCATCGCGGTCAATCGAGGTAATCAAAATCTCGCCTGCTCCCGCGTCTTGCAACTCTTTTGCCCAGCTCACTGGGTCTTTGCCGGTGTCATGGGAACCATTGCGGCTAAAGCATCGCCAGCCGCCGCTGGGCATAGGGCGTACGTCAATGCTGACCACTACACATTGGGCACCGAAGCGCAACGCCGCCTGCTGCACCAGGCTTGGTACTTCATACGCTGCGGTGTTAATGCAAACCTTGTCCGCGCCTGCGCGAAGCAGCTGGGCTATTTGCTCAACGTGGGTAATGCCGCCGCCCACGGTGAAAGGCACAACACACTCATCAGCAAAATCGCTGACAGACTCCAAGTCGGGACCCTCACCGGTTTGGTGCGCCAAAATATCGACCAGTACCAACTCGTCGACATCACGGTTGTTGTAGACCTTGACTGCGGGTAGCACTGGCCCTACTCGCCGCGAACTGTCAAAGCCCCGACCCTTGACCAGTCCCAAACCTTTCCATAGCAAAGTCGGAATGACACGTACCTTTAGCATGGGGCCGCCACAGGGATATCCAAAAAATTCCGCAGCACTTTTAAACCGGCCTTGGAGCTTTTTTCGGGGTGAAATTGCACGCCCATCACACGGTTTCGCCCCACAACCGCTGCCAACGGCACGCCGTAATCCACTGTCGCCCACAAGTCTTCCGGGTTTTCAACATGCATGGCGTAGCTGTGCACAAAATACATGTCGCTACCGCTAGGGACGCCGCGCAACAAGTGGTCTTGCCCGGCGCGCACGCTCAACTCGTTCCAGCCAACATGGGGAATGCGCAACTTGCAACCCAAGTCGTTCAAGCGCTGCACCCTGCCGGGCACCAGACCCAGCCCCGCGTGTACGCCCCACTCTGTTCCCTCGTCAGCCAGCAGCTGCATTCCTACGCATACGCCCAACATGGCTTTATTGTGTTCACGTACCTGTGTTTGAATCGCCTGCACCCAACCACCGTCGCGCAAGTTGCGAGCGCAGTCGGCAAAACTGCCGACACCCGGCAGCACGATGTGGGTTGCGGCCTGCAAATCCGCCGGGTCAGCACTCACGTATGGGTCTGCTCCAAGGCGCCGCAATGCTCGGCATACAGAACCCAGGTTGGCTGCACCATAGTCAATAACGACTAACGTCACTCACTGCACTTCATAGGTTGGGGTTGTCCAGTTTGGTGAGGTTTCCATCTGCGTCTTTGATGAGCTTGCCGGCACCATCACGCGAGAATATTTTTTTGTTGGTGAACTGGTCGCAAACACGCACAAAGTCTTCAACAGACAGACCCAAAGGCTGCAAAATTTCTTTCAGCGGTTTACCCAGGTAAACCCATGGAAATTTGCCATCCAGGCGACGAACAGCATCCAGACCGTCTCGCCGGCTCAAACGACCTCGCCGAATGTGCAGACATGCCAAATCTGTGGTTCGGCCAAAGCCGAACTTGAGGAACTTGAAGTAATCGTGGATTCCCGTCTGGTGGTTGTCCAAATTTTCATAGTTCACCATTGAACCTTCTACCACCTTGTCGTAGCTGACAAAGCCATTGGCTTGGGCTATCAGAGTGTTAGACAGTCCATCCCAAGGCAGGTAATGCCCCAGAAAAAGGCCGGTCACGCCAACACGCGCTAGCTCTTCGTCTGTCGGGTAGGTGTAGGCAATCAAATGCCTGGCTTGGATGCCCTCCATGCCAATCAGGTCAGATACGCGCATCCCCAGCAAACCACCAAACTCTTCTAGCCACCGACGGTTCAGCAAGTTGTTGTCAGACGCGGATGCTGGCCCGCCATATTCATTTTGAGAATTTTCGCCCCACACAATCAACGGCACGTTGTACTGCACAGCAGCGCGAACGGGGATCGTAAAGATGCCAACATGTTCGGGCCAAGAGATATCGCCGACCTGCGTCAGGCCAATACGGTTAAGTTTTGCGCGTACCAGTGGATTTGGTGAAAACTGCACGTGGTCTACGCCCAGCGCTTGCAGGTTCTCAATATTCAGGCGGCCTAGTGCAGACTCATCGCAGGTGGTGGACGTCACGCACAACGGGTTCAAACCCAACTGCAGCATGCGTACCACTTGGTAAGTGCTGTCCTTTCCGCCACTGACGGGCACGATGCAGTCCCAATTACTCCCGCTCTGATTGCGGTATCGCGCTACGACCTCGACCAACTCCTTTTCGCGCGCCGTCCAGTCGACTTCCTTGCGGCGCTCGTAGCTGTGGCAGGCATTACAAACACCTTCTTCATCCAAGATCAAATCTGGCTTGGTGTCAGGCATTACGCAGCGAGAACAATATTTCAGCATATCAACCTCGTTTTTCCATCAAAAACCAGGTGATGTCGTCCTGCGGAAAATTCGGGTCACGGCGGTAAGCAAATCCGTAGTCCACAAGGCTCAAATCCTTATACGTGTCCAGCAACTCGCCGGCAAAGTCCCGCTTGAACAAGCGATCAGTGTGGCCCCGATACGGTATGGCGACAGGTGCCGGGTTGTAGTACTCAGCAACCATCAGGTATTTGCCGGTGCTTTTGTAAAGCCGGTCGTACACAGTCGGCAATTCAGCCGGATTGATATGAATCAACACCCCTTTAATCAACACTAAATCAAAGCTTTGGACCGGATGGTAGTCAAGGATTGAGCCTTCAAATACATGTTCGGGCGAGATAAAAGATCCCAATTGCGTCGCGGCATCGGCATTTATCTCGATGCCGTGCTGCTCAAGGGCTGGATGTAAAAGCTTCAACGCCCGCAGATTCATACCAATATTGGCACCGAATTCCATGCAGGATTTAATGCCGCGCGCGCCTCGCAACGCCTTGGAAAAAAAGTCCAAGTTAGCGGCCAGCAGTGGGTCTCCCTGGTTGCGGTCGATGTAAGCGGTTCCAAACTCCCCAGCCCAAAAAGATTCTTGTTCAGTTTTAAAAGTCATAGGTTTGCTTTGTTTTTCAATGGTTCGTTGCGTCCGGTATTTTTTGTTCAACATGGCTATTGATCGCCAGCCACTGCGGATGATTTTCCAGCAGCTGAAGCACTTGCTGCATGTCAAATTTTGGGTTTTCCGCATAAAGTGCAGCAAAGATCTTAGAGACCAGTTCAAAATCTTCGGGCGTATCTACCGTCCAGCGATGGTGGCTGAGGTTTGGGGTGTGGCTGATAGAACGCAAGCGAAACCGCTCGGGACGCCAATAGATGAATGGAGTGACGTGCTCCCGCTCGGCATCTTGGGTTGCTTCGCTGTTGGCTTGTTCCAGTACGTTGCGTGAAAACGCCTCAACCGCCAGCCCGTACGGAAAGCTGGGCTGCAGCATGTTGGAGACATAGTCCAATTTACCCTCCGATTGAACAAAAACACCGACCGCCTGGTCAATCAGCCGTGGCTCCATCAATGGACAATCAGATGTAATGCGAACGATGGCGTCAGCGCCGAAAGTCTTTGCTGCACCAGCATAGCGGGACAACACGTCGTGCTCCGAACCGCGAAAACACGCCACCTGCTGCTGACTGCACAGCGCGGCAATCGGATCATCTGCCGCGTGAATGGTCGTTGCTATCACAATGCCGTCCAGCGACAGCGAGCGGCGCATTCGCTCAATCTGCAAGGCCAGCATGGGAATACCCAAAATCGGCATTAAAACCTTCCCAGGCAGGCGGGTAGACGTCATGCGCGCCTGCACAATTGCCACCGTTTTCATTCGGCAATGGCACGGCTCAAAGCGTACGCTACTTCTTGCTGTTGTTCAGTGGTGAGTTTTGGGTACAACGGAAGTGAAAGCGCTCCGCGGTAATAAGTTTCAGCGTTGGGGCAGTAGCCTTCTGAAAACCCACCCAAACGCCGCTGATAGGGCTGTAGATGGATGGGAATGTAGTGCACATTCACGCCAATTCCTTGCTCGCGCATTCGGGCAAACACGCGGGCGCGGTCGCACGCGAGCTGCACCGCGTACAAATGCCAGGAACTGCGGTAACCCACTGGAACTTCAGGCAGCACCATTCCCAAGCCAGTCAGCAACGCAGGGTAGTTGTCTGCCAGCGCTTCCCTCTGCGCATGGAAAACAGGCAATCGATCGAGCTGCGCGCTGCCCAAGGCGGCCTGAATATCCGTCAGCCGATAGTTAAATCCCAGCGCTTGCTGTTCGTACACCCAAGCACCGTCAGGGGCCACCTCCATGTGCTGCGCATCACGGGTGATACCGTGGCTTCGCAACAACTCAATACGCGCCGCAAGCCGAGCATCGTTGGTTGTCACCATGCCGCCTTCACCCGTGGTAATAATTTTTACTGGATGAAAACTGAACACTGAGATGTCGGCATATTGGCTTGCGACGGGCAAGCCAAGATATGAAGCGCCTACTGCGTGAGACGCGTCAGCCAACAAAGCAAAGCCGTATTCGTCTGCCAAAGCCCTCAAGCCCAACATGTCGCAGGGAAGTCCTGCAAAATGAATGGGGATCACGACTTTGGGTAGCTTGTTCAGCTGCTTGGCTACCGCCAGCTTTTCAGCCAACGCTGCCACAGACATATTACGGGACACCAGGTCCACGTCGACAAAATCAACTTGCGCGCTGCAGTACAGCGCGCAGTTGGCCGAGGCGACAAAACTGATCGGGCTGGTCCACACCCAATCTCCAGGGCCCACATCCAGCGCCAAGCAGGCCAGATGCAAGCCCGCAGTTGCGTTAGACACGGCGTACGCATGGCCCACTTGGTGCGACAGGGCAAACTCCTGCTCAAAGCGCGGCACAGCCGGCCCCTGGGTTAGCCAGCCGCTGGTCAACACAGCCTTAACAGCCGCCAGATCTGCCTCCTCGATCGTTTGAGTCGCGTAGGGAATCATGGCTAAATATGCCCAATCTTTTGCGCATGCGTCTTCAGCCACACGCCCAACTCGTCTGCCGACATCCAGTGCGCATTGGTGTGGCTGGAGTAAACGAAGCCTTCTGCAACGCGCGTGCCATCTTTAATCCGCTTGAAGTCATTGTGCCAACTGTGAATTGCTGGTAACACCTTGAAGTGCTCTGGGTACTCGTACGTATAGTGCGAGTCCTCCTCACTGATCATTTGCTCATGCAACTTTTCACCTGGTCGTATGCCCACAGTCTCAAGCCTAGCGCCAGGGCTGACGGCTTTTGCAATGTCAGTGATGCGCATCGAAGGAATTTTTTTAACGTAAATTTCGCCACCTTCCATGTCCTCAAAAGCGTGCCAAACGAGTTCAACGCCCTGCTCTAAAGAGATCATGAAACGCGTCATGCGCTCGTCAGTGATAGGAAAAACTCCCTTTTCACGAATCGACATGAAAAACGGAATCACTGAACCGCGCGAGCCCATTACGTTACCGTAACGAACCACAGAAAACGCAGTGCGCCCACCGCCTGAATAAGAATTGCCCGCCACAAATAATTTGTCAGAAACAAGCTTGGTAGCGCCGTACAAGTTAACCGGGCTACTGGCTTTGTCGGTAGACAGCGCCACCACGCTTTTAACCCCTTTATCAATGCATGCATCGATAAGGTTCATCGCGCCGTGTACATTGGTTTTTACGCATTCAAATGGGTTGTACTCTGCGGTGGTCACGATCTTGGTAGCAGCCGCATGCACGACATGGTCAACACCATCCAGGGCGCGGTACAAACGTTCACGGTCGCGCACATCGCCAATAAAAAAACGCACTCGCTCATCACCCGCAAAAAGCTTGGCCATCTCCCACTGCTTCATTTCATCGCGCGAGTAAATGATCAACTTGCGCGGGTTGTAGCGCGCTAGTGTCATGGGCACAAAAGCGTGACCAAAAGAGCCCGTACCGCCGGTGACTAAGATGGTGGAATTGCTCAGCATATAAGTACGTTTGAATATTATGAATTTGTACGAGTGAGTATAAATATCAATGTTGCACAGCGTCTAAAACCACTTGAGCGACGCGACTCGCAGCCTGACCGTCGGATTGGAAGCTCAAGCTGCTGCGGCGATGCACCAGCACCTCATCCAAAACCGCAGGCAAATCAAGATGCGTAGGGCTTGGGTGCGAAATACCAAGCTCGGCCAAGCTGAACCAATGGTGCACTGACGGCGAATTCTCGATTGACACCACCGGTTTACCAGCTACCGCTGCCTCTAGTCCCACGGTGGAGTTGGTATTAACCACAACGCTGCTAGCCAACAGCAGCGGGTGAATCGCTTCGTTCGGCGGCTCGCTAAAGTGAACATTGGGCTCATCGGGCAAGCGTGGGTAATGAAACCAATCACCAGGGTGATAGCGCTGGATCAACGCAGCGTTAGGACGACTCTTGACGTACCCACGCAAAATGCCTTCGATTTCAATCGGGAAACTTCGACCTGCAGGAATATTGGTAGCCGGGTGAGACACTGGCTCCCACGCGCCCGCGTTAAAGATAATATTTTTGCCCTGCCAGCGCTTGCGCTTGACAAATGCGTCGGCCAATTCACGATTTCGCGGCGTGAACAGACCATCAAAACCCGGATTTCCCGTGACCTTGACTCTGTCTGCAGCGAATCCCCGGTTAATCAAGCGGTCGCGCACCGAATCGGCGATCACGCACGTCCAGTCGGGCTTGATGTCGCGCAGCACGTAGGTGTCGCTGTCCAGACCAAACAAATCAACCATGCCTACACTGGGAACACTGCGCGCAACCGCCACGGCCAATGCAGCTTCCTCGCTGCGCGGGGAGTTGGTGGCAACCACCACGTCAGGATTTATGGCTTCTATCAACAGATTCATAAAGCGCAAGGGCGCGAATCCGTAACGTCCTTTCTCGGCATACAACTGCGCCGCACCAGCTTGCCCATGCTGCGCAATCAAATCCAAATAATTAATGCCCAAGTAGGCAATGGATTCTTCACGCGACACGTCTGGACTCCTGTTTGCTCCCAACAGGGACGCACCCCACTGTAGTGCCTGCCGTTCGTCGACCAAATGCAAAAAATCCTTGTATCCCAAAGGCTGCTCGCCAGCGTTTTTAGCGATGCCGTAAGCAGTGGTCAGCGCCAGAAGGACGCATTCGATACCAGGCGACAGCAAACGCAATTGCCGTATGACTGGGAGCAACATCGATACATGGCCGCCGCCATAGGTGACGAACAATAGTTTTCGACTCATGACGGCACCCTACTTTCAGTTTTCTGCCCCTCATGCCACAACGCCAGCGCTGCCAGCGCACGCAGCTCGCGGGTGTAGTTTGCAGCGCCTATTTTGTGCTTTTCAAGCATTAAATCGACCTCTGGCGCAATAAATATGCGCGCAAGCAGCTCACTTTTTTGTAGCGTTTCTTTTAGCCATGGGTAGCTGGCGCCTTTGAACCAGTCGCCCACAGGCACGGTAAACATCTGCTTTTTGCGGTGCGCCAAGTCCTCGCCGATCAATGGCGCAGCGGCTTTTTTGAACCAGTGCTTTTTGTCGCCATCGCTTGAGAGCTTGGTCGCGCCGCGCGAGCGGAAAGCAAATTCCATCATGCGGTAGTCCAAAAACGGCGTACGCGCCTCGATGCTTACCGCCATGCCCATTCGGTCGGGCTTGACCAAATTGTTGCCGCTTAGCAGCAGCTGCATGTCGAGGTACAGCGCCTGGTTGACGCGGTCAAAGTGCTCTGCCTCATCAAACCAGGGCTTGGCGGCTTGATGAAAGCTGTCGATGCCTTCGACTTGTTTACGCATATTCGGCTGGTACAGCGCATTTTTTGCAGCGGGCGAAAACAGCGAAATTGAATCGAAATACTGCTTTTGGAAATCATCCAACGGCATCTTTTGCGCATCGGGCCGCGCGAAGAATGCGGCGTATTTGTCGTACCCCGCAAAAAGCTCGTCGCCGCCGTCGCCAGTCAGCACCACCTTGACGTTCCTGGCTGCCAGCTCGCTCACGCGCAACGTAGGCATAAAAGACGCATCGCCGTGCGGTTGGTCCAGGTGGTAAAGCACTTTGGGCCACTGGTTCAACATGTTCAGCTCGGCTACTTCCATGGTGTGGTCGCAGCCAAAACGCTGCGCTGCCCGCTGGGCAAAAGCGGATTCGTCATAGCGCGGGTCTTCAAAGCCGATGCAAAAGGTTTTGACTGGCCGCGTGACGTGCCGGGCCATCAGGCCAACGATCGTGCTGCTGTCTACCCCGCCCGACAAAAATGCGCCAAACGGCACGTCGGCGCGCAGGCGAATGCGGGTGGCGTCATCGAGAATCGCCATGAATTGCTCAGACCAATCGCCAAAGCTGTAATCTTGCTCGCGCTGGTCGGCCAGGCTCCACCAGCGCTGGGTTTGAACGCCCATCGCACCTGGTTGACGGCTGAACTTCATCCACGTTCCCGGCATCACGTGCTTGATGTTCTCGTAAATCGTCCACGGTGCGGGAATGTAGTTGAACGTCAGGTAGTGGTGAATTGCTACTAAATCAATAGCTGCTTGCGCCCGATTTGATTGCGCTAGAGGCAAAATTGACTTGATTTCTGAAGCAAACAGCATGCGCTCGCCGTCGTCCAGCACGTACAAGGGCTTGACGCCCACACGGTCGCGCACCAGGTACAAGGCGTCTTCACGCGCATCGTCAATCGCAATGGCAAACATGCCATTGAGCTTGCTGACAAAGCTGATGCCTTCGCGTTCATACAACCGCAAAATAACTTCAGTATCAGACACAGTTTTGAGCTGCACGCCCTGAGCCCGCAACTCGTTGGCCAGCTCAACAAAATTAAATATTTCGCCGTTTTGCACCACCGCCACTTGCCCGTCATCGCTGACAAACGGCTGGTGTCCGCCGCCAATATCAATAATGGACAAGCGACGGTTGCCTATGCCTACGCCGCGCTGTGGCTGGTGCCAAATGCCCTGGTCGTCTGGGCCACGGTGTACCAGCTTTTGCGCCATTGTCTCCAGCGCAGCATCGGCCAACGGCGTTCGGCTGCGGCTCCAGTAACCAAATATGCCGCACATCAGTTGCCGCCTTTGCTGTTGAGTCGGCCCAGCGTCAGCCACAAGATTTTCAGGTCCAGCCAAGCGTTGTGCTCACGCGTGTAGCGCAGGTCAAGCGCCAGGCGGTCCTGGTGCGTGCCTACGCTGCGGATAAGCGCTTGCGCCAGCCCCGTAATGCCCGGCCGAACGCTGCAGCGCTGCTGCCACTCATCAGCGCTATACAACTCCTGCTGCGCTGGCACGTCCGGG
The DNA here is from genome assembly GCA_031386895.1 of Polaromonas sp. Classification (GTDB taxonomy): domain Bacteria; phylum Pseudomonadota; class Gammaproteobacteria; order Burkholderiales; family Burkholderiaceae_C; genus Polaromonas. The sequence goes on from JANNCT010000171.1 coordinate 20,134, forward strand.
CGCGGGCCGACCAGGCTCATGTCGCCCAACAGCACGTTGATGAGCTGCGGCAGCTCGTCAATGCTGGTACGGCGAATGAACTTCCCTACGCGGGTGATGCGCGCATCGTTGTCTTGCGTGAAATACGGGCCAGTCGATTCGGCGTCACGCCGCATGCTTCGAAACTTGAACATGCCGAATAGACGCCCACCGGCGCCCACCCTCGTTTGCTTGAAAAACACCGGTGCACCGGAATCGATGAAAACTGCCACCGCAGCGACCAGCAAAATGGGAGACAGCAAAAACAGCGCCAGCACCGACAAGCCAATATCAGTGAGCCGCTTCATCGCGCTGCACCCACTCCACCTGCCACGCGGTGGATCAGCGCCGCAATCCTCGCCTGGTCTTGGCTCATTTCAATACGGCTGCGCTGGGCCAGAGCCAACTCGCAACTGCGCAGTTCGCCAATGGCTTTTTCGGCAGCTTCCAAAGTGTCAGTACTGAAAAAAGTACGCGACAAAATTACAGCACTTGAACCCAGCCGCACATGCTCGGCCAGCACATCACGGCCCGGTAAGGCACCTTCGTCCAGTCGTGCAATACCGCCAAAACCAAAACGCAGTCCCTGCGCTTTGGCTGCTAGCGCTACGCGGTCAACGTGGCCGAGCGCCAACGGGTCAAACATGAACCGGCAGCCAAGCGACAAGTGCAAATCGTTCAAGCCCACAAATACTTCGAACAGCCCGGGCGTATCGATCCAGTCTTGCAGAGACTCCAGTGCACCGCTGGTTTCCAGCAACGCAACTATCGGAACGCGGCCATCAACCAAGCGGGAAAACGCCTGCAGTTCGCCCGCAGTTTTAAACATGGGCAGCATCAGCATGTCGGCACCTTGCGCCAGAACCGCCTCAATTTCAGCCCGGCAAGTAGCTTCATCATCTGCCTGGTAGGGGTTGATGCGCACCATAAGTCTGGCGTGTTTCAGCACTGCTTTCACGCGGCCAATGTCCCCAATCGTATGGCTGCTGATGAAGGTGTTTCGCCCAGCCTGGCGCTCTGCCTTGCCGTTGCGCTCCAGGTCTACAAACACGCGCATGCCAGGTATCGCGTCAAGACGCGCGGCTGTTTCTGGCGAGTTGGTGATGGCTAGCAGATCAATCATTGCAGTTGAGGTGGGGCTTCAAGTTAGTGCGTCAAGCGCCGCTGGGGCGAACCCCAGGCTTTAATTTTAGTAAAACTAGCCGCCTTAACGCGGGGCTGGACGCCACGCCGCTTGCAAGCACTAATAAGGCATAGCCACCAGCTAACCCAGTGGCAACTGGCAAACTCATGCCAAACCACAACGGTTTAAGCAGGACCAGCGCCACGCAGACCAACAACGGAGCAGCCATAGCCACAAACGGCAGCGCACTGGCAACGTCTTTGCGTTCAGTGACCAGTAACACCGCCGCCGCTGCAGCCAACGCCACGTTGAGTGCCCACATCACGCCGGGCCCCTGCGACGAGCCAAAAAACCCAAAAACCAAAAGCCCGGCCAGCGCACAGGCATAAACCACTACCGCTACTTGCATTCGGGTTGTAATGGCCATCAGCGTCAGCAGCACCGCAATCAACGCTTGCGGCAACAACGACCACACACCGATAGCGCTCCAGCGCGCAATCACTTCCAGACCTGCAGGCGTCATGCTGCCCCAACCGAACAACACGCTTGCCAAAGGCAATGAAAACGTGGCCACCACAGCCGCCGCCGCACATGCCAATGCCCACGCCAGCGCAAAAGCAACTTGCAACGCCTGCAGCCGCTCTGGCGACTGCGGCACAGTAGCGGCCAGCGCCGGAAAAGCCAGGCTGGCCACCAGTTGCAGCGCCAGTACGAGCGGCAGTTCAATCAGCTTCCACGCGTAGTTAAAACTGGCCAAAGCACCTTCGCCTGACTGCGACACCACACTGCGCGCGACCAGCGGCAGCACCAGCGCCAGGCTGGATGCCAGCGCGGCCCACAACCACACACTGGCTGCGGGCGATGTTGAAACGTCAGACGCAACAGATGCAGATGCAGATGCAGATGCAGATGCAGAAGCAGAAGCAGAAGCCGTTGACTTGGTCTTTGCCCTTGAAAGCCGCCAACCCAACCACAACAAACGCAAAAGCATCGCCAGCACCAGGCAGCCGCCCAAAGTAGCCACCACCGTTGCTGGGGCAGCGCCCGCAGCCCCAGCCAAACTCCCCGCCGCAACCAGGCCGGCAACCAGCACCATATTGACGAGCAGATTGCCGGCGTACATGCCGACAAAATCCCGTTCGTGCTGCAGCCGGGTTGCCCACAGCGCGGCAACCATCGCAAGGGGCAGTACAGCAGCGCTCCAGCCGATTGACGTGATTGAAAGCGCCCGCATTTCACCGCGCAGGCCTGGTGCCAAGGCTTGCACCACAGCTCCCCTGAAAACCCACAGCAACGCGCCAATAGCCAGCGCAGCCAAGCCCAGGTTTACCGCCAACCTGGTGAGCGCGGGCCTACGTCCAGTTTGCGCCTGCTTGGCCCACGCAGGCAACAGCACATAAGCTAGTGCCCCACTCACCAGCACCCCCACCAGCAAATCCGGCAGTGTGAACATCACAATCACCACGTCGCCCATGCCGCTGGCACCAAATGCAGCGGCTTGCGCCGACTCGCGCGCCAGCCCCAGCAGGCGGCTAATCAGCAATAAACCAAGTGAAAAAACGCCAGCGCGCAAATACATAGCAAAGATTATCAAGGCGGAAACCAGCGCCGCCCGCCCCAGCCGAGCGTTGCTAGTCGGTAAAAACTTAAAATCAACGGTTTATCGCACAACCGACCCGTTCATGACCCCCCAAACTACGCCCTCCCCTAAATCAGCTCCCGTATTAGCCCCCGCCCCGCAAGATGAAAACCAGTTGATGATTGAGCGGCGTGACAAGCTGGCTGCCCTGCGCGCCGCAGGCATAGCTTTTCCCAACGACATCAAGCCCGCGCACCGCGCCGAAGCCCTGTTTGCCCAGTACGACAACAAAACCAAAGAAGAGCTGGAACCACTGGCAGTAACCGTTAGCGTGGCGGGCCGCATGATGCTCAAGCGCGTGATGGGCAAGGCCAGCTTTGCCACGCTGCAAGACGCATCGTTTGGCCCATCGGGTGGCCGCATTCAGGTCTACATCAACAACGAAGGCGTGGGCGAAGACATTCACAACGCTTTCAAGCATTGGGACTTGGGCGACATTGTCTGGGCCACTGGCACCCTGTTTAAAACCAAAACCGGCGAGTTGTCGATTCACGCCACCGCCATACGCCTGGTCACCAAAAGCCTGCGCCCGCTGCCCGACAAGTTTCACGGCATGGCCGACCAGGAGGTCAAATACCGCCAGCGTTATGTTGATTTGATCACCGACGAATCAGCACGCAAACGCTTCATGTCGCGCAGCAAAGCCGTCAGCGGCATTCGTGAATTCATGGTGGCGAACGACTTTTTAGAAGTTGAAACGCCGATGTTGCACCCCATCCCCGGCGGGGCGAACGCCAAACCCTTCAAGACGCACCACAACGCCCTAGACCAGGAAATGTTTTTGCGCATTGCGCCTGAGCTGTACCTGAAGCGGCTGATTGTGGGCGGCTTTGAGCGCGTGTTTGAGATCAACCGCAGCTACCGCAACGAAGGTATCAGCGTGCGCCACAACCCCGAGTTCACCATGATGGAGTTCTACGCCGCGTGGTGGAACTACGAGGACTTGATGACATTCACCGAGGCGCTGATACGCGACGTAGCGCAAAAAATCTGTGGCTCATTGCAGTTGAGCTATGCCGACAAGCCAGTTGATTTAGAACAGCCGTTTGAGCGCCTGACGATTCGTGAAGCGATTTTGAAGCACACCGATGCAGGCAAGGGCGTTGACGATGCCGTGTGGCTGACCGACGCGTTGAAAAAGCTGGGCTTCAACGAGCAAAAACACCGCCTCAGCACCCGATCCCTCGCCAGCCTGCAGGTCATGTACTTTGAAGAAACGGTCGAAGAAAAGCTCTGGCAGCCGACCTTCATCATGGAGCACCCGACCGAAATATCGCCCCTGGCACGCGCCAACGATGCTCGGCCTGAAGTGACCGAACGATTCGAGCTGTACATCACAGGCCGCGAGTTTGGCAACGGCTTCAGCGAGCTGAACGACGCCCAAGAACAAGCCGCCCGCTTCAACGCCCAGGTAGCCGCCAAAGACAGTGGCGACGACGAAGCCATGTTCTACGACCACGACTTCATCCGCGCCCTTGAATATGGCATGCCGCCCACCGGCGGCTGCGGGGTAGGCATTGACCGGCTGATGATGCTGCTGACGGATAGCGCCAGCATACGGGATGTGATTTTGTTCCCTGCGCTGCGAAAAGAGTTTTAAAGCAGTTTGAACCTCAAAACATTAAGAAAGCTTGTTTTTAATCATTTTTTACATGTTTTTGACCTGTAGCCCAATAAATACGGGCGCAAGCAGCTCCTAAATTAATAGTAGTTAGATTCAGTGAAATACCTCAGCGCCTACCCCGAAAGCCTGCAATCGCAAGTCCAGCAGTTGCAGGCCCAAGACAGGCTGGGCGACATGCTGCTTAAAAAATACCCGCGCGCCCACAGCGTGCGCACCGACAAAGCGCTGTACGACTACGTGATGGCGCTGAAAAACGAGTTTTTGCGCAGCTCCGAGCCCCTGTCAAAAGTCGCGTTTGACAACCGCCTGCAAGTCATCGCCCACGCGCTGGGCACGCACACGCAAATCTCTAGAGTCCAGGGGAACAAGCTGAAAGCCAAACGCGAAATCCGCGTGTCGTCGTTGTTCAAGGAAGTGCCCGACGAGTTTTTGCGCATGATCACCGTGCACGAGCTCGCCCACATCAAAGAAAAAGAGCACGAGAAGGACTTCTACAAGCTCTGCACCTACATGGAACCCCAGTACCACCAGTACGAGTTTGATTTGCGCGTGTACCTGACGCACATGGATGTGAGCGGCAAGCTGGCCTGGCCTGTGGGTTAGGCTGCATCGCCCGCGCGGCTTGGTTCGGCAGGCTTTTCCAGCTTTGCGAGCCCGCGTACTGCTTTGTAAAACAGCATCTGATTTCGTTTTTTCTTTGCGACCTGTTGGTTCAATCTGCGGCATTTGTAACAGCTTGGCACCAGAATAGACAAATCGACACACCCGCAAATGCATGCCAGGATCATTACTGAATGGATTTGAATGGATTTGGCTAGCGAATCCAGCCGTAGCTCGCCCGCCTCGAATCGTGGGTGTGCGCCTGAATCCCTGAAACCCTGAAGCGCCAGCAAGCACCACGCCGAAAAATCACGCGTTAGCTGGCAAGCCCGACACGGTTTGGGTGCAACAACTTTGAGCGCTGACCCGCCGGATGGAACTTAGCTGCCGGGCGATTTAACAAAATCGTAACAATATGAAAATTCGCAGTGGGAGAATCTGCTCAGGCCTTCAGAAGGCAAGGCTGGCTGCTCAAAAGTACATCGCGGCGTGACCCTTCCGGCTGTTTTTCTTATAAAAACAAAACTTTAAACGGAATATGTATGCTCAAGAAACATTTGCTCAAACCGGTCAGCCTGGCCGTGATGATCTCGGTCAATGCTGGCATTCTGACCGGTTTTACTGACATCACCAGCCCGTTTGGCAAAGTCGATACCGCCTGGCGTTACCTGACCTCCGGAGGTGCGGCAGCCGCCGACACCGACACGCCCTACAGCACCGGGGTCAACGGCGCAGTGGTGCCAGGGGGTCAACCCCTGCATTTGGGTTTTGATCTGTTCCCCAAAGCCAACAATGCCGGCGACCGTGCCCGATTGGTTGCCGCCGGCAAGACTGACATAGTGGCTCTGCTGGACTTGCTGGCTGCAGCCGGCCAAACCTCGGTGGTTCCCAGTACGCTGTACACGCAGGTCAACGCAACCCTGCCGGAACGCAAAGACATACGCAGCAATGCGGTATTTCCGTCGACCGATGAGCAATCGAACATCATCATGAAAAGCGGCCAGACCTCCAAAGTCTGGGCAACGTTTGTCACAGAAGGCGCCGGTTTTCGCAACAGCGTCGGATACTTTATTTATGACCCCCTGAATCCGCCGGCCAAAGCGAGCGATGTGAGCAGCAGCGAAATCATCTTTTTTCCGGATGCGTCCCAAGACTCGCCGCTGCCCCGCGCGTCCGGTGGCTCCGGCCCAACTGTTTACCTGGGCGAGATCCCTGCAGGCAAGGCCATGGGGTTTTTTGTCGTGGCCAACGGCTGGGTGGGCACCAACGGCCGGCATCAACCGTTTGCCACGTCCAATCTCGGCAATCCGGGCAACACCTCGGGTGTGAAGGATGCGATAGACCCCAACTGGGTCTACTACACCCTGGGCAACCTCAATCCAGAGCCCAAGGCATCACCCGCTAACCTGCATCGCCATGGCCTGATCATGAAAGAAGGGGCGGTAGGCAATGGAGAAACCGGCTACCAGCGTCTGGTGCTGGCCATGGAAGACTACCTGCGCACTTCCGCGTCTTCTGATCATGACTTCAATGACCTGGTACTGGCATTGCATGTTGAACGCAAAGAATCAATGTCCAACCTGACCACACCAGGCGGCATTCAGACCATGCTGGCGCCGGGGGCCAATGCGGACACGGACGGCGACGGTGTAGCCGATGCACTGGATGAATTTCCGAATGACGCGACGCTGGCCAAGTCGCGCTATTTCCCGGGCGCTGAAACTTGGGCCACGGTGGCATATGAAGACCTGTGGCCAGCCAAACTGGACTTTGACTTCAACGACCTGGTGGTGAAATACCGCAGCCAGGAAGTCCTGCACGCCAGTGGCCAGGTCAAAAAAATCAAACTTAGCTACCGGCTCGATGCGCGGGGGGGAACTGTTCACAGCGGTTTTGCTGTTCGACTGGAAGGCATCAATGCAGACAAAGTGGCCAGCATTGTGGTGACCCGGCCCGACCTTTCAACCAAGACTATTTTGCCAACGCTGTCCAGCACCAACGGATCTTTCGCACTCGATGAGACCGCACCCGCCGTACATGCCAAAGGCTTGTCAGCGACTTATGTCACCACGCCGACCAACGGCTCCAAGCTTGACGCGTCTGGTTTGGTGATTCGCCTGCTGGATGATGCGCACGACTGGCTACCAAACAACCTGGCAGCCACAGGCGACTGCCGGGCGTTCTACAACACCGGACAGGGCTGCGATGTGCAGCCGACCAAAATCTTTACCGTCGAAGTTACTTTCACGGCGCCGATCGCCACGACCTTCCCGTCACCACCTTACGACCCGTTCATTTTCAGGTCAGATGACAGTCAACGAGAAGTGCATCTGGCAGGAAAAAAACCTACTGAATGGGCTAAAAACAGCAGCCTTTATGGCACGGTGGATGACAGCACAGACAAAATAAACTTCACGCGGACCTATGTGACAGGCGCTACCAATTCGGCACCCAATTTGCCCTGGGCCATTCACTTGCCTTATGACTGGGCGTACCCCAGGGAAACGATCAACGTCGTAGTGGCTTATCCCGACATGATCACTTGGGGAAACTCGGGCGGCACGCAAAGCACTGACTGGTACACACGCCCATCGGCATCAGGCGCCTACACCTTTTTAAATGGACGGAAATTTCCATGAACACCTTCCTGCCCTTCAAACTGATGCGACTCAAGGGTGAGCCCTTGACAGAGCAGACCCAGTCTTCAACGCTGCTGCGCAATTCACCCTGGCCGATGCGCGCCCGCTGGGCGATTGCCACCCTTCTGCTGGTTGTTGTAGCCGCCTGCGGTGGTGGTGGTGGTGGTGGTGATACCAGTGGCGCATCCAAAAGCCCCACCACGGGCGGTACCACAACGTCTGGCACAACCACTACAACAGTCGTCGTGACCGACACAAATGCCAACGCCCAAGCGCTGGCAAGCATGTCCAGCACGCCGGTAAATGTGGCTGTTTGGGGTCAACTGAACAGCGCCGGGGCAGACATCGTCCGGTCTATGCTGCCCGCTACCGAGACGGTATTTATCTCGACCTTCAAGACCACAGCGGACCCAACCGGTGGGCCTGGAACGATCAAGGTTTTTGATGCAATCGTCGCCAGTGGTACTTTAAATTCCAGCCGCGTATTTCAACTGAGTACAGGCACTTTGCCCACTGGAACAACCCCGATATGGGTCAACGTCAATGGAGAAGATTTCACCAAAAATAACCCAGATGCCGAGAGCGCCCTGGAAATCAGCGTAGCGGATTTGGTCAGCGCACTGCCGATACCCCTGCCCTGACCCGGCCTGCGAAAGCGCCCTGGATCTGCAGGCAAAGGTTGACGGTTGAAGGTCAGTTATGAGCGGCGACAACCGCACCCACGCTTGCATCGCTGGGGCGGGAGCCCGCAGTGTGAATAACTGGCAAGGCTGGCTCCTTGTACGGTTTTCATTACGCGAACACTGATTTGCTTTTCATCAAGCTAAATGGCACATCCACCCGACGACGACCCACTACTTCCCCACGTGACAGCTTTGCACAGCAAGTCTGCCCGGTCGCGTCACTTGTGCCTTTTTATCGGTGATATTTCTCTGGGTGGCGGGACCGAGCGTGCCTGTGCCACGCTTGCCGGGACGATGGCAAGCGCCGGCTGGCAGGTCACCATTTTGAGCATGTACG
>JANNCT010000037.1:0-13409 GCA_031386895.1 Polaromonas sp.
TCAGGCGCCATGTTGCCGATGGTGGCGCGGTCGGGCAGGCTCAGTGTGCGGGTGCCTTCGCCAAAAAATTCGACGAACTTGCCGACTACTTTTTCTTTACGCAGCTGCTCGGTCACGCGCAGCACCAGGTCGGTTGCGGTCACGCCTTCTCGCAGTTTGCCAGTCAGCTCAAAGCCCACCACATCGGGTGTTAAAAAATACACCGGCTGGCCCAGCATGGCGGCTTCTGCCTCAATACCGCCCACCCCCCAAGCGACCACGCCGATGCCGTTGATCATGGTGGTGTGGCTGTCTGTACCGACGAGAGAGTCGGGGTAGTACACGCCATCTTTTGTTTTGTGCACGCCGCGCGCCCGATATTCGAGGTTGACCTGGTGCACGATGCCAAAGCCCGGCGGCACCACGCCAAAAGTGTCAAACGCCTGCATGCCCCATTTCATGAACTGGTAGCGCTCGTTGTTGCGCTGAAATTCCAGCTTCATATTCAGATCGATTGAATTCTTCTGGCCATAAAAATCGACCATGATGGAATGGTCCACCACCAGGTCAACGGGTACCAGCGGTTCAATCAGCTTCGGGTTTTTGCCCAGCTTTACCGCCACGCTGCGCATGGCGGCCAGGTCGGCCAGCAGCGGCACGCCAGTGAAGTCTTGCAGCACCACGCGCGATACAACAAACGGAATTTCTTGCGTGCGCGCGGCGTTGGGCTGCCAGTTGGCAAGCTCTTCAATGTGCTGCCTGGTGATGCGCTTGCCGTCGCAATGGCGCAGCACCGATTCAAGCACGATGCGCAGGGAAATCGGCAGGCGCTTGACGTTAGGGTACTGCTTGGCCAGCTCTGGCAGCGAATAAAACTTGCCAGCTTTGCCAGACGCAGTTTTGAACGGCTTCAAAGTCGACGGGTAAGCGTGGGGTGATGTCATGGCTGTTTCCTGAAAGAGGGGCTAAAGGTGCGGCTTGTGCCTTGGTCGAACTGTGCAGCTATTTTGGCAGTTGTAGGCCATGCCCGCACACGCTGTAGTCGATGGCTGACAGGCTTTGTCACGCCTGACTGATGCGACGCAGTGCCTGCACAACCTAAAGTTTGTTTTTCTCTGCACTTTGGGTGCTGCGCAATTTATTTTGAATGTACTTTACGGAAAAACCATGACCAAACCGACTGATGAAAAAACCCTGTGGAATTTGATTGAAGGCATCAAATTCGGCATGCTCACTCACCGCCACACCGACGGCGCAATGCACAGCGCGCCCTTGACGACGCAAAACAAAGCGGGCGACGAAGGCTCGCAGCTGTACTTTTTCATTTCCCGTAAAAGCGAAATTGCGAGCTGTGTGGCTGTAGATGCGAGAGTCAACGTTTCCTATTCCCATCCGGGCGACGATAGGTACGTATCGGTGTCGGGCACGGCCACGCTTATTGAAGACCAGACCAAAAAAGACTACCTTTTTACGCCATTTGCCAAGGCATGGTTTCCGGGCGGCGCTACTGACCCCGATCTGGCACTGCTGGGCGTAGAAATCGGCCACGCAGAGTTCTGGAACGTCACTGAAAGCAAGATGGTGCAGCTTGCCAAAATGGCGAAAGCTGCCATCACGGGTGAGCCGCCAAAAAGCCTGGGCGAGCACAAAGAACTCAACCTGGGGTGATGCACGCGCAGCGCATCGTCTGCATAATTGGGCGATGCGACTACTCCACACCATGCTCCGCGTTGGCAACCTTCAACGTTCTATAGACTTTTACACTGGCGTATTGGGCATGGCGCTTTTGCGCCGTTCTGAAAACACCGAGTACAAATACAGTCTGGCGTTTGTGGGCTACGAAGGCAATCCGGCGCAAGCTGAAATTGAGCTGACGTACAACCATGGCGTTGAAAACTACGACGTGGGCACGGCATACGGGCACATCGCGCTAGGCGTACCAGACGCTTATGCAGCGGTGGAGAAAATAAAAGCCGCCGGCGGCAACGTCACACGCGAAGCCGGGCCGGTAAAAGGCGGCGCAACCGTGATTGCATTTGTCACTGACCCTGATGGCTACAAGATTGAGCTGATTCAGCGCGCTGAAGGTGGCGCTGGAGCAGGATTGCGCTAACGATAGCTATAAATTTAGTAGCTGTTTACGCTCGTATTTATTGGGCGAAAAGTACTTTTATTACTTAGTTGCGCGTCAATCGGCTGGCCTGAAAAGCCAGCGCAGTGATTTGCGCCCAGTTGCCTCGCACCAAGGCCTCAGCCGGTGTAAGCCATGACCCTCCGACGCACGCCACGTTGGGCAGCGATAAAAAGTCCGCTGCGTTGGCCGCGCTCACGCCGCCAGTTGGGCAAAATTGCACATCAGCAAACGGGCCGCCCCAGGCTTTGAGCATGGCTGGACCGCCTGCCTGCATGGCCGGGAAAAACTTGAGTTCATTCAACCCATCGGCTTGCGCCATCATGATTTCACTGCCGGTGGCCACGCCAGGGAGCAGCGGCAAGCCAGTGTCACGGCAGGCTTGCCCCAAAGCCGATGTGTAGCCAGGGCTGACGATAAAACGTGCACCGGCAATGGCGCTGGCTTGCGCATCTTGCGGGTTGCGCACGGTGCCTGCGCCTACCATCGCGTCGGGCACATTGCGGGCAATCGCTTCAATACAGGCCAGCGCTTGGGGCGTACGCAGCGTTACTTCCAGCATGCGAATGCCGCCTGCAACCAGCGCGCGTGCCATCAGCACGGCTTGCGCAACATCGGTCAGCACAATGACCGGAATAACCGGCGCATCTTGCATAACTTGCAGCGCGGTGAGTTTTCCTGTGATGTTGAGAGTTACATCCATGACAAAGCACCTTCTTCTGCAGTCAGCGCGCTGCGACGCATGTGGCTGAACAGCTCACGGCCCATGCCGTGTGCATCGGTTTCGCCCAGGGCCAGCGGCATGGTGTCAATGGGTCGCACGGCCCATTGTTCTGCCGACACGAGCACATTCAAATCGCCGGTGAGTGCGTCAAGTCGAATCACGTCGCCATCGCGCACCTTGGCCAGCGGCCCGCCCGCTGCGGCTTCGGGCGACACATGAATGGCGGCTGGAACCTTTCCTGAAGCGCCGCTCATGCGGCCGTCGGTAACCAGCGCGACTTTAAAACCCTTGCCCTGCAGCACAGCCAATGGCGGCGTGAGCTTGTGCAGCTCGGGCATGCCGTTGGCCTGCGGGCCTTGCCAGCGCACCACGCAAATCACGTCGCGCTCCAACTCACCTGCATTGAAGGCATCGAGCAAGCCTTGCTGAGAATCAAACACGCGGGCAGGCGCTTCAATTACATGCCGGTCATTGGGCACGCTGGACACCTTGATCACGCTGCGGCCCAGGTTGCCTTGCAGCAGCTTCAAGCCGCCGGTGGCGCTGAAGGGCTTGGCCACGCTGCGCACAATCGTCTCGTCTTTTGAATCGGGCGCATCAGCCCACGCCAGAGCCGCGCCACTTAAATAAGGCTCACGCGTGTATTCACGAATGCCGCCACCGCGCACGGTCAACACATCGGCGTGCATAAAACCAGCGTCAAGCAGTTCCCTGATGACCAGCCCGGTGCCGCCCGCCGCTTGAAACTGGTTCACGTCAGCGCTGCCGTTGGGGTAGACGTGCGTGAGCGTTGGCACCACGTCTGACAAGTCTGAGAAGTCGTTCCAGTCAATGGTGATGCCTGCCGAGTACGCCACCGCGACCCAGTGAATCAAATGGTTGGTTGAACCTCCCGTGGCGAGCAATGCGACCATGGCGTTGACGATTGCTTTTTCATCAACGATGTGGCCAATAGGCGCGTATCTTTTCGACTTGATGATGCCAAGCACGGTGCGTGCCGATTCGCGTGTCAGCTCATCACGCAAGTCGCCGCCGGGCGCGACGAACGCAGTGCCCGGTACGTGCAGGCCCATGGCTTCCAGCAGCATCTGGTTGCTGTTGGCTGTGCCGTAGAACGTGCAGGTGCCGGGCGCGTGATAAGACTTCATTTCCGACTCTAAAAGCTCCGGCCGACCTACCAGGCCTTGCGCGGCCAGCTCGCGCACAGCAGCTTTTTCTTTGTTGGGAATGCCCGAAGGCATGGGCCCGGCAGGCACAAACACCGTGGGCAAGTGCCCAAAATGCAGCGCACCAATCAAAAGGCCCGGCACAATTTTGTCGCACACGCCCAGCATGAGCGCGGCATCAAACATGTCGTGTGACAACGCCACCGCAGTAGCCATAGCAATCACGTCACGGCTGAACAAACTGAGTTCCATGCCCGCAGTGCCTTGCGTGACGCCGTCGCACATGGCGGGCACGCCGCCTGCGACTTGTGCGGTGGCACCCATCTTGCGCGCTTCTGCTTTGATCAGGTCAGGATACGGCTGCATCGGCGTGTGGGCTGACAGCATGTCGTTGTACGCGGTCACTATGCCGATGTTGGGCACATGCTTGGCGACGATTTTGAAGCGGTCATCCACTGGCGCTCCCGCCACGGCGTGCGCCAAATTCGCGCAGCCCATCCGGTCCGCGCTTCTTGCCCGCGTGGCGGCGGCGTCTATTTGCGCCAGATAGGCACTGCGGCGCGTGAGGCTGCGCTCAATGATGCGGGCAGTAACGCGCGCAATTGCAGGGTTGAGGGTTTGAGTTTGGGGCGAGGCAGCCATGTGGGATACCTTTCAAAAAAGGTGAGGGGTACTGGGGAGTAGTAATTCAGTTACTCACCCCATGGTAGCGGCACACCCACCCAATTGGCACGGTTCTGGTTACCAAATGGGTACCAAACCCCAGCGCCGACCAGCCAACTGCCGGCCGGCCTTATTGCAGAGCGACTTCGACGCGGCGCGCCTCGGCGTCGGTGCCGCTGTCGTTCATTTGCTCAGGCTTTCTCAATTCCATACTGGCGTCATCAACACCAGCGACCTTCAGGGCGTCACGCACGGCAAAAGCGCGTTGCTTGGCCAGCTCGGCATTTTTTACGGCGCTGCCGGTGGCATCGTGAAAGCCAGAAATCACCAGCTTGCGGCCCGCCTTGGCAGCTTTGATGACATCAGCCAGCGCATCGGGCGCACCGGCTGCCAGATCGGCTTTGCCAGAGGCAAAGTAAAACTTCACCACGCCGTTTTCAACCTTGACGCTCGCTGCGTCCATTGCGGACTGCGCCGTGCTGGCCGACAGCGGCGCGGGAACAGGGGCAGCAGCACCAGCGGCAGGCGCAACTGCAGCCGGTACCGCAGCAGGTGTACCGGCGGCTGGTTTTGGCGCCTTGCCGCGCTGGTAAATACCCATACCAATCACGGCTGCAATTACCAACGCCACCACGGCAAATACGAACGCCAGAACAAAACCCTGCTGGCTGTCATCGTCTTGAGAAAACATGGAAAAACATCCTTTTTTTAAACTGCCCGCATTGTAAAGTCTGCTTGTGACCTTGCATTCCCCACTTCACCCCGCAAACCTGGCCAACCCAGCGCATTCGCTTGAAGCCATCGTGGCCCAATGGGGTGGCAAAACTGATTTGTGGATTTTTGGCTACGCCTCGCTGATCTGGCGGCCTGAATTTGCCTTTGCCGAGCAGCGCTTTGCCACCGCCCGTGGCTACCACCGCGCATTAAAAATGTGGAGCACCTACAACCGCGGATCACCCCAGTGCCCCGGCCTGGTATTTGGCCTGTTGCCAGGCGGCAGCTGCAAGGGCATGGTGTTTCGTATTCCGCGCGCAAAGGTTGCAGCGGCGCTGGTGCCACTGTGGGAGCGCGAAATGCCCAACGCCGTGTACGACCCCAAATGGCTACGCTGCCAAACTTTGCACAACGGTGAAAAAACGGCCGTTACGGCGCTGGCATTTACGCTGTCAAAAACCAGCCCCGACCACACTGGCGAGCTGCCGCATGCGACCTACCTGAAGATATTTGCCGAAGCATCAGGGCGCTACGGCACAACGCGCGACTACGCCCAGCAAACCTACGACGGGTTGCGCAAGGTCGGCATACATGACCGCGCCCTGGGTGACTTGCTTAAGCGCCTGAACGCTTCACAGTAACCGGCTACCCAAAAGCGTTTCAGCGCGCCGCAAGTCGTCAAGCGTGTCAATGTCGGCGACCACTCCCTCATCATCGACATTTATTTCTGCTACTGAATTAATAGCTGCTTGCGCCCGTATTAATTGCGCTGCACCCTTATTTCCTTTGAAATTGATCAATTCTTCCTTGAGGCGTGCATCAAACCGCACCGGGTGGCCGCGTTGTCCCTGGTAGGCGGGGACGGTTACTGCGCAAGGCGCTGCGAAGGCAATGGTACGCAATGTTTGGGCGCGCACCAGCGGCAAATCTGCCGGCAATATCAGCCAGCACGACGCATCTGGCGTGGCCCGCACGCCCGCAGCAATCGACTCACCCATGCCGGGCCGCGACACCTCGCTGGCAACGACATGAAACGCAAGGCCGCTGGCTTTGACGGCGGCCAGCGTGTGGTTGAGCACACTGACGCCTGCCAGCAGCGCACTAAGCTTGTGAGTAGTGCCGCCAGACGCAGCAAAGCGCTCACCCCGTCCCGCAGCTAAAACAATCACTACGGGTGCTGCGGGCATATGGATTTGTAGGGGTTAGAACGCATCGCTATCCTTATACTTCGAGTATGCCTAACAGAGACCTGCCAAACCCATCGATTGCCGACCTGCGCAAAAGCTACGAGCTGGCCGAGCTGGTTGAATCCGCTGCGCTTGCCGACCCACTTAAACAATTTGAGTTGTGGTTGAACGAAGCTATTGCTGCCAACGTGCCCGAGCCTAACGCCATGACGCTGGCCACCGTGGGCGCTGACTTGCGCCCTTCCACCCGCATCGTGCTCATTAAAGGCCTGGACGCACGCGGACCAGTGTGGTTTACCAATTACCAAAGCAGGAAAGGCGTTGAGCTTGCGGGCAACGCTTATGCCGCGCTGCAGTTTCACTGGGTGGAGATGGAGCGCAGCGTGCGCATTGAAGGCGTAGTTGAAAAAATATCGCCAGAAGAAAGCGACGCGTACTATGCGTCTCGCCCAATCGGCTCGCGCATAGGCGCATGGGCCAGCCCACAGAGTGATGTGGTTGCGTCTAGAGCCGTTTTAGAGGCGAATGAAGCGGACTACGCAGCCAAATTTGGCAACACCCCGCCCCGCCCACCGCACTGGGGTGGCTACCGGCTAAAACCCGATAACTGGCAGTTTTGGCAAGGCCGCAAAAGCCGATTGCACGACAGGCTGCGTTACACCCTGCAGAGTGATGGAGCGTGGCTGCGCGAGCGGCTGGCGCCTTGAACTTTTACCAACTCGTGAATTTTTGAGCCAAATGATCCTTGCATATTCGTCACGGCGTGGATGAAATACAAGGTTATTTTATGGAATTTTTGATTACCCACTGCGCGAGATAAGCTGATCACTGACAACCTTAAGCGCCTCGCCGGATACCAAAGTTGGCGCGATCTCAGCTAGCGGCACCAGCACAAATGCACGCTGCCACATGCGCGGGTGCGGCATGGTGAGCTGCGCTGAGTCAATTCGCCCATCGCCGTACAAAAGCAGGTCAAGATCCAGCGTGCGCGGCGCATTCGGGTAGGGGCGATCACGGCCTGCGTTGTGCTCTATGTGCTGCATATTTTGTAGCAACGTGGGGGCGGGCAGCTGGGTTTCAATTTCAAGCACCGCATTGATGTAGGCCCCCCCCGCATCATGCCCAGGCAAGGTTTCGAGTGGCGCGGTTTTGTAAAGACTGGACGTTTTTGTCACGCTGCATGCAGGCAACGCGTCAATGGCCGCAACGGCTTGACGAATGGCTTGTGGCGCATCGCCCAAGTTCGCACCCAAGGCGATGTAGGCCGTCACCATGGCGTTAAAGCTCAGGCTTCGGGTGGCGGGCTGCTTTGCCCCGCTTCGCCGCGGTTGGTGGGCTTGCGGCGACGGCGGCGTTTTTTTGCGGGCGCATTTTGATCAAATTCGCCCTGCTCTTGTGCGGCATCAGGCGCTGCGTCAGTCGGCGTTGAAAATCGCACATCAGGTTGCGCGGCGTCGGCTTTTTTCACCCGTACCCGCGCCTGCTGCGGTTTTTGCAGATTGGCCAGACGGATGGTTTCAATCATCTCGTGGCGTTCGTCGTCGTACGCTACTGAAAACTTTTCCCACCACTCGGCCAGCTCCATGTCAATTTCGCCAGTTTGCGCACGCAGGCGTAAAAAATCGAACCCAGCCCGAAAGCGTGGCTGCTCCAGCATGGAATACGGCGACGAACCAACGCGTTTTTCAAAGCGCGGCTGCATGGTCCAAATCTCACGCATGTCGCCGCCCAATTTGCCGCGTCCTGATACGTCGCCAATTTTGGCGTTGAAGGCGTCGTCAATCGCGTCGTGCAGTGCGGGCATGGTGTGCTCGCCGTGCTGCAGGCGCTGCTCCCACCCACCTCGCACATCGGCCCACAGTACGCAGGACAGTAAAAAGCTGGGCGCTACCGGTTTGCCTTCACCCACGCGGCGGTCGGTGTCCATCAATGCCAGGTTTAAAAACGGCTGGTCAGAGTTGTCCACCACCACATCGAGCAGCGGATAAATGCCCGTCAGGCCCAGCGCTTTTAGCTGCGCAATGCTGGCCAGCGCGTGGCCAGTTTGCAGCAGCTTGAGCATTTCATCAAACAACCTGGACTGCGGCACATCGGCCAGCAGCTTGACCATGCCCTTGATCGGCTGCACGGTCTTGTCTTCAAACTCAAAGCCCAGCACCTTGAGCTTGGCTGAAAAGCGCACCGCACGAATGATGCGCACCGGGTCTTCGCGGTAGCGCACCGCCGGGTTGCCAATCATGCGAATGACTTTTTTCTTCGCATCCTTGATGCCGTTGTGGTAGTCCACCACGACCTGGGTTTCGGGGTCGTAGTACATGGCGTTGATGGTGAAGTCGCGCCGCGCAGCATCTTCTTGTATTGGGCCCCACACGTTGTCGCGCAGCACGCGGCCCGAGCTGTCAACCGCATGCGTCATGCCGGCCAGCTCGCTTTTACTGGTGCGCTCGTTACCGCCCACTTGTTCAGCCTGGCTGCTGTCGAGGTAAGCGCGAAAGGTCGACACTTCAATGACCTCATGCTCACGGCCACGGCCGTAAATAACGTGCACGATGCGAAAGCGCCGCCCAATAATGAAGGCACGCCTGAAAAGACGCTTGACTTCTTCAGGTGTGGCGTCAGTCGCTACGTCAAAGTCTTTGGGCTTGAGCCCCACCAGCAAATCACGCACTGCTCCGCCAACGATGTAGGCCTGAAAACCGGCATCTTTAAGCGTCAGCACCACGTCCATCGCGCGCTCATCTACCAGCTTGGGATTGATGCCGTGGTCTTTGACTTCGATGTCGTTGCGAGTGCCGAAAGGGGATTTGTTGGCTGGCTTGGCAGCGATGGGTTGGCCGTCTGTTTTGCCAAACAGTTTGTCGATGAATTTTTTTATCATGAAGTCAAAGGTTTCAGGAACTCACATGCCACGTCACAACGCGTTTTCAGGCTGGCGAACTCGACTGATACAAAGAAAAGGGGATTAAAACAGCTCAAGTATGCGCCATCCGCGTGCAACTGCGAGGTCTCGCAGGCGTTCGTCTGGGTTGGTGGCCACCGGGTGAGCTACTTTTTCAAGCAGCGGCAAGTCGTTCATGGAGTCAGAGTAAAACGTGGCCTCAATGTCTTGCCATTTCAGGTTGCGCTGGGCCAGCCAGCTCTCAACACGGGTTACTTTGCCTTCACGAAACGACGGCGTACCGGCAATTTCGCCCGTGTACTCGCCCTGCGCGTCCTTTGCCAAATCAATGGCTATTAGTTCGGCAACGCCGAATGCATCGGCAATCGGGCGGGTCACAAACGCATTGGTGGCCGTGACGATCACGACATCATCACCCGCAGACTGGTGTGCCTTGACCAGGTCCACAGCTTGTGACTTTATGTCTTTTAGCACTCTAGCGCCCATAAATCGGGCGCGAGCAGCTATTGATTTAGTAGCACCCTGCTCACGTATCGCTTGCGTGGCAAAGCGCACATAGGCGTGGATGTCCAGCGTACCGGCACGGTATTGCGCAAAAAAAGCGTCATTGGCAAGGCGAAATTGCGCTCCGTCGCGCCACCCAAGTGCAATCGTGAATTCATTCCATTCGTAGTCAGAATCAAACGGAATCAGGGTGTGGTCCAAATCAAATAAGGCAATTTTTTTCATTCACTGTCCAGCATGGCTTTGATCAATGGCACGGTAATAGCCCGCTTGGTTTGCAGCGCGTAGCCGTCGAGCTGCTTCAAGAGTTCCATCAGGCTGCTCAGGTCGCGTGAAAAGCGGCGCAACATGAAATCCATTACTTCGTCGCTTAAAAATACCCCGCGCGCGTCAGCTTCGATTCGCAGTACCGATCTGCGCTGCGCCTCAGAAAGCAGGTGCAGCTCAAACACGTGGCCCCAGCCCAGTCGGCTGCGCAAGTCGTCCCGCAGTGCCAAATCAGCCGGTGGCAAATTGCCTGCTGCCAGCACGCAGCGGGGCAGCCCGTCAGCACTGCTGGTGGCATTTACAAACCAGTTAAACGCGGCTTGCTGCTGCACGGCGGTGTATAGATGGCATTCGTCCAGCACCACGGCTGACCACGCTGCATCAAACTGTGATGGCTCCAGGGTTGACGCATCCATCCAGCCGACTTTTGCGCCCAGCTGCTGCAGCGCATCCACTGCGGCATGCAGCAAATGGGTTTTGCCACAACCGGTTTCGCCCCACAAATACGTTGGCACGGGCGAGCGCAGCGTGCTGCCCGCCCACAGCTCCAGGTGCTTGAACGCGGCTTCGTTTGGCCCAGCAAAAAAATTGGCGAACGTCGGGTTTGAGGCCAGGCCCACGTCCAGCGCAATTTGCTTCATGCGGCAACAGCGTTGGGCATACGCGTGTCAGCCCTTATAAAGCTTGCTGGACAGGTACTGGCTTTTTACGCGGCGTATGGCCACCAGCAGCACGGCACTTGCGGGCAGCGCAATCAGTACACCCACAAAGCCAAACAACTGTCCAAACGCCAACAGCGCAAAAATAACCGCCAGCGGGTGCAGGCCAATGCGCTCGCCGACCATGCGCGGGGTGAGCACCAGGCTTTCCAGAACCTGGCCAATGCCAAACACCACCGCCACCATGACGAGTGCCTTGATTGATGCAAATTGCAGCAAGCCCGCCAGCAGGCCCAGCAGCATGCCAATGCCAAAACCCACATACGGAATAAACATGGCCACCCCGGTAAAAACGCCAATCGGCAGCGCCAGATCAAGCCCAAACAGGGCCATGCCAATGGAGTAAAAAATCGCCATGATCAACATCACCAGCAACTGGCCGCGCAGGTATTGGCCCAAAACAGAGTCGGCCTCTTCGGTAAAGCTGTCAACGCCTTCGCGCAGCTGCGGCGGCACCAGCTCGAGCAGGCGCGCAACGAATTTGTCCCAATCCATCAGCAGGTAAAACAGCGCCACCGGAATCAATACCGCGTTGCCCACAACAGCGAGCGCCACACTTCCGCCCACCTGCAACGACGACAGCACCGAGCCAAACATGTCTTCATAGTTGGCGTTCAGGTATTTCAGCGCCAGCGCTTTCAGGCTACCCAAATCGAGAGAAACCTTGATGCCAAACTGCGCCAGCCATGGCGTGAGCCCGGTGGTAATTTGCTCTGCCAGCAGCGGCACCTGCTCGCGCATCAGCGGGATTTCCTTGGCAACGATGGGAATAACCAGCAGCACCAGCCCCAAGGCGACCACAATAAAAAGCAGCTCGACCAACACAACTGCCAGCACCCGCGGAACGCGACCGCGAAACAGGCCGTCAAGTTTATTGACGAGCGGCGTCAGCGCGTAGGCCAGCACTGCTGCCACGATAAATGGCGTCAGCACGGGCCCCAACAGCCACAGCGCCAAAACACTCAGTGCAGCAATCAGGCACCAGGTCAAGGCGCGTTTTTGGGGAGAAGTAAATTGCATAAATTTTGACTTGGCCGTTAAAAACACCGCTCAAGCGCGCGGTTGTTGCAAATACATGAGCCTTTAGAATCTGTGGCTTGATTCTATCGGGCTTAACCCCTAGAAACCCCACTTGAGACCACCCACCCACGCCATGACCCAGCCCACACACCCAACACCTGCACCCTTGAGCTACAAAGACGCCGGAGTAGACATTGACGCGGGCGACGCGCTGATTGAACGCATCAAGCCAATGGCCAAAAAAACCATGCGCGAAGGCGTGCTGGCCGGCATTGGCGGCTTTGGCGCGATGTTCGAGGTGTCTAAAAAATTCAAAGAACCGGTGCTGGTCAGCGGCACCGACGGCGTAGGCACCAAGCTCAAGCTGGCGTTTGAATGGCAAATGCACGACACGGTAGGCATTGATTTGGTCGCCATGAGCGTGAACGACGTACTGGTGCAAGGCGCAGAGCCGCTGTTCTTCTTAGACTACTTCGCCTGCGGCAAGCTCGACATTGACGTGGCCGCTGCGGTGGTGGGCGGCATTGCCAAAGGCTGCGAGCTGAGCGGCTGCGCCCTGATTGGCGGCGAAACCGCAGAAATGCCCGGCATGTACCCGGCGGGCGAGTACGATTTGGCCGGGTTTTGCGTTGGTGCGGTTGAAAAATCAAAAATCTTGAGTGGTGCAGGCGTAGTACCGGGCGACGTGGTGCTGGGCCTGGCCAGCAGCGGCGTGCATTCCAACGGCTTTAGCCTGGTACGCAAGTGCATAGAGCGTGCTGGAGAGAAGTTACCCGAAACCCTGGACGGCAAACCCTTCAAGCAAGCTGTGATGGAGCCAACGCGCCTGTACGTGAAAAATATGTTGGCCGCTTTGGCAGCGCACCCCATCAAAGCCCTCGCCCACATCACCGGCGGCGGCTTGCTGGAGAACATTCCCCGCGTGCTGCCCGAAGGCACAGCGGCGCATCTGGTCAAAGGCAGCTGGCCACAAACCGAGCTGTTTGCCTGGCTGCAATCCACAGCGGGCGTTGACGACATCGAAATGAACCGCACTTTTAACAACGGTATCGGCATGGTCGTGGTCATTGGCTCAGCAAATGCGCAGGCGACTGCAAAAACACTGCGCGATGCAGGTGAAGCGGTGTACCAGATCGGCGTGATTGCGATTAAGGGCGATGGGGCGAGTGTGACGGTCAGATGATGCTGGATGAAGTTGGTTTGGTGTGACTGCACCTCAAACAACAACAGCGTGTTGCGGCCGTGCGTGACGAGGCCCTGCCAACGCACGCAGCAAGGGCCCCGGCAACAATGCACCCACCACTGCCGCATAGTCTGCAAGCGTGCCGCGATCATTTAAAAACCGAATGACATGCCGCGAGTCTGCGCCTGCGAAAAGTGCCAAAAATAAATCGGGCGCCACCCTTGAACATGCGCGCACCACCTTGAGAAACAAG
>JANNCT010000088.1:0-8101 GCA_031386895.1 Polaromonas sp.
CGGGTATGCGCGCTGCCTATGCACAAGGCACTGAAAACGAGCGGGCGCTGGCAGCTTGGATGGACCGGCTAGGCATGCAACATGACTGAGGCACATTCAGCATGGTTTTTAGCAGTGTTTTGGCCTGGTAACCCAAGTAAAACCTGCTCAAGCAGCTATTGAATTTATAGTAATGATGTGCACATTAACCATGCGGTAGTACGTTCACCACGCGGTAGTACGTTCACCATGCGGTAGTACATTAACCTACGTTATAAAGCAGTAGTGCTGCAACAGGGAGGCTAGGCAATGCGTTTAGGTTTTGGATTAATCGGTTTAATCGTGGCGCTGGGAATTGTGGCGGTGCTGTCTAAAAAGCAGCTCGGCGCAGTCAGCAATATTAAAGTACCAGAGGTGCCGGGCGCTGTTTTAGAAGCGCCCGATCCACATGCCACAGTCAAGCAACAGTCGCAACAGATTCAGCAGCAGTTAAAACAGGCTGCAGAATCTGCAATGCAACCAGCGCGGCTTGACGCCGATAGCGCAGAGGCCAAATAACTCTGCAGCCACTACCCCAGCTTACCTGCCCACGGCTTGGTTGTCTTTAGAGCCACCTTTAGGGGCTGATGCAGCGCGATTGCGCTTTTTATACTCGGACGTACGCTTGGCTGACTTGTTTGAAGCATCAGGCCGGCCAATGGCAGAGCTGTCGCTGGTAGGGCCAGTTTTGGCACCACCAGCGCTGCTGTTGTCCATGGTGCCCATGGGTGCTGTATCTTTGCCAGCAGGGCCGGTGGTTCGACCAATGCCGGCACCGTCTGGCGTGCCAGCTGTACCGGATGCTGTAGATGGTGCAGCGCTGTTAGCGGCTGGGGTCGCTGTAGAAGTACTTGGCGCACGTGCTGCGCCTGCAGCGCTGGCGGCATTGTTGCGGCCTGAGACAGGGGCGTTATCAGGGGTGGTTTGCGCGTTGGCCAGTCCGGCGCTAAGAATAGCTACAGCGCTGGCAACACAGGTGAGAATTTTCTTGACGTTCATAATAAAGTCCTGATGAGGTTGAAAAGCAAAATGCAATGCTTGACCGGAAAATCCGGTTAAGACTAATTTACATTTACGCTCACACAAAACCCATCAGGCAATGGCGTAGCAGCAAGTAGGATGCCGCCCCGATTCAATAGCGCCAGTGGCTGTCGCTACTACACCCATGTCAGCTTGGCTTGCATGCATTGACGGCACGCAAAGCACAACATTCGGTGTTTACTTCGGGGCAGATGCGGCAGCCAGAAGCGACTTCACGGCCAGTGAAACCCGCTCGCCGATGATAAGTTGTGCAGCCGGGTCATAGTGAAAGAACCCGCTCAAATCAGCGGTGTTGACGATGCGCGCATATTTGTCATCTTTGACCACTTTAGTTTGTGCTGCCGCAACAGTCGCACCATATGTCAGGGATTGCGCCCATGCGCCAGTTTGAATGATAACCACAGGCAGTGTTGGCATGCCAGTATCTTTGCGGACATCTGCAATCAGGTTCTTTAGGTTCTGTTCGTACGCATCGGCGTTGGCGCTGCTCCTTGCCGGATTACTATCCGAGTCGGCTTCGCCTTGAAACCAGACGAACGCAGACCATTTGCAACTTCTCTTGGTGCAAGAAGGATTCACACTGGCTGGATCTTTTTCCAGAGATTGGATCCGCGTGCGAAGCTTGGTGTACAAATAGCCTTCGGTTCCGCCAGACAGTGGGCTGCGCCAATTTGCGTACAGATTTGTACCGCCTACGGCGACTTTTATCAGCGATGTGGACGAGTAGCCCGCTTCATTCAGCTTCTGACCGAACATCAATTCGGGGCCAGGGCCTCCGCATTTAGTTCCGAGCGTGGAGAAGGCTAGAGGTGCGACGGCCGCATTCCATGAACAGAGCACCTTGGTGTTGGGCGTAGTCAAATTGGCACCTACCAACCCTTCTGCGTTCAGTCGAATCAGTTCGGATACCTCAAAATCAGCCATTTTGTCCGAGTATCCATAGCCAGCATACCCGCCATTGGCGTCTTTATGCCAGTAACGAATACGCTCTTTCAGCCGCGCTTTCATGTCTGTGTTCGAGGGGGTTGCCAGATCGTCAAGGAGTTGTTGAAACAGCGTCTGATCAACGTTGCCCTCCATATTCGATTGCCCAGCCATCAAAAACATAGGCAACTCTTGGGTTAGCACGGCTTCAGTGCTCGTCGCTGAGCCGGCGCTGTTGGTCACCACGGCGCTGTATTTGGCGTTGTGGTCAGCCGCCACTGCAGATTTAATGACCAGCGTAGCCGACGTGGCACCGGGCACCGTAGTGCCGTTGCGCCTCCACTGGTAGGTCAGTGATCCCCCGCCTGCAGCGGTAACACTGAACGATGCTGGCTGCAGTTCAATGAGTGTCAAGTTGGCAGGTTGCGCCGTGATCGTGGGTGCTGTGACCACCAAGGTCGGCGTCGAATCCGGTGTTAATGCCGAAGGCAATGTGCTGTTGCCCGTGCCCTCGCTGTCATTGTCGCTGCCACCGCAGCCTACCAATGGCAGAACAACTAACGAAGCTGCCAGTCCAATGCATTGGGTTAGCCGCATTGATCGGTTAAAAGCTGGAGCTACTTTTTTAAAGAATTTAAGATTTTGTTTCATAGTGGCGATGAGGTAAATATAGGCGGTTTTCACCGGTTTTTTTCAACAACTTGCAGACAGAAAAATGCCCCAGTTAGATCGTTTTAACTTGGGGCTAGGGCGCTAATTATATTAATTGCTACTTGGCAGTTTGTGCCTGCCGAACAGCGATAGGAACGTAGCCAACCTCTAAACCTGCAGGCGGCGTGATGATTAATTTAGCATCAATCGAAGCTAACTTTCAGGTAGTTGGCGGAGGTAAATACTCGTCGGTAATGGTCCACTTTGCGTGTAGTTTCTCTACCCTTATTTGCATCTGTTGACGCTCGGCAAGAGTCAAGTCAGCGTTAAGCATACTGGGTTGGTCCATAAACTTATACCAGTAATAAGTTAACGTGCTGCCGTCACTTAGATCAGCTGTGAACGGCCCTTTGGATGGCCCAGGTGTTGTCCATGTATTGTCGTTGGCCGGCAGAAGCTTTGGATTGTCCATGGGCGTTGTCAAAAACTTGCCAGGATCTCTCACGGCTTGTTTAATTTCAATAGACGTTAGTCCGGTTTCAACAGGAACATCCTTGATTTGCACCACAGTCCAAACAATTTGGCCACTTGCCAATGTTGTCATGCGATAGTATTGCGGCAATACCACCACGGACCCGTTAGCCAGATCTTTTTTGGTTACGTTGTCTTGTTTCCAGCGATACCCAACCGTGCTGGCGTTAAAAGCAACAGTTTCTGCAATAGAGTTCCAGTCGACTACGGGTTTGTTATTGGCTTTTGCCATGGAATCTGTGTAGATAGACCAAGACGACCAACCTCCGCTTTGGAAGTCCTGTTGATAAGCTTCACTTAGCTTGATTTGGCTGCTCGTGGCTGAGCCACCTTTTTTAAACCAGCTTTCAACTGAATCCCAGAGCGCAGCTTTTTTGTACACCATCAAGCGATTTGTTAAAGCTGAGTTGCCGTTGTCATCCCGCGGAAACTGCACCGGCGCGACTCGTGCGTATGTGTCACCTCTTGCGTCTTTTGACATATACGCCGGAACGTATTGGGTCTCCATTTGGTGCGATTTATTTGGACTTGAAGGGTTAGAGTCAAAATGATTGCTGGTATCGATGGTTACAGACTCGAATCCTTTTTGCCTTCTTTTTCGGTCAGTAGTGGTTACGTGAGAAAAGAAGTAGGGCAGTACAAATGTAGCCGGGCCTTTAAAGTTAGCAGCATTTATAAAGAGCGTCCAGGAATTGTCGCCAGTTGGTTTATTGGCAATACCATTCGTAGTACTTTTGGCGTCAGTTAACGGCAGTGGCAAGTACCCAGTGCCTAGCAGTTCACCGTTGGTATCTTTTTTCAGATTAAGGCCGTCCAGGGGCCACAGCAGTTTGTTGCTAAGCTGAGCTACAGCGTACTTGCCGCTAGGTCGGCCCCAACCACCCCAGCCGTTACCCGGGCCATTAGAAACGCTACTAAAGTCAATTGCCACAGCGCCCATGTGAAATTTGGGTGTTTCCACGCCAAAAACTGTATCGTTCCACCAGCCCAAACCGCCTTCGATGGTTTGATAAGCTTCCTCGGGCTGTTTTCCTTTGGAGAACATCCAGGTGCCTGGCAAGCCAGACTGAACTTTCTCTCCGGTATATGTGCCATACAACGGGAAAGCGGCTGTGTACATAGAGTAACCACCATCATATTCTTGTGGAGCATCTTTCCGGCTGTAACCAAGGTAACCGTGTAGAGTTGCATTTTCAAGCGGTGCGTTTAAACAACTAGCCACTTGGTTTGTAACTGGCTTGGATGACACCACGCCATTGCTGCACGAAAATGATGCAACCCCGAAGGAAGGAGCCGAAAGATCTTTGGCTTCAGCGTTTGCACCTGTGGCGGTAGCTGCTATGTTGGCATTACAAGTTGCACCTGCTACCGTCCAGGATACAGGCGCTGCTTTGCAAGAGCCAGCTACTGGAGCTGGAGCTGGTGCTGGAGCTGGAGCTGGAGCTGGAGCTGGAGCTGGTGCTGTTTCAGGCGCTGATGCAGTTTCAGGCGCTGGTACTGGTTTAGGTACTGGTTCAGGCGTTGTTGCTGTTGGTGCCGTTCCACTGGCGTTATCTGTTGCGCTGCTAGCGACCTCGCTGTCCTTTGCGCCGCCGCAGCTTGCAAGCATTGCAACCATTAGCAAAGACATCGGGCTTGTCAGCAGTTTAAATTTTTTGTTCATTGGTAATTTCCTTTTTATCGGTGTTACTTAACGGAGTGCGTAATGATTCAAAACAATTGCGTATTCATCTTGCAAAGCGCGACAGAACCTGCGATGTGTGCTGATACATACCAACGCATTCAGACAGGTATGTAGGCTTGGCAAATCGCAGATAGCCCGCATACCCCCGGATTTGACTCTGACAACATCAACAGGTTTGCAATGCCGGTGATCATCAGGCAAGTTATGCCTGCTGCAAATGACATTTGTGTCATGTCGGTATCTTGATGTTGCCAAATGGTGGGTGTTTACTGCACCAAGGTAGGCCCACCGCTATAGAAAGCCGCGCGATTGCTGGTTAACAGGCATACGCACCGGCCTGCGCATCAGGCGGCCGGTCTTAGCCAGCCAAAAGCTGCCTCTTTGATCTGCGTCAGTGAAACGGCAGCCTGCCGGGCGCTTAATAATTGGGCTTTGTTTGATTAACCTGTCTTAAAGGAGACTTTCATGACTAAAAACGTTGGCGGTATTGACCGCATGCTGCGCGCTGTGATTGGCCTGGTACTTATTGCGCTGGCCGCTACCGGCACGGTGGGTTGGTGGGGTTACCTGGGCGTGATTCCGCTGGCAACATCCGCCATGGGTTGGTGCCCGCCGTATGCGCTGTTTGGCTGGAACACCTGTTTAGTGCGCAAGCCCGGCTGAGACAAGCGGCTGAAAGTTTTGCGCGGGATGGGCGCTTGTGAAGAGCGCTCGGGCATGGAGCTTGCACTGGGCGCGTAAGCAAAGCACTGTGGTTCGGCATCGGCTACTGCCTGCCTGACTGCCTGATTGGCCGAATTTTCAGTCAGTATTTGTACAAAAAGCACCGCCAGCCCAATCATATAGGGCGCAGGCAGCTCCTTTAATCATAGTGAGTTCAGCCTCGCCTCAATGCCTCAATGCCTGAATGCCTGAATGCCTGAATGCCTGAATGCCTGAATGCCTGATCGTCTGATCGTCTAATCGTTGATCTGCTTGGTTGATGCGTCAATTTACCTGCCTCTCATCTGGGGAAGTTGGGGTTAGACTCCCATTCTTTTTATTAAATTGAAAACACCTGAAAACTCAACAATCCATTGAACCGTTCGGCACCGGGAGCGGGAGTGGGGGCCAGTCCAGAGAGCAACTTAGCGGCCGATCAAAGCTGCGAGCTCAACCTGGAGGCTATCCAGTCTTTCGCTTTCTCCTTGAGCGGGCGTTTTGTCCACTCTTCAAATGTCACGCGTCGCGATCGTTTCAAGTCTTCTTCAAAGATCGCTGATTGCCGGGTTGCCATGGCGCCGTCATAAATATTCAGGTTTGCCTCGTCGTTCAACCGGAACGACCGGCTGTCGAAATTGGTGGAGCCGACCGAAACCATGAGGTTGTCAACAATCATGACTTTGCAGTGGTACATCGTCGGCTGGTATTCGTAAATCTCCAGACCTGCTGCCAGCAGCGGTCCCCATGTCTGCCGCGACGCTGCGCGCACTGTCTCTGTATCGGTAATGGGCCCTGGGGTGATGAGCCTCACGCGCACGCCTCTTTTCACAGCATCCATCAAAATCTGCTGACTCAGGTCGTCAGGCACGAAGTACGCCATTGACAGGTCCACCGTTTTTTCAGCCGCAGTCAGTGCCAGGTGGTACATCAGCGCCATGTTGTCGCTGCCACTGCTGGGCGAGCTGAAAAACATTTGGGCAGGGCTTTGTCCAGCGGCTTGAAGCTGCGGAAAATAGGCATCGCCATGCAAAACCTGGCCCGACACTTTGATCCAGTTGTCCATGAAAGTGGTTTGCATTTGCGCAACGACTGGCCCTGCCACCCGAAAGTGTGAATCGCGCCAATGGTCCGCATCCTGGGCTGCACCCTCCCAGGTTGGGGCAATGCCAACGCCGCCGGTAAATCCCACAGCGCCGTCCACAATCAACAGCTTGCGGTGCGTGCGGTTATTAAGCCGGGCAAAGTTGTACCAAGCAGGTTTGTGAAATTTGCGTACATCGACACCAGCATCTTTGATTTTTTTGAGCAGGGCTTCGTCCATCTTGCCGCTGCCTACCCAGTCGATCAACACATGCACCTTGACCCCGGCGCGCGCCCGCTCGGCCAGCGCATCGGCAAACTGTGACCCGATATTGCCTGACCAGTAGATATACGTTTCGAAGGTGATGGTTTTTGTTGCGCTGCGAATAGCCTGCAGCATGGATGGGAAAATCTGGTCTCCGTTCAATAATTCCTGCACCTGATTACCGCCAACAATGCCGGGCCCTAAAAGGCCGCCCATGGCGCGCATAAACTGCGGGTCACTGGCTGAATACAGTCTCGGCAGTTGCTGGTTGATCTTTTTCTCGCCAGCTGAAAAATTCAATGCGAGGAGCAAGCCTGCCGCAGTGACAACAGCAACCGCAATAGCAACCCAGAAAGCTCGAAAATTTTTATACATGGCGCATTGTGGAGTTGTTGTTGCACTCCCTGGCATTGAAAGTCACGTCAAGCGAATGTGGCTCACATGAGAGATATGCATTTGCTGACATTTCAGCTTTGCGACGCTGGGTTTCGGGCGCCTAAAAAGCCTGGAATCCCATTCGTTTCGCTTTCAGGCTGGCCATAGACCGGTGTGGCCAATTTGCAGCCGACGTCTCTTCTGCAGGCCAGGCTCCTGGCGCAGTACCCAGGCACTGATGAGCCACCGCAGCCATTTCGGCTTCGGCTTCATTGGCGGGGTCAAGTATTTCTTGATCGTTCAACCTGCAAGCCTGCTACAGCCTCAAAGTGCATGTCATTGGCATCGCAGTAGCAGCTATGAATGCATCTGCCATGTGCAAGCTGTGCAATAAGGCATGCGGGCTACAGATCAAATGCGAACTTTCCTTGGGAATTGGTGAGTTTTTCCTTGTTCTCCGTCGTTAAACCGAGTTAAAGTTCGACAGTAAACGATGCATCGACTGTCAATGCATATTTAGTTCATGAGTATTCACAATGCAAAAAAATATAGGTCTTCGCGTGCAGTTTGTCCGCGGTGTTGCAGCTGTTGTGGTCAGCCTGGTAGCCGCTTGCGGAGGCAGCTCTGAGCCAGCAAGCGTTGGGGCAACGCCGCTGGCGGCAAAAACCGCAACTGGCCATTCAGATACCGACACTGTCAGTGTCAGCGATGGTGCGGGCGGCGTTCGGCTGGCGAAAGCATCGGCCAATGCATATATCCAACCCCCTGAACCAGAGCCAAAAAAACAGGCAGTGGATATGCAAAAGCGCAGCCACAAGCCGCTGCCCACA
>JANNCT010000076.1:0-20934 GCA_031386895.1 Polaromonas sp.
GATTGCGGTGGAAGACGACGGATCGGGCATTCCAAGCGAAGAACTGCCGATTGCGCTGCGCCGCCATGCCACGAGCAAGATCGGATCGCTGCAAGACCTTGAAGCAGTGGCAACCATGGGTTTCAGGGGTGAAGCGCTTGCGGCTATTTCGTCGATTGCCGACATGAGCGTGACATCACGCACTGCAACTGCTGAACATGCCTGGCAATTGCACGGCACGACTGGGGAAATGCAACCCGCCGCACGCAGCCAAGGCACCACAGTTGAAGTGCGCGAGCTTTTCTACGCCACGCCGGCACGCCGCAAGTTTTTAAAAACCGACGCCACAGAGCTGGCCCACTGCATAGAAGCCGTGCGCCGTCACGCGCTGGTGCGGCCCGATGTGGCTTTTGCCATTTGGCACGAGGGCAAACTTGCCGAGCAATGGCGCGCCTGTGCTGGCGACGACGCGCAAAGCCAACGCCTGGCAAGCGTGCTGGGGCAAGAGTTTGTAGCGCAATCGGTGCTGGTGGACTACCAAAGCACCGCCGTGCGCGCCGATGGCACTCCGCTGGTACGCATACGTGGCCGCGCGGGCATACCCGACGCCGCCCGCTCCCGGCCCGACCAGCAGTTTACCTACGTCAATGGCAGATACGTGCGGGACAAAGTCATCACCCACGCTGCCCGCTCAGCGTATGAAGACATGCTGCACGGCCACCGCCAGCCGGTGTATGCGCTGTACGTTGACATTGACCCGAGCCGGGTCGATGTGAATGTGCACCCGACCAAGATTGAAGTGCGCTTCAGGGACAGCCGGGAAGTACACAGTGCAGTGCGCCATGCCGCAGACAAGGCACTTAGCCTGCCGCGTTCTGCACTGGCGGCAGACCCGTCGCCCACGGCAAAATATGAGTCAAATACGGCTCTAGCGCCCGGAATACGGGCGCAAGCAGCTATTAATTTTGTTGCAAATGAAGTACGGCATGTTTCAGACTTTGAAGCCATGTGGCCGCAGCCGCAAGCCAATGCAGAACCAACCAGCGCCCCACCGGAGCCAACAAGCCAGTGGCCGCTGGGCCGCGCCATCGCGCAGTTGCAGGGCATCTACATATTGGCTGAAAACACGCAAGGCCTGATCGTTGTCGACATGCACGCTGCGCATGAACGCATCGTGTACGAGCGACTGAAAACGCAAATGGAGTCAACTGCACTGCACAGCCAGCCGCTGTTGATACCTGCCACCTTCGCGGCCAGCCCGCAAGAAATTGCAACCAGCGAGGCGCACCGCGACACCCTTGCCACGCTGGGTCTGGACATCACGCCGTTTTCACCCAAAACACTGGCAGTGCGGGCGGTGCCAACGTCGCTGGCGCAGGGCAATGCAGTAGAACTTGCCCAAAGCGTGCTGGCCGAGCTGGCGCTGCATGACGCCAGTACCGTGATTGAACGTGCGCAAAACGAATTGCTGTCCAGCATGGCGTGCCACGGCGCGGTGCGGGCTGACCGCAAGCTGACGATGGAAGAGATGAACGCGCTGCTGCGGCAAATGGAAGCCACCGACCGTTCTGACCAGTGCAACCACGGCAGGCCGACGTGGCGGCAAATCAGCATCAAAGAGCTTGACGCACTCTTTATGCGCGGCCGCTGAACTTTTAGCGCGCAGCCCCATCTACTTTCACTATGAAAAAATTGCGACTCTTTTTTACAGCTCTTTTTGCTGGCGCACTATTGGCAGGCTGCGCCACGCTCGACGAAAAGCAGCGCACCTGGATTTTTCAGCCCAGCGACCGCACCTGGGGCGGCGGCCTGGCGGCGGCCGAGGGCATGCAGGATGTGTGGATTCCTCTAACTTCGGCCGCTGGCGAAAAAGCCGCTGACGAAGCCGCCGCTAAACTCCACGGCCTGTGGCTCCCGTCCGACAAACCCGCAGCGCCCGTGCTTTTGTACCTGCACGGCGCGCGCTACAACGTCACCGGATCAGCCCCGCGCATTCGCCGAATGCAGGAGCTGGGCTTTTCAGTTCTGGCCATTGACTACCGGGGCTTTGGCAAAAGCAGCCCGGGCCTGCCATCTGAAGCCACCGCCTATGAAGATGCGCGGGCTGCATGGAACTGGCTGGGTAAACAATACCCCGCCCAGCCGCGCTACATTTTTGGCCATTCACTGGGCGGCCCGATTGCAATCCATCTGGCTTCAGAAGTGGTTGACGAAAGCGGCACGCTGGTTGAAGGCACCTTCACCTCTATTGCCGATGTGGTGGGCACCTCGCAATGGGGTTGGGTGCCGGTGTCTTTTCTCATTACCCAGCGTTTTGAGGCGGTTAAAAGAGTCGCTAAAACCGGCTCGCCCCTGCTGGTAGTGCACGGTGCTGACGACCGCCTGATTGCGCCCGCGCTTGGCCGCAAGCTTTTTGAGGCGGCGGCAGAGCCAAAAATGTTTGTGCTGGTAGAAGGCGGCTCCCACCACAACACCAACTACGTTGGCTTGCCGCAATACCGCGAGGCGCTGGCTAAGCTCTTTGCTTTGAAGTAATCGCTTTCGCCGCCCTTGCACTGGCGAGCCGGGTTAAGCTCGTCTATCCGCATTCTTCGTTCGCCCGACTTTGTCAACATCCCCTCCTGAAGCTCTCGCAATCCGCTCGATGCCGCACGGCCTTGTCGTGCTGGTTTTGGCCATGTTGCTGGGCATCCAGCCTGTTACCACCGACTTGTATTTGCCCGCCCTGCCCGCTTTGATGGCGGGTTTTGGCGCCAGCATGACGCAGGCGCAGCTCACGCTCAGTGCGCTGCTGCTGGCGTTTGGCTGCTCGCAGTTACTTTGGGGCCCGCTGTCTGACCGCTTTGGCAGGCGGCCAATTTTGCTGTCGGGACTGGCCGCTTACGTTGCGGCATCCGTGGGGGCAACTTTTGCACAGACGATTGATTTGCTGGTGGCGTGGCGTGTGGTGCAAGGCGTGGCGATGGGCGCAGTGGTGGTGTGCGCGCGCGCCATTGTGCGCGACCTGTATGAACCCGCCGAGGGCGCCAGAGTCATGTCCAAAGGCTTATCCGGCCTTGGCGTGCTGGCCTGTTTTAGCGCGCCGGTGGGCGGTGTCATCGCCTGGGGCTTTGGCTGGCGCTACGCCCTGTTTGCACTGGCAGTTTTCGGCTGTATCGCTTTAGCCCTGATTGCACTGCGGTTCAAGGAAACCGTAGCCGTTAAAAACCCGTCGGCGTTGCGACCTGCCACCATGGTCAGCGTGTGGCGCAGAATTTTGGCCAGCCCGACTTTCTTGGCCTACTCTGCCTTGTCAGCAGCCTCATATGGCGGCTTGTTCACGTTTTTGGCGACGTCGTCGTTTGTGTTTATTCAGGTGCTGGGGCTGAGCAACACCAGCTACGGCGCGCTGATGTTTATCAACTCGCTTTTCTACATTTTTGGCACGTTTTTATGCCGCCGCTGGTTGCCCCGGTTTGGCGTGCAAAAGTCGGTGGCGCTGGCCGCATTTTTTACACTGGCGGGTGGAACCGGGATGGGACTTCTGGCGTATCTTGGCGTTGTCAGTGTGTGGGCCATCATGGTGCCGCAGGTTATTTTTATGATCGGCCACGGCATTCACCAGCCGTGCAGCCAAAGCGGCGCAATTGGCCCATTCCCCAAAGCCGCAGGCGCAGCATCAGCGCTGAATGGCTTTGCCATGATGGTGGTGGCGTTTGCCGTGGGTGCGTATCTGGGCACGCACATGGACGGCACCGTCAGGCCGCTGGCGTACGGCGTCTGGCTGTGGAGCATGGCCATTGCACTGGTAGCGTGGACACTGGTGCGCCAATACGGCGGCCAGGCCAATTTGCCCAACGCTACAGCCATGGTCAAACCATGAATGCGCCCGCACCTTCGCCAGTCGTCTGCCTGGCTGGGCCCACTGCAGCCGGCAAAACCGCAGCGGCCCTGGCCATAGCGGCTGAGCATGACGTTGAAATCATCAGCGTTGATTCAGCCCTGGTTTACCGGGGCATGGACATTGGCACCGCCAAACCAACAGCCGCCGAGCTGCTGGCTGCGCCGCACCACCTGATCAATATTCGGGACCCGCTCCATGCCTACAGCGCAGCAGAATTCGTGCAGGACGCTGAGCGTTTAATAAAGGAGATCACCGCGCGCGGCAAACTCCCACTGCTGGTGGGCGGCACCATGCTCTACTTCAAAGCGCTCTTTGACGGGCTGGACGACATGCCCAAGGCCGACGCAAATGTGCGTGAAGAAATAGCGGGCCAAGCTGCGCAAAAAGGTTGGCCAGCGCTGCATGCAGAGCTGGCGCTGGTGGATGCTGTAACAGCGGCACGTTTGAAGCCCAACGACTCGCAGCGCATCTCGCGGGCGCTGGAAATATACAAGATTACCGGCCAGCCGATGTCGTTATTTCACAGTCAAAATACTGCTAAAAACATAGCTACTCGCGCCCATAAAATCAGCGCCACAGCCCTGATTAGCCTGGAACCTGATGCTAGGCTCTGGTTGCATGAGCGCATTGCCCAGCGGTTTGACGCGATGCTGGCTGGCAGATTTATGGACGAAGTCCAGGCGCTGTATGCCAGATTTTCCGGAGGCGACTTGCATGCAGATTTGCCGTCGATGCGCTGCGTGGGTTACCGCCAGGCGCTTGATGTTCTGCGCGGCTTGTCGCCTGAATCTGAACTACGGGACAAGGGCATTTTTGCGACTCGCCAGTTGGCCAAGCGGCAAATCACCTGGCTGCGCTCGATGCCTGAGCGCAGCATCGTGGCTTGCGACGCACCCGACGCTATTGCGCGCGTGCTGCATCTTGTAAAAACCAAATTGCAATGACATTAAAAATTACCAGTTTAAGCAAACGCTACGGCAACACTGCCGTGTTCTCAAAGGTCACCCTCAGCGTTGCGCCGGGTGAGTTTGTCGCCATCGTGGGTGAATCAGGGGTGGGAAAGTCCACCCTGCTCAATTGCATGGCGGGCCTGGACAGCTGGGACGGAGGCAGCGTTGCATTGAGCGGCATAGACCTGGGCACGTTGAGCGACGACGATAGAGCCTTGCTGCGCAGGCAGCACGTGGGTTTTGTGTTTCAGGCGTTTCACGTGTTGCCGCACCTGGATGTGGCGCAAAACGTTGGCTTGCCGTTGATGTTGCTCGGCAAAAACAGTCCTGATGCGGTGGCATACATGCTCGCAGCAGTGGGTCTTGAAGGGCTGGGTGCGCGGCTGCCGCAGCAGCTCAGCGGTGGGCAACTGCAGCGCGTGGCGATTGCGCGTGCACTGATTCACCGCCCTTCCCTGCTGCTGGCCGACGAGCCCACTGGCAACCTGGACCCCACCACCGCCGCCAAGGTGCTGGACGCACTGGTAGCGCAAACCCGCCAGCACGGCGCCGCGCTGGTGCTGGTCACCCACTCTGAAGCCGCAGCAGCGCGGGCTGACCGCGTGCTGCATTTAAGCAGCGATGGCATACGTGATGGCATCAGTTACTAAGCAACCGATCAAACCGGGCGGGCTGCTTGGCAAGCTGCTGCGCCAGTTGTCGTGGCGTGAGCTGCTGCACCACCCGTGGCGCAACGCCGCTGCTGCAGTGGCCGTGATGCTGGGCGTGGCGCTGGCGTTTTCAACGCATTTGATCAACGCATCAGCACTGAGCGAATTTTCAAGCGCCACCCGCGCCATCAATGGCCAGAGTGATCTTGAACTGCGGGCAGTGCGCAGCAGTTTTGATGAAACTGTTTTTGAACGCGTGGCGAATGACCCTGGCGTGTCAGTTGCCAGCCCGGTGCTTGAGTTAAGCAGCTATGCCGTCACCGCAAACGGCAAGCGGGTGGCCCTGCGCGTAGTGGGAGTCGATGCGCTGGTAGTTGCGCAAATCGCGCCCAGCCTGATGCCGGTGCCTGGCAAACAGGAGGGCAGCAACCGCTTTGCACTTTTTACGCCCGGCACGGTTTTTTTGAACCCTGCGGCCCGCGCAGCGTTGGGCGTTGATTCGGGCAACGGCAGCTTCAAGCTGCAAAGCGGACTGAAATTGATTGATGTCACCGCCGCCGGTAGCGTAGCCGCAGGCGGCGCCGCGCTGGCGGTGATGGACATTGCTGCTGCGCAAGAGTTGTTTGACAAGCGCGGCCAGTTGTCGCGCATCGATTTGCGCCTCGCCCCTGGCGCAGACCGCGCAGCTTTGGTGGCTGCCTTGAAACTGCCGCCAGACATCACTGCGGCCGAGCCAGCCGATGCAGCCGAGCGGGTCAGCAACCTGTCACGCGCGTACCGGGTGAATTTGACGGTGCTGGCACTCGTCGCGCTTTTCACAGGCGCATTTTTGGTTTTTTCAGTGCTGTCGCTGAGCGTGGCCAAACGCGCGCAGCAGTTTGCGCTGCTCGGCGTGCTGGGTTTGACGGGGCGCGAGCGATTAAGCCTGGTGATGGCCGAATCAGCCGTGCTGGGCGTGGTGGGCAGCAGCCTTGGCCTTGCCCTGGGCACCGCGTTGGCCGCGCTGGCCCTGCGGGTGCTGGGCGGTGACCTCGGCGGCGGCTATTTTGCCGGCGTGGCGCCCACCCTGCAATTCAGCTTTGGCGCTGCATTGGCCTATGGCGCGCTGGGCGTGGCGGCGGCGTGCGTCGGCGGCTGGTGGCCCGCACGCGCGGCGCAAAAGCTCGCACCCGCTCAAACCCTCAAAGGCTTGGGCGCTGCAGCCACACAAGGCAAAAGCCACTGGCTGAGCTTTGGGTTGGTTGCAACAGGGGCACTGCTAGCCTATTTACCGCCCATAGCTGGCATACCGCTGGCGGCGTACGCGTCAGTGGCACTGCTGCTGGTGGGCGGCATCACTGCGCTGCCGTATTTGATTGCGCTGCTGTACGACGCCCTCAGCCCGTTCGTTGCCAGCGCATTGCTGCCGATGCTTGCGGTGGAGCGCGCACGGCGTGTGCGTGAGAGCGCAGCCGTTGCCGTCAGCGGCGTAGTGGCGTCGCTTAGTTTGGCAGTGGCGCTGACGGTGATGGTGGCCAGCTTTCGCACGTCCGTTACGCAGTGGCTTGACGTGATTTTGCCTGCGGACTTGTATGCGAGAACCGCATCTGCATCCACCAGCGGCGGGGCAGGTGATACGGTGTATTTGACGCCTGACTTTGTTGCCGCCATCACCGCCGTGCCGGGCATAGCGCGGGTCAGCACGCTACGTACGACACAAGTTGTGCTGAATGCCAAAGCCCCAGCCGTGGCGCTGATTGCGCGCGACATCGGCGATGCGGCAAACACCTTTCCGATGGTGGGCGACGTGTTGCCAGTACCAAAAGGGCAAACCGGTATTTACGTCAGTGAAGCGATGGTCGACTTGTATGGCGCGCGGCTGGGTGCGGTATTTGTGCCATTTTCCAAGCCTTTTAGTGCTATAGCGCAAGAAATACGGGCGCAATCAGCTCCTGATTTAATAGCAAATAAGCCTGCATCTGCGGCAAGTGCAGAGCCGCAGTTTTACGTTGCAGGCATCTGGCGCGACTACTCCCGCCAGTTTGGCGCTGTAGCCATTGACACAGCAGACTTTGTGCGCCTGACAGGCGACACCCGCAT
Source organism: Polaromonas sp. (assembly GCA_031386895.1). Lineage (GTDB taxonomy): Bacteria > Pseudomonadota > Gammaproteobacteria > Burkholderiales > Burkholderiaceae_C > Polaromonas. The sequence goes on from JANNCT010000076.1 coordinate 7,542, forward strand.
CAGCGACCTTGCGCTGTGGCTGCAACCTGGCGCAAAAAGCGGTGAGGTTGAAAGCGCAGTGCGCGCCGCCGCTGACAGGCAAGCTGGCGCGGGCGCATTGATCGAGTTTGCGTCGACCGCGCAAATACGGGCCATCTCGCTCAAAATTTTTGACCGCAGCTTTGCCGTGACCTACTGGCTGCAAGGCGTAGCGATTGCGATTGGTTTGTTTGGCGTGGCCGCAAGCTTCAGCGCACAGGTGCTGGCACGGCGCAAGGAGTTTGGCCTTCTGGTGCACCTGGGGCTGACCCGCCGACAAATTTTGGCGGTGGTCGCCGGTGAAGGCGCGGCCTGGACACTGATTGGCAGCGTGGCGGGCTTGGGACTGGGCCTGGCGGTGTCGCTGGTGCTGGTGCATGTGGTCAACCCGCAAAGCTTTCACTGGACGATGGACCTGGTGCTGCCGTGGCTGCGCCTCTTGAGCCTGTGCGCTGCCGTGGTGGTTGCGGGCACCTTTACAGCGTGGCTGGCTGGGCGCGCGGCGGCGAGTAAAGACGCCGTGCTGGCGGTGAAAGAAGACTGGTAAGGCGCAGTGAACACTGTTTGCGTATTGGTAAAACCCTCCTAAAACCTTTGCCCTACTGCAGCGATTCGCGTACTTTCATTTGCTCACCAATGTCATGGTTTTGACTCGGTAAGGACATCAAAGAAGAGCCCTGGCGCTCTACTATTAAAGCGTCACCCCTGTTGCTACCATTAACGAGGACTTCATCATGTCAATGGCCTCTGTTCACCCCATTCCGGTTTACCGCATTGAAAGCCGCGACCCGCTGCTGGGGCACCTGCTGCCCACCCAGCACCGCAAAACACTGTTCGGCAACTGCTCGCTGGCGGTAGCAGTTGCCGTCAAAAGCGTCGAAGACCCCACGCGCCAGCAGGTGCGCGTCGTGCATGTGCCCAGCGGGGAAGTTGTTTTTGAGACCAAACCCGCGCCGCTGAGCTAGCGGGCAAAAAGCAGCGCCCGCCCCACCCTTGACTCCCGTGGCGCCCGTGCTTGCTGCGAGAATTGGGTATGACCCACGAGACCATCGACAAAAGCCACCAGGACGCCTGGCTGAACGCAGCCATCGCCAAAGTTGAAGCTGACTACCAACGTAGCGCCGACACGCATTTGATTGCGCTACCCTTGCCGGCATTTGCCCAGCGTGGCATTGATTTTTACCTTAAAGACGAGTCCACCCACCCCACTGGTAGCCTGAAGCACCGTCTGGCGCGCTCACTTTTTTTGTACGCTCTGTGCAATGGCTTGATCCATCCCACATCCACCATTGTTGAAGCATCAAGCGGCTCGACTGCCGTGAGCGAAGCCTACTTTGCGCGGCTGCTGGGCCTGCCGTTTATTGCGGTAATGCCGCGCAGCACGTCGCCAGAAAAAATCGCGCAAATTGAACTGTACGGCGGGCGCTGCCAGCTGGTCGACGGCGCGGCACTGGTGTACGACGCAGCCAAGGCCATCGCCGCGCAAACCGGTGGCCACTACATGGACCAGTTCACCTATGCCGAGCGCGCCACCGACTGGCGCGGCAACAACAACATCGCCGAAAGCATGTTCAGCCAGATGCAGCGTGAGCGCTTTGTGGTGCCGCGCTGGATTGTGGTGGGCGCGGGCACGGGCGGCACCAGCGCCACAGTGGGCCGCTACATCAGGTACCAGCGACACCACGGGCCCCAGTGCATGCTGGCAGTGGCTGACCCGGTCGGCTCAGTGTTCAGCAACTACCACCGCACGGGGGACGTGACATTGACGGGTGCAGGCTCGCGCATTGAAGGCATAGGCAGGCCGCGCGTAGAGGCCAGCTTTATTCGCACCGTGATTGACCGGATGGTTGAGGTTGAAAATGCCGACTCGATTGCCGCCATGCAGGCGCTGAGTAGTCTTCTGGGCCGCCGTGTGGGGCCATCGACAGGCACCAACTTTTGGGCCATGCTGACACTGGCTAAAGAGATGCTGGCGCGCGGCGAACAAGGCTCTATCTTGTCGCTGCTGTGTGATTCGGGCGAGCGGTATTTGGCGAACTACCACGACAGCAATTGGGTCACCAGCAACGTTGGCTGTTGCGAGGCAGCGCAGATAAGCGTTGCGCAACTTATACGGCCATGACACTGCATACCAATTCACTTCGGCGCGCATTGCTGCTCAGCGGTGCAGCAGCGCTGGCGCCATGGGCCAAAACTGCAAACGCCCTGCCCCCAAAAATGTTGGCCTTCCCGCGTGACCGCGGCGCTCACCCTGACTTCAACACCGAGTGGTGGTACATCACTGGCCAAGTTGCGGCCGGCACGCGCCAGTTCGGATTTCAACTCACGTTTTTTCGATCACGCGTTAACAGCACGCAGGCGCTAACGTCAAAATTCGCCGCCAAACAACTCATTTTTGCCCACGCTGCAGTGACTGATGTTGACGGTAAAAAACTGCACCACGATCAGCGCATTGCGCGGGGCGGTTTTGGCGTGGCAAGTGCAGATGAGCAAGACATGGCTCTGAAGCTGCGCGACTGGACTTTGAAAGCCGACGGGCCGAAATACACCGCCAACCTGGGCGCGCAAGACTTCGGCCTGCAACTGCAATTTATCGAAAGCCAAAGCGTGCTGCTGCAGGGCGCGCAAGGCCTGTCACGCAAAGGCCCCTTGCCAGCGCAAGCCAGCTACTACTACAGCCAGCCACACCTGGCCACCACCGGCAAGCTGCGGGTGCAAGGCAAAACCTTTGACGTGACCGGCACGGCGTGGCTTGACCACGAATGGAGCCAGGAGATCTTGGCCCCGGGCGTGGTCGGCTGGGACTGGATCGGCATGAACCTGCTGGACGGTAGCGCGCTGACCGCATTCAGGTTGCGCAGCACGGACGGCGAAGCGGTATGGGACGGCGGCTCGTTCAGGGCGGCGGACAAAAGCCTGTATGTGTTTTCTAAAGGCGAAGTGATGTTCAAACCCACACGCCAATGGAAAAGCCCGCTTACGCAAATCACCTATCCGGTCGAATGGATCGTTCGCACACCAGCAGATTTTTACACCGTCAAGGCGGTGATTGACAACCAGGAACTCGACAGCAGGCAGTCCACCGGGTCGATTTACTGGGAAGGCTTGAGCGAGCTGTTCAACAGCAACGGCGCAAAAGTAGGCAGTGGGTATTTAGAGATGACAGGCTACGGCCAGCCGCTGCGGATGTAGCGCAAGTCATTGCTCCCAACGATTGAGGCCGCACGACAGAATCAAGCAACGCTGGAGAAAATCTGCTATTTATATAGGAGCTGCTTACGCCCGTATTTATTTGGCTACAGCCATTTTCTGCACTGAAAAGCACCAAAAAACAGGCCCGCACCGCGATCGCGCAAGCCTGGCGCTTTAATCCAACGGCCCAAGCCATCACCAAAGGTTAAATGTGTTTCGGATCGGCCGGATTGTGCATTGGTTGATTGGTATCTGCTCGCCGATATGACGGGCTTTCCCGCGTTACCGAGCTTGCGGCTTCAGTAGAAATTCAACGGATTACAGCTGTGAAATCATCAGTAATGCGCTGCCAGTTTTCAACCTGGCCAGCATGCACCGCTTGTTTACCTGCCACATATACATCGCTTAACTTCGCCTCGGGGCTGGAGAAAACCATCGCGTCCAGCAAGTAATCATCGGCAACGCCAAGCAGCGCAGATGATGCGGTGTCAACGACCATAAAGTCAGCACGGTTGCCTGTAGCCAATCCGCCTGTTTGCAGGCCGCAAGCCGCTGAACCGCCAGCCAGCGCCGCGTTGAACAGTGCAGCTGCTGTGCTCAATTGACTCGCCGATGCTGCCATCACATTGCGCTGCCGCAATGCCAGGCGCTGCGAGTATTCGAGCAGGCGCAGCTCTTCTTGCCAGCTGCGAGTGACGTGGCTGTCTGAGCCTATAGACCAATTGCCTTGGGCTTTGGCATACGTTGGCAGGTCGAACACGCCGTCACCCAGGTTGGCTTCTGTTGTGGGACACAGCACTATGGATGCGCCGCTGGCGCGCACGCCATGCAGCTCGGCGGGTGTGGTTTGGGTGGCGTGTACCAGGTTCCAATTGGCATCCAGCCCTGCGTGGTTCAGCAGCCATTCGACGGGCCGCTGGCCGTGGGCGCTCACGCAGTCATCGACCTCGCCAGTTTGCTCAGCCACGTGGATGTGGATCGGCATGTTGCGTGCTTTAGCGAAGGCTGCCGCCTCTTGCAATGCGCCTTGCCCAACTGCGCGCAGCGAGTGCAATGCCAAACCTGAATTGACCAATCCGCTGCCGAACAGATTATCAACGCCGTCGCACAGTTCAAAAATTGAATCGGGCGTTGATGCGAACCTTTGTTGATCATCCCGCAAACCTGTCGCAGCAAACCCCGAGCGCATGTACAGCGTGGGCAGCAGCGTGATGCCAATACCCACGCGCTGCGCTGCGCGCACGAGCGCAAGCGACATCTCCATTGGATTGGCGTAGGGCTTGCCGTCCAGGGCATTGTGCAAATAATGAAACTCACAGACCTGCGTATAGCCCGCTCTCAATAGCTCGGCATAAAGCAGCGCGGCAATAGCTTCAAGCTGCTGCGGTGTGATGCGCTGGGCCACGCTGTACATGCGGTCGCGCCAGCTCCAGAAATTGTCTTGGCCCGAGCTGGTGCGCTCAGTCATGCCCGCGATGGCGCGTTGAAAAGCGTGGCTGTGGGCGTTTACCAGGCCGGGCAGTACAGGGCCCGTTAAACGGGTGGCGCCGCGTTGTTCGTCCGCGCTGGCCTTGACTTGAATATTTGCCCATTTGCCATGATTGTCAACACTCAACAGCACGTGTTTTTGCCATGCACCATTGACCCATGCCAATGGCGCGAAGTAGCGCTTTAACGCATCAAGCATACAAAGCCTTTACCGCCTGCAAACTGGCTTGCACCATGCGTTTGAGCGTTGGCTGCAGGTTCAACGCCAGCGCCTCGTCATAGGAAAAAGGCGGCGTTTCCTGCATGTACAGGTTTTGGCATTTTTCAAGCTGAATGGCATGCACTTGGCTAGCGGGCTGGCCATAGTGCCGGGTAATGTAGCCGCCCTTGAAGCGGCCATTGACTACATGGGTAAAACCATCAACCTGGCTGGAGGCTGCATCAGAAATAGCAGTTGCCGCTGCCGCACCACTGGCCGTGCCAATGTTCAGGGCTGGCAGCTGGCCCTCAAACAGCCAGGAGATGTGCGAGCGAATGCTGTGCGCGTCCCACAGCAGCGCAAAGCCGTGGGCGGCTTTGATACGCGCCAGCTCACCTGCCAATGCGTCGTGGTACGGCTGCCAGTAGATGGTGCGGCGGCGCTGAACTTCTTGTGGCGATGGTTCTTGACCTGGTTTGTAAAGCGCCTCACCGGTAAAAAAATGGGTCGGGCATAACTCAGTATTCGCAGCACCTGGGTACATCGGCGTATCGTCTGGCGGGCGGTTCAGGTCAATCACATAGCGGAAATAACGTGGCTGTAAAACGCTGATGCCAAGCGCAGGCAAAAAATCGTACAGCCGCGCCAAGTGCCAGTCGGTGTCTTCAACATCCAGCGCGCGCGGCTCGTAGTTGCCTTGTAGTTCAAGCGGGATTTCAGTACCAATATGCGGCAAGCTCACCAGCATGGGAACGCTTCCATGTTGCAAAGAAAAAGTCATACAACACGCCCAGCAAATACAGTTTGCTGGCGCGGGCAGCTTCCAAAAGCGTAGCTGAGTTCTGCTGGTGACTGCACACCCCACAGTACGAAATCAGCCCGCATGCCTGCTGCCAGCACGCCGCGATCCTTCAACCCCAGCGCACGCGCAGCATTGCGCGTCACCCCTGAAAGCGCCTCTTCTGGCGTCAACCGGAAAAGTGTGCAGGCCATGTTCAGCATGAGCAGCAGAGACGTACAGGGTGAGCTCCCAGGGTTGCAGTCGGTAGAAATCGCCATGGGTACGCTTGCCGCACGCAGCTGCGCGATCGGTGGGAATTTGGTTTCGCGTAAAAAATAGAACGCACCAGGTAGCAACACTGCCGTGGTACCCGCTTGCGCCATAGCGTGCACGCCTTCGTCGCTGAGCCATTCAAGATGGTCGCAACTGATGGCGTTGTAACGCGCAGCCAGCTGCGCACCGCCGCTGTCGCTAAGTTGCTCTGCGTGCAGTTTGACGGGCAAGCCCAATGCGCGTGCTGCCTGAAAAACGCGTTCCGTTTGCGCCAGGCCAAAACCGATCCGCTCGCAGAATGCATCCACCGCATCGACCAGACCCTCGGCATGCAGCAGCGGTAGCATGTGCACAACCTCATCAACATAGTCATCAGACCGCCCCACGAACTCGGGCGGCACAGCATGCGCACCTAAAAAAGTGGTCTGTACAGACACCGGGTGTGAAGCGCCCAGGGCGCGGGCTACCCTCAGCGATTTGCGCTCATGCGCCAGGGCCAGGCCGTAGCCAGATTTAATTTCAACCGTGGTCACGCCTTCAGCAAGCAAGGCTTCCAAACGCGGCGTACTTTGCTCGCTGAGTTCAAGCTCAGTCGCTGCGCGTGTGGCCTTCACGGTTGAGGCTATGCCGCCACCCGCCTTGGCTATGTCTTCATAACTTGCGCCGTTCAGGCGCTGTTCAAACTCCCCTGCCCGGTTACCGCCGTAGACCAGGTGGGTGTGGCAATCAATCAGGCCAGGGGTAATCAGTGCGCCTTGTGCGTCATGGGTTTGCGTGGCGCTTGCCAACACTTCAGCCGGTAAATCGCTGCGGGGGCCAACCCATTGCAGCAGGCCGCCGCTCACCACCAACGCTGCGTCTTCAATCAAGCCGTAGGGTTGTGCAGTACCCGCCTGCATGGTGGCAGCTTTGCAATTGAGCCAAACGGTACAGGGGAAATTCATAAGTCAATTTCCATCAATAGTGCATCACTGGCCAGCACGCAAACCGCCACGTTGGCATTGACCACTGCCCAGCCAAATGAAAACGGAGGCAAATTATGATTTTCAGTGCCAAATCCCACTTTAGCGCCCAATTCATGGGCGTAAGCAGCTATTATTTTAGGAGTGTTTGTGATCTTCTGAACGCCGATGGTTATGCTGCTGGTCCCGCTATTTTTAACGCGCCACATACGCGCCGGGTTTGCGCCCCGCACCATCAAATTGAAATCTTGCGTTGGGCCGCCCAATAGATCGCAAGTCGCAGGTGCCGCACCATCAAAGGCGAAAGGTGCAGAGTCAGAATCAAGCACATGCGGCGCACCGCTGATGCGCAAGCAAACGCCTGCACCGTCAAGCACTGCAAACGAGCGTTGTACGCCAGCAAAGTTTGAAAACGGACCAGACGTCGCTACTTCGGCCACAGACGCGCGCCATTGCCAATCAACCGAGTCCGGCCAGGCCAGCAATTCACGCGTGGTGCCGCCACCGTTGCGCCAGGGTATGGGAGCGACGCCCTGCAATTGAATAATTTGCCAGTTCACAGTTGAAATCATGCCTGAAACTGCCCGGCAAAACTGTAGCGCGTGCCCGGGTACACCAGCCGCGCTACGCTCGCCACATGCGCACCACTCACAGTGCGGCGCGTGATGACAAGGCAGGCTTCAGAACCTTTAATTTGCAGCAGTTTGGCGATTCCCGGGCCGGGCAGGCATGCCTCAATCTGGTAACTGGCATCGGTCAGCGGCGCGTGGGTCAACAAATGGTGTGCGGGGGTGAACTGGGTAAAGTCGGTCTGCAAAAAATCAGGTGCGGCCAGCGGGTTGACATAGCGGTCTTCATGTTGAATGGGCACGCCGTTTTCCAAGTGCACCAAAACGGTATGAAACACCTTGCTACCCGCGCGCAAGCCCAGCGTTTTGGCCAGCGGTGCAGCGGCTTTTTCAGTCGCTACCAACAGCACGCGGCTAGTGTGGTTATGGCCGCGCTCCACCACCTCATCCTTGATATCACGAATCGTCAACCGGGACGAAATGCGGTGCAGCTCAGCTACCCGAGTGCCTGAGCCCTGAATCCGCGTGACCATGCCTTCAGACGCTAGCTCACGCAGGGCGCGGTTGACCGTCATGCGGCTGATATTGAACTGAGCCATCAGGGAGGCCTCGCTCGGCACAGCATCGCCGGGCTTCCAGGAACCAGACGTGATGCGGGTTTTGATGAAGACCTTGACCTGTTCGTACGCATGCAATTTGATTTCTGCCATAGCCACAGGTTACCCCAGTTGACACAAGTTGTATAGACAACTACATTTTGATCGTGTGAAGTTAAACCGGAGTGGAAAAATGTCAGACCTATCCCATAGCAAATTCATGGACAGCAAGGCTAGAGAAGTCCGCTCCCCACGCGGCAGCAAGATCAGTTGTGCCAACTGGCAAATTGAAGCCGCCCTGCGCATGCTGCAAAACAACCTCGACCCCGACGTGGCCGAGAACCCGAACGAGCTGGTGGTGTACGGCGGCATTGGCAAGGCGGCACGTAACTGGCCTGCGTTTGATGCGATTGTTGACAGCCTGCACAAGTTAAAGCCTGACGAAACACTGCTGGTGCTGTCGGGCAAGCCCGTGGGAGTTTTCCGTACCCACACGGGAGCACCACGGGTGTTGATTGCCAATTCAAACCTGGTGCCCAAGTGGGCAACATGGGAGCACTTCAACGAGCTGGACCGCGCGGGGCTGATGATGTACGGCCAGATGACCGCTGGCAGCTGGATTTACATTGGCACGCAGGGCATTGTGCAGGGCACGTATGAGACCTTTGTTGAAGCGGGCCGTCAACATTACAACGGGGATTTGACTGGCCGCTGGGTGCTGACAGCAGGCCTGGGCGGCATGGGTGGTGCGCAGCCGCTTGCCGCTACCTTTGCGGGCGCTTGTTCGCTGAACATCGAATGCGACCAGAGCCACATAGATTTCAGGCTGCGCACCCGCTATGTTGACAAGCAGGCCGCCACGCTGGACGAAGCATTGGCCATGATCAAACACCACACCGAGCGCAAAGAAGCGGTGTCGATTGCGCTGTGCGCCAACGCAGCGGATGTCTTTCCTGAACTGGCCAAACGCGCGCAAGCAGGCACCATTCGCCCCGACATCGTGACCGACCAAACCTCGGCGCACGACATCATCAACGGCTACCTGCCTGCTGGCTGGTCGAACGAGCGTTGGCTAGCTGCCCGCAAAGACCCAGCGCAGCACGCAGCATTAACCCAGGCGGCTGGCGAGTCCTGCGCAACCCAGGTCAAAGCCATGCTGGCTTTTCATGCACTGGGCATACCAACGGTGGACTACGGCAACAACTTGCGCCAGGTCGCCAAAGATTTTGGCGTGGCCAATGCGTTTGACTACCCCGGTTTTGTACCTGCCTACATTCGGCCGCTGTTTTGCAGCGGTACCGGGCCTTTCCGATGGGTGGCGTTGAGTGGTGACCCCGAAGACATTGCCAAAACCGACGCGAAGATGAAAGAGCTTTTCCCAGCCAACAAGCACCTGCACCGCTGGCTGGACATGGCCGCTGAGCGCATCAGCTTTCAAGGCTTGCCCGCACGCATTTGCTGGATTGGCCTGGGCGAGAGGCACATCGCAGGCTTGGCGTTTAACGCGATGGTAAAAAGTGGCGAACTCAAAGCACCGATTGTGATTGGCCGTGACCATTTGGACAGCGGCTCCGTCGCGTCCCCCAACCGCGAAACCGAAGCCATGCAAGACGGCAGCGACGCCGTGAGCGACTGGCCGCTGCTGAACGCGCTGCTAAACACCGCTAGCGGCGCGACCTGGGTCAGCCTGCACCACGGCGGTGGCGTAGGCATGGGGTATTCGCAGCATTCAGGCGTGGTGATAGTGGCTGACGGCACCGACGAGGCCGCTGAAAAGCTTAGCCGCGTTTTGTTCAACGACCCAGCCACAGGCGTCATGCGCCATGCCGATGCGGGCTATGACATTGCCAAGCTAAGTGCCAAAGCCAATGGTTTGAATTTACCGATGATTGGCTAAGCCGAGCATGACCCACAAATTGCTGACACATGAGTTACTCACACCGGGTCAACTAAGTTTGGCCCAACTGCGCAGGTTGTGCAGCAGCCAGAACCTGCCCGTGCAACTAGATGGCTCATGTAGAGGTGGCGTTCGCGCCAGTGCTGCACTGGTGCAAAAAGCCGCCGACGGCGGCGCTGCGGTGTATGGCGTCAACACCGGCTTTGGCAAGCTCGCCAATACGCGCATTGCCAAATCTGACCTGGCAATCTTGCAGCTCAAGCTGCTGCGTTCGCATGCCGTGGGCGTTGGCGAACCACTGGCTGAAAACATTGTGCGATTGATTTTGCTGCTGAAAACCGCGAGCCTGGCGCGCGGTCATTCAGGTGTGCGTGAAGTAGTTGTGGATGCGCTGCTGGCCCTGTACAACCACGGCATTTGCCCGGTGATTCCGTGCCAAGGCTCAGTGGGTGCGTCGGGTGACCTGGCTCCGCTCGCGCATTTGTGTTTGCCGTTGGTAGGTGAAGGCGAGGTGTTTTATAAAGGGCAACGCCAACCGGCGTTAGATGCTCTCAACCATGCTAGCTTGCAGCCCATTGCCCTGTCGGCCAAAGAAGGCCTGGCGCTCATCAACGGTACGCAGGTATCAACTGCCATGGCGCTTAACGCGCTTTTTGCCACTGAGCGTGTATTTGAGGCAGCGGTAATATCAGGCGCACTGACACTTGACGCAGCGCGCGGCAGTGACGGCCCGTTTGACGCCCGCATCCACGCCGTGCGCGGCCAACCGGGGCAGATCGACTGCGCTGCCGCCTACCGCGCCTTGACCCACGGCAGCATGATTCGCAAGTCGCATCTGGAAGGCGACGACCGCGTGCAAGATCCGTACTGCCTGCGTTGCCAGCCGCAAGTCATGGGCGCCTGCCTGGACCAGATGCGCTACGCCGCGCGGGTGCTGGTGATTGAAGCCAACGCCGTGACCGACAACCCGCTGGTGTTTGCTGACGACCATGCACTGGTTTCTGGTGGCAACTTTCATGCGGAGCCTGTTGCGCTGGTTTGCGATGCTTTGGCCGTAGTGATTGCGGAAATCGGCGCGATTTCTGAACGCCGCATTGCCATGCTGGTCGATACCAACGTGTCGGGCCTGCCGCCTTTTTTGACGCCTGATGCAGGGCTCAATTCTGGCTTCATGATTGTGCATGTCACTGCTGCCGCGCTGGCGTCTGAAAACAAATCACTGGCGCACCCGGCCAGCGTGGACAGCCTGCCGACATCAGCCAACCAGGAAGACCATGTCAGCATGGCCACCTTTGCCGCGCGCCGCTTGCAAGCCATGCTGCACAACACCGCACACATTGTGGGCATTGAGCTGCTGGCTGCAGCGCAGGGCGTTGAGTTTTTGCGGCCCTTGACCAGCTCTGCTCCGCTTGAAAGCCTGCACACCTTGATCCGTAGTGCGTCGGCAGCCATGATGCAAGACCGCAGCCTGGCGCTTGACATGACGGCACTGCATGAACGGGTAATCAATGGCGATATTTCGCTCGCTTTGGATGCACAAATTGCGGAATTACACGCATTGCAACTGGCATAAAGCGTGCATAAAGTGAGAGCTTTAACGTTCTGTCAGGTCAGCCTTTCCACCGCCCTCCCCAACCAATCCGTCCACCAACCCGTCAACCAACCCGTCAACCAAACCGGAGAAAACCATGAGAAAACTGCTTGCCCTGTCCGCGATTGCTTTTGCCTGCGCCACCGCTCAAGCGCAAACGCAAGAAACCCAACTGACGTTTGCCATGTCTGGCTGGACGGGATTTGCCCCGCTCACGCTGGCCAAAGAAGCGGGCATTTTCAAGAAAAACGGGCTGGACGTGACGATCAAGAAAATTCCGCAAAAAGACCGTCATCTGGCCATTGCCTCCGGTGATGTGCAATGCGCTGCCACCACGGTTGAAACCTGGGTGGCCTGGAACGCCAATGGCGTGGCGACCACGCAGATTTTTCAGCTCGACAAAAGCTTTGGTGCTGACGGCATGGTCGTCAAAGGGGGCATCAGCAAAATCAGCGACCTGAAGGAAAAAACCATTGCAGCCAGCGCACCAGGCACCGCGCCCTACTTCACCCTGGCGTGGATGCTGAAGAAAAACGGCATGACAATGAAAGACGTCAAACTGGTCAGCCTGGAGCCACAGGCCGCTGCTAACGCCATCATTGCAGGCGTGGCCGACCTGGACGCCGCCATGACTTACGAGCCATTTTTAAGCGCCGTTCGCGCCAAGCCAGAAGCCGGAAAGATCATCGCGATCACACTTGACTACCCGATGGTGATGGACACCGTCGGCTGCACGCCGAAGTTTTTGACTGACAACCCAAAAGCTGCCAAAGCCCTGGCCGACAGCTATTTTGAAGCGCTGGAGATGATTCAAAAAGACCCAAAAAAGAGCTTTGAAATCATGGGCGCAGATGTCAAGCAAACGGCAGAAGCCTTTGAAGGTAGCCAGAAGTTTTTGCGCTGGCAAGACCGCGCCGCCAACCAGAAGTTTTTTGCGGGTGAGCATGCTGCGTTCAGCAAAGAAGCCGCTGACTTGCTGCTTGAATTGGGCATCATCAAGGCACTGCCTGACATGACGAAGCTGGCTGACACACGTTTCCTGAAGTAGACATTGCCCCCACGCTTGTCGCTTCGCGTACTACGCTGCCCCCCGAGGGGGCCGCGTTTTTCTAGGGGCGGCCCGTCGAAAAACATTTTTAGATCGGCGCTTCGCTTGATATGAAACCCCTCCAGCCCGTTACGTCCGGCGCGCGCATTGCACTAGGCATCAGTTTTTTCGTTCTGTTTTTTGCGATGTGGGCGGCGGTGACGTTTGGCGGATTAGTCTCCAAAACGTTTCTGGCTGACCCCATCACCATGGTGCGCTCGGGCTATGACTTGCTGGTCAACCAGGGTTTTATCAAAGACATTGGCATGACCGTGTGGCGCGTATTCGGCGGCTTTTTGCTGGCAGCTGTACTGGCTATTCCGCTGGGTGTGTTGATGGGCGCGTACAAACCCATTGAAGCGTTTTTTGAGCCGTTTGTCAGCTTTGCCCGCTACCTGCCTGCTTCAGCTTTTATACCGCTGTTGATTTTGTGGGCAGGCATTGGTGAGGCGAAAAAACTCTCAGTGATTTTTATCGGCTCGTTTTTTCAACTGGTGCTGATGATGGCCGTCAGCGTGGGCAACACCCGGCGCGACTTGGTGGAGGCCGCGTACACGCTGGGTGCAAGCGACCGGGGCATCGTGCTACGCGTGCTGGTGCCCAGCAGCGCCCCTGAGATTTTTGAAACCCTGCGCATGGTGCTGGGCTGGGCCTGGACGTATGTCATCGTGGCCGAGCTAATTGGCGCGTCCAGCGGAATTGGTCACATGATCACCGACAGCCAGGCGCTGTTGGCCACT
>JANNCT010000006.1:0-8155 GCA_031386895.1 Polaromonas sp.
CCGTACCGCATGATGTCGATACGCGTAGCCTTTTCAAGCAAATCGGGGTGCGCTGCTGACATTTCACCCAGCACGGTGTCGCGCCAATGCGCCCAAGGCTGCTCGTACAAGTGCTTGCGGCGGGCGGCATCAATTCCAAACGCGCGGTAGTGGGTCAGTACGGTTGCGCCGGGGACTCTGCTCAAATTTTGATGGCTGGCGTCGACATAACCCAGGCCCTCTAGCTGCTGCGTGCTTTGGCTGCTGTACAAGACGTTGTCCCAGCTCGGTGCAGCGCCGGGGCGGTCATGCAGCGCTGCATTGATGTGGATGTTGGCGACAAGCCAAGGGGCGTAGCGCGCATCCGTTGCGGCACGCTGCAATGCGGGCGGTGGGTTCTCAATGATTCGTGCAGCCACAAACAACGGCAGCGCGACGATGCAGTGGTCAGCCTGCCAGCGCTCCGTTTGCCCGCTGGCAACATCAAGCGCATCGACCTCAACCCCGTGTTTGCCATGCGCGATACGCGTCACAATTCTGCCCGTGTGCAATGCCGCTCCCAAGGGCTCGGCCAGTCGCTGGGTAAGCCAGCCGTTGCCCTGTGGCCAGGTCAACACGCCGCTTTCATGCTGGTCCGAAGGCTCGGTACCAGGACTTGAAAAGCCGTGGCGGCTGGCAAAGTAATGAATGCCCGCCCAAGCCGACACCACACCCAAGCCAGCGCCATAGTCGTCACGGCAGCAGTAATCGAGATACCAGCGCAGTGACGCGCTGGCAAGCTGGTTTTGCTGTAGCCACACATCAAAAGTAATAGCGTCTAGCGCCCGTATTTCTTGCGCTAGAGGTCTATTTGGTATGGGAATTGCAAATTGTAAGGTGCTTGACGCTTGCTGCACGAGCTGTGCAAACCTTTGGTACTGCGCGAGCGTTTGGGCATCGGCGCCAGCGACTGGCAACAAACCGTCTTGCCACTGACCGTTGATAAACAGCCGCTCTTGCGGGCTGTGGCACAGCACTTTTTCGTCGTACTGCCAACGCCCAGCCACACGGCGCCTCAGGCCCAATTCTTCGAGCAAATCTTGCACATGCCGCGCTTGCCCGTTTGATGGATCTGGCACTGGCAAGTAGTGCGCGCCTAACGGGCAGGCTATGCCGTTGACTGCGCCTGCTCGGCTGTTACCACCGGCACTGTCTTCTAACTCCAGCATTGCAAAGTCGTGCATGCCGCGCAAGCTCAACGCACGTGCAGCGGCCAAGCCAGCCACTCCGCCACCGGCAATCAGCACGCGTGTTCGCATGACTTTTGACGCTGCCTGCGGTGCTTTTGATGAGCGCAACAGATGGCCGCGTTCGTGCGCTGCACCGACAAAGCCGCCGTCAATAGGCAACGCCTTGCTGCACCCGGCAAGCGCAAATGGCACACCAGCAGCCAGTAAAAAATCGCGCCGCTTCACTGCGGCGCCCTGCCCCACTCCTGCTCGTAGCTGTGCACCAATTCCTGGTTAGAGAGGCGATTTACGGGTGCTACAACACGCGACATATCAGCAGGGAAGTCAAACAACAAGCGCAGTGTTTGCGGGTTCAAAAACTTCAGGCCAGCGGGCAGGTTTGAGGTTTGCGATGCAGGGCTGAATGGCCTGCGGCTGGCCACCACAAAGCCCCACTCGCCAAAGCTGGGCACATTGGCGTGGTACGGCGCAGTGGCCAAACCAACCGACTCCATAGTGGTCACCACCGTCCAGTAACTTTTGCGCGCCACCAGCGGCGATGTGGTTTGCACCACCGCATAACCACTGGCAGCCAGGTGCTTGTCTAGCAATGCGTAAAACGAGTTGGTGTACAGCTTGCCAATGGAAAAGTTGGTGGGGTCGGGGAAGTCCACCACTACGATGTCAAACACTTCAGGCGTCGTTTCCAGCCACTTGAACGCATCCTGGTGAACGATGCGCACCTTGGGCGACAGCAGCGCGCCAGCGTTGAGGTTTCGCAAGGCCGGCTGCGTTGAGAACTCGCGCGTCATGGCGGGGTCCAGCTCGACCAGGGTGATGCTTTCAACGCTTGCGTATTTCAGAATTTCACGAATTGCCAAGCCATCACCGCCACCCAGCACGGCTATTTTTTTAGGCGCTCCGTGGGCAGCCATGACCGGGTGCACCAATGCTTCGTGGTAGCGGTATTCATCTCGCTCGGCAAACTGCAGGTTGCCATTCAAAAACAGTTTGTGGCCGCTGCGCCCGTTGGTCACCACGATGCGCTGGTACGGCGTGGTGGTGGTGAACACGATACGGTCTTGGTAAAAACGGTCTTCAGCGAATGTGGTGATGTGGTCTGCGCCCGCAAAGCCCATGCCGAGCGCTGTCAGCGTGAGGGCGCACGCCGCCACATGCGCTTTGAAGTGGCGCAGCTCGTGCCTGAAAAGCCACAGCGCCCATACCGCGACCGCCGCGTTCATCAGGCCAAACAGCAGGCCAGTGCGAATCAAACCCAGCTGCGGCACCAGCACCAGCGGAAACGCGAGTGACACTGCCAGTGCGCCCAAATAGTCAAACGTCAGCACCTGCGACACCAACTCTTTGAGCGCCACATTGCGGCGCAAAATGCGCATCACTAGCGGAATCTCCAGCCCCACCAGCGTTCCCACCAGCAGAACCATGGTGTAAAGCAAAAACCGAAACGCGCCAGGCACATACGCATTCGCTATAAATAAAATAGCTGGTAGCACCCCACCTATAAGCGCCACAAGCAGTTCTATTCTCAGAAAATGCGCTGGCAACTGACGTTCAAAAAACCGCGACAGGTAGCTGCCAATGCCCATCGCAAACAGATAACTGCCGATGACGGTGGAGAACTGCAACACCGAATCACCCAGCAAATACGACGCCAGCGCGCCTGCTGCCAGCTCGTACACCAGCCCGCACGCTGCAATGACGAACACGCTGACCAGCAGCGCGACTTCGAGCGGGCGGGGATTAATGGCTAAATTTTTTTTAAATGTAATGGGTTCCATGCAATGCGCAGCGAGCCGTCAAAAAAATGCAGATCTAAAGGGCGTAGCGAGCGCCCCGCAGGCAAGGCGGGCGGAGCGGACTGACCGCAACGTACTTCAAGTACGTGAGGATCAGGAGCACCGTACCAACGCAGCATCCGGGCCGCTCGGTAGCCAGTAGTCACCCATGGATTGCGGCAGCTACGATGATGCTGATACCCAAACTCATCGCAGCCACTACCATACCGAGCGCCATGTTTTGCTTTTCAACCAGCTCTTCCCACAGGTTGTAAGGAGTGATTTTGTCGATGATGACAAAGCTGATCCAGAAAATGACCACGCCAATCAGCGCGAACAAAATCGAGCCCAAAAAGGCCGCCGGTTTAAGCCATTCAAGTCCCATGGTGCTCTCCAAAAAATTGCATTTGCTGTACTGAAAAAATCAAAGTCATTTGTGTCCCCCGCCGCCAGATCCACCACCAAACGAGCCGCCTGATGTGCGCGCACTGCTGGACGAGCAGTTTTCGACATTCGGATTACAACTAGAGCAGCGGCTAAACAATGCCAACAAAACCACCATCACGACAACCACAATGATGATGGTCGTGATGCTCATGCTCGGTGCCGCGCTGAACGGCTGCGCATCCAGGCGCTTGAACAGCTCTTTTTTATCGTCAAGCTTGAAGGCTGCGGCAACCATTTGCGCCTCAACTTTGCTGCCGCTGGACCAGGTGACTTCGCTGCCGGCCTGTTCACGCGCGAGCAATGCGCGGCCATTGGCAAAGTCGGTGTTGGCTGTTTTTTCACCGCGTTTGACTTGCCAGTAAAACTCGCCCGCCACATAGTTGGTTTCAGCACTGTAGGTGCTTTGCAAGGCGTAGCTGGTGTTCAGGTACGTTGCGCTTTGCGCGCCAGGCTTGTACGTTGGCGCACCCGTTACCGGCTTGACCAGGCTCCAGCCGTCTTCAGCGTCGACCAAAAAAGTAAAGCCGCGCTTGCGGTTGTACAGCAGGTATTCGCTCCAGCCGAAGTGTTCGTCGTCGCCCGGCTCGTTTCCCATGCGGTGCTGAAACCCGACCACCTGCCACAGAGTGCCCTGCAGTTGCCCGATAGCGCCCAGCGGTATCAACAGCTCAACCGGCTCGTTTTGAATCGCGTGCTTGAGGTCGGCACCAACGCCTTGCGACAGATCAATGATGCTGTTGCACGCAGCGCAGGTAATGGATTTGCTGGTAGCTAAAGTAACCGCAACCTGGGCACCGCAATTGGGGCAGGCAAACTGCTGGGCTTTATCTTCCTTGCTTGAACCATCGCGCAGGCCAGTGAGCTTCAGGTCTTCCAGCAATACTGCTTTACCGCGCGACATTGCGGGCGCGCCGCCGCCTGCAACTGCGCCGTAGTCAATGCTGAGCACTTCTCCATCGTTGCTGCGCAATTCAACCACTGCAAACAGCTGGCCGAGTACCGGCAAGCGCGGCAACTCGCCTTGCGCCGACATGAGCGCCACGTCTTGGTTTGACGCAACGCTGAAGCTCTCACCACCAATGGCTGTGGTGGCACCAATACGAAACTGGTCTGCCGCGGGTACGGCGCGTTGCAGTGTTACTGGCAGCGTAAAAACGTATGCACCGTTGTCTTCACTTAAAAAGCCAACGCCTTGTGCCGGGTCGTCAAACGCTGCGTACCACTCTGTCCAGGTGCCATCGCCGTATTTGTATTGCAGGCGGCCGACCAGCGTGAATTTTTTGCCTGCGTAAACACCCGACGCTTGCAACTGTAGCGGGCTGAAGTCGTCAAACAGCTCGGCCATTTTGCCGACGCGCGCCAGTACATCACCAGTGCGCACCACCGTGCTTTTGCAAAAGCCGCAGACGGCGTGCGTTGACTGCGCGCTGCGAAACTCGACCGGCGCGCCGCAGCCTGGGCAGGCGGCGCTGTAGGCGCGCTGGGGGCTACCGGTTGCCAAAACGGACTATTTAAAAAGCTTTGAAAAGACAGGCGCTGGGCTACACCAATTTTTTCAACAGCTCGGCTTTTTTCGTGTCGAACTCTTCCTGCGTCAAGATGCCTTTGACTTTGAGTTCGCCCAACTTTTCAAGCGTGGCCATGACGTCGTCGGCTTTGATTGCCACCGGCGCGACTGCGGCAGCGGGCGCTTGCAAACCGGCCTGCAAATTTTGCGCAAGCACCTGGCCCAGCGCCACGCCTGCGCCCAAGCCCATCGCGTCGCCCGCAATACCGCTGCCGCCACCGCCGCCTTCGGCAAACTTTGGAATCGCCTGCGCGGTTTGGTACTGCATGAATTTGCCCATGTCGTTGCCGACCATGCCCATACCGATTTTCTGGTCGAGTATTTTTTGCAGCTCTTCTGGCAACGAGACGTTTTGCACCGTCATGCCGTCGAGCTTCAAGCCGATTTTTGCGAACTCTGGTGAGAGCTGCGTGGTCAGCGCCTGCGCAAACGCTAACTGGTTGGCAGCCAGGTCTAAAAACGCGATGTCGCTTGACGCAATGGCGTTTGATATGTTTTGCAGCACCAGGCCGCGCAACTGGCCGTCCAGGTCAGCGGTGGTGTACATCTCACGCGTGCCAGAGATTTCGGTGTGGAATAGCTTCGGGTCAGCCACCCGAAAGCTGAAGTTGCCAAACGCCCGCAACCGCACCGCGCCAAAGTCTTTGTCGCGAATGGTGATGGGCTGGGGCGTGCCCCACTTTTGGTCAACCTGCTGGCGGGTGCTGAAAAAATACACATCGCTTTTGAAAGGCGACTCAAACAGTTTGTCCCAGTTTTTCAGGTACGTCAACACCGGAATGGTTTGCGTCGTCAGCTTGTACATGCCGGGGCCAAACACGTCGGCCACCTTGCCCTCGTTGACGAAAACCGCCATTTGCGATTCACGCACGGTGAGCGAAGCGCCGTACTGAATCTCCATCTCAGCCACCGGAAAGCGCCAGGCCAGCGTGCCGTCGTCCGTTTCAGTCCACTGAATGATGTCGATGAACTGTTTCTTGATGAAGTCCATTAAAGCCATGGTGCAATCCCTTAGAGGTGTGGAGACCGGCAAATGATAGCTTGCATTCGGCGCTGTGCCAAAACGCAAGCGCTACATGCAGCGCCCTCATTAGCTATGCTATTAATAGCTGCTTGCGCCCTATTTTATTGGGCTATCGGCCATTTTTACGATAAACTGCCAAAATGTACGCGAATATGACCATTCCCGCCCTGATTCTGGCCGCTGGACGCGGCGAGCGCATGCGGCCCCTGACCGACGCCACGCCCAAGCCACTTTTGAAAGTGCGCGGCAAAGCGCTGATCGATTGGCAGGTTGATGCGCTGGCACTCGGTGGGTTTACCAATCTGGTGGTTAACACGGCTTGGCTTGGGGAGCAGTTTCCACTCCATTTCTTAAACCATTTTGAGCATCAAATCGATTCGCAGTCCAATGAATACCAGCGCAAGCAGCTATCAATTTCATACTCGCACGAAGGTATTGACTTTGGCGGTGCGCTTGAAACCGCTGGCGGCATTGCGCGCGCACTGCCGCATTTGGGTGACGTGTTTTGGGTACTGGCGGGGGATGTGTTTACGCCCGGATTTGCGTTTACCCAGCAAGCAGTGGACACCTTCAAAAAGAGCGGCAAGCTTGCGCACCTCTGGTTGGTACCCAACCCGCAGCACAACGCAAAAGGCGACTTCGGAATTGGCGCTGATGGCCTGGCGCTCAATTTGCCCGCCGCCAGCATGCTGCCGCGCTACACCTTCAGCACCATTGCGCTGTACCGCAAAGCCTTTTTTGACGCGCTGCCCTTCGGCAACCCGAATGGCATCAAAACCCCGCTGGCACCGCTATTGCGCACGGCGATGGACAATCAACTGGTGAGCGCCGAGCTGTACACCGGGCCGTGGACGGACGTCGGCACGCCAGATCGTTTGGCAGAATTAAACCGAAGTTAATTTTTTAAAAGTTGATGACCATGACTGTTTACGAAAAACGCCGCGCGCTAGTCGCCAAAGCACTCAAAGCCGCTGGCGGCGGCATCGCGGTTTTGCCCACCGCGCCAGAAGCCCCGCGCAACCGCGACAGCGACTTCCCGTACCGGCACGACAGCTACTTTTATTACCTGACCGGGTTCACCGAGCCCGGCAGCTGGCTGGCGATTGATTCCACCGGCAAAACCACATTGTTCTGCCGCCCGAAAGACCTGGAGCGCGAGATTTGGGATGGCATTCGCCTTGGGCCCAAGGCAGCGATTGCAGCACTCGGTGTGGATGAATCTTTCAGCGTTGAAGACCTTGACGCGAAAATGCCGCTGCTGCTTAGCAACCAGGCCGCCGTGTGGTTTCCGTTTGCGACGCACAAGGGCCTTGAGACGCAAGTTGACGGCTGGCTGGGCAAGGTGCGCGCGCGCATTCGCTACGGCGCAGAGTGCCCGCAGAGCCAGCACGACTTGTGCAAAGTGCTGGACGAAATGCGGCTGATAAAAGACGCACATGAGATTGCCATATTGCGCCGTGCCGGGCAAATCTCGGCCGGTGCGCACGTACGCGCCATGCAGACTTCAGCGGCCATGCTGCGCACGCCCACCAAAAACGCTTCGTACGTCGTGCCACGTGAATACCACCTCGAGGCCGAGTTGCTGCACGAATTTCGTCGGCACGGCTCGCAGTATCCGGCCTACACCAGCATTGTGGCGGCGGGTGCAAACGCGTGCGTGTTGCACTACCGCGCAGGCGATGCGGAATTAAAGTCAGGCGACTTGTGTTTGATAGACGCAGGGTGCGAGCTCGACGGCTACGCCAGCGACATCACCCGCACCTTTCCGGCCAACGGCAAATTCACACCCGCCCAGCGCGCGCTGTACGACATTGTTTTAGCCGCCCAAGTGGCAGCGATCAAAGTAACCAAACCCGGCAAGCGCTTTACCGACCCGCACGACGCCGCTACCCGCGTGCTGGCGCAAGGCATGCTGGATGTGGGCCTGCTGGATGCAAAGAAGCACGGCAGCGTTGACGACGTTTTGCTAAGCGGCGCATACCGCCAGTTTTATATGCACCGCACCGGCCACTGGATGGGCATGGACGTGCACGACTGCGGCGACTATACCGAGCCCGGCAGCAAACCGCGCCAGGAGCGCGACCCGCTGGGCGAAATGGTCATGAAAAAACCGCCGCGCATTTTGCGCGCAGGC
>JANNCT010000045.1:0-7777 GCA_031386895.1 Polaromonas sp.
GAGATGGTGATGCCGGGCGACAACGTGAGCATTACGGTCAAGCTGATCAACCCGATTGCGATGGAAGAGGGCTTGCGCTTCGCTATCCGTGAGGGCGGCAAGACCGTTGGCGCTGGTGTGGTTGCGAAAATTATTGCTTAAAAGTTTTACATAGGGGCATAGCTCAATTGGCAGAGCGTCGGTCTCCAAAACCGAAGGTTGTAAGTTCGATTCTTACTGCCCCTGCCACTTGGCTGTTGATACGGGTCGCTAGCGTTTCAATGGCGCAGGTGGTTTACAGAGAGTAAAAATAGGGCCCGCTTGGAGTTAAAAATTCTAGGCGGGCCGTGACGCTTCAAGAAGCTGTTTCTTGAGGTGTGTGTTGATTGAACAGGAATCGCGGCAGTTATGGCTTCTACCCAAGTTGAAACCGTTAGTACCACGACAGACAAAGCCAAACTAGGCTTGGCGGTTGTGCTGGTGTTGGCTTCGCTAGTCAGTTTTTACTTACTTGCAAAGCAGGGGCAAATCGCCCAGTGGGGCGCGCTGATTGCATGCCTCGTGGCTGCCGCAGTGGTATTCATGTCGTCAGAAACGGGTCGTCAGTTTTTGGCATTTGGCCGGGACTCTGTTCGCGAAGTCAAAAAAGTTGTTTGGCCCGCACGCAAGGAGGCTTTGCAAATGACGGCCTATGTTTTTGCCTTCGTGGTGGTCATGGCATTGTTTTTGTGGACGACCGACAAGCTGCTTGAATGGGTCTTTTACGACTTGCTGTTGGGATGGAAAAAATAATGAGCGATCTCAATTCTGTTGTTGTGAATGAAGTGGTGCCGGGTGCATCGCTGACGCCTGCCGCTGGCATGCAGTGGTATGTAGTTCATGCATATTCAGGCATGGAAAAAGCCGTCGAACGCAATATTACCGAGCGTATCAACCGGGCTGGCATGCAGTCAAAGTTCGGGCGGTTTCTAGTTCCTACTGAAGAGGTCGTCGAGATCAAAAATGGCCAGAAAAAAACCACCGAGCGGCGGTTTTTCCCGGGCTACGTTCTTGTCGAAATGACCATGGACGACGAAAGCTGGCATCTAGTCAAGCACACCAACAAGGTAACTGGTTTTGTGGGAGGAGCCAAGAATCGCCCAGCTCCGATCTCTGAAGACGAGGTTCAAAAAATCGTCAATCAAATGCAGGTTGGTACTGAAAAGCCGCGCCACAAAGTCGAATTTGAAACAGGTGAATACATTCGCGTAAAAGACGGCCCGTTTACTGATTTCAACGGTACGGTTGAAGAAGTCAATTACGACAAAAACAAGGTTCGCGTTTCAGTCACCATTTTTGGGCGCGCCACTCCAGTGGAGCTTGAATTTAGCCAGATTGAGAAAACGTAGGTTTAAAGATATCGAAACACTGGCCCAAAGGGCCAAATAATTCCGCGCTTTGCGACTCGGCGCGGTAGGTTTGAAAAAAACCTCTTTGAGTTGTGTAACCCCCGGGAAGCTTGGTGCCGTTTTTATGGCTATCAGGCGTTATCACCCGCAAGGAGAAAAGTATGGCGAAAAAAATCGTCGGCTTCATCAAGCTGCAAGTGCCAGCTGGTAAAGCCAACCCGTCACCCCCGATTGGTCCGGCATTGGGTCAGCGCGGCCTGAACATCATGGAGTTTTGCAAGGCATTTAATGCGCAAACTCAAGGTGTTGAGCCGGGTCTTCCTCTGCCTGTGATCATCACTGCATTTGCAGACAAAAGCTTCACGTTCATCATCAAAACGGCACCTGCCGTTACGCTGATCAAAAAAGCTATCAAGCTGGACAAAGGCTCGTCTACGCCGCACACCGTCAAAGTAGGCAAGATTACGCGTGCGCAGCTGGAAGAAATCGCTAAGCATAAAATGAAAGACTTGACTGCAGCTGACCTCGACGCTGCGGTCCGTACTATTGCTGGCTCAGCCCGGTCAATGGGTGTAACAGTTGAAGGTGTTGTATGAGCAAGCTAACGAAACGCCAAAAAGCTGTCGGTGACAAAATCGACAGCAACAAGCTTTACCCCTTGGGCGCTGCAATCGGTTTAGTCAAAGAGTTTGCAGTTGCCAAATTCGATGAATCTATCGATGTGGCAGTGCAGCTCGGCATCGATGCGAAAAAATCAGACCAAGTCGTTCGCGGTGCAGTTGTACTGCCTAACGGCACCGGCAAAACCAAGCGCGTGGCCGTGTTTGCGCAAGGCGCAAAAGCTGACGAGGCAAAAGCCGCAGGTGCTGATATTGTTGGTATGGATGACCTCGCGGCGGACATCAAAGCCGGCAAGATGGACTTCGATGTTGTCATTGCTTCGCCAGATGCAATGCGCATTGTCGGCACGCTCGGTCAAATTCTTGGCCCACGCGGCTTGATGCCTAACCCAAAGGTCGGCACCGTGACGCCTGACGTAGCAACTGCCGTAAAGAACGCAAAAGCTGGCCAAGTCCAGTTTCGCGTTGACAAGGCGGGTATCGTGCACGGCACGATTGGTCGTCGCTCGTTTGACACCGACAAATTGCAGGGAAATTTGGCGGCGTTGGTGGATGCGTTGATCAAGGCAAAGCCGGCCACCAGTAAAGGCGTTTATTTGCGCAAGGTAGCGGTTTCGTCAACGATGGGTGTGGGCGTTCGCGTCGATACGCAAACCATCGCGGCTTAATCGGAGAAATTTGGGTTGCTCGAAAGAGCGGCCTGGAGTGGTGGGCTGGCAGGGTTGAAAAGCTCTGGCAGGTCATCCGAGACCGTTGGTGCAGACGGCGTAAAAGCCGGCCGCTTAATTGGCTTCAACTGATGCCAGCCAACGCAGATGGCGTACCCACTGCTTGAACATTTTAAAAAAATGTAGAAACAGTTGGTCGCTGAACATAGGCGTGCTGAGGGCTGCTGCGAAAGCAGCAAATCCGAAAGCACATTTTTAAGGAGTAGACCTTGAGTCTCAATCGCAGTGAGAAACAAGCCGTCATTGATGAAGTGACAGGCCTCGCAGCTAAAGCTCAAACGCTCGTGATGGCGGAATACCGCGGCATCACGGTCGCTGACATGACCAGACTGCGCAGCCAGGCTCGCGGCAACGGTGTGACCCTAAGTGTTTTGAAAAACACTTTGGCTCGCCGTGCCGTAGCAGGCAGCGCATTTGAAGTCCTGTCCGACCAGATGACCGGACCGCTCATTTATGGATTTTCTGTTGACGCAGTAGCTGCCGCGAAAGTGGTGGCTGACTTCGCGAAGACCAACGAAAAGTTGGTCATTCGTGGTGGTGCGTTTGCCGGCAAAATTCTCGACGTAAACGGTGTAAAGCAACTGGCAAGCATTCCTTCGAAAGAAGTGTTGTTGGCTCAAATCTGCGGACTTTTGATGTCGCCAATTTCGCGTATAGCTGTAGTGCTGAGTGCGTTGGCAGCGAAAAAAGGTGGTGGCGAAGCTGAAGCCGAAGCCCCAGGCGAAGCCCCAGCCGAAGCTGTAGCAGCGTAAATCAACCCAACTGATATTTAGGAAATTTTAAAATGGCATTCGATAAAGACGCATTTTTGACCTCGCTGGACAGCATGACGGTCATGGAACTCAACGAACTGGTGAAAGCCATTGAAGAGAAGTTTGGCGTGAGCGCTGCAGCTATGGCTGCACCTGCTGGCGGCGGTGGTGGCGGTGCTGCTGCAGCCGTTGAGGAAAAGACCGACTTCAACGTCGTTCTGCTCGAAGCTGGTGCCCAGAAGGTGCAAGTGATTAAGGCAGTTCGCGAACTGACCGGCCTGGGCCTCAAAGAAGCCAAAGACCTGGTCGATGGCGCACCAAAGAACGTTAAAGAGGGCATCCCAAAGGCTGACGCAGAAGCCGCCAAGAAGAAGCTTGAAGAAGCTGGCGCGAAAGTCGAACTCAAGTAATTGCTTGTGTTCGCAAAGGCTGGAAGCTCTTGAAAAGGGCTTCCAGCCTTTCGTATTTATCCGTAAGAATACCTTGCGGACATAGAGCGTACTGAAAAGCTGATACAAATGTGTGTTTTTCAGTACTTTCTGAATTTCGACGACAGAAAGAACCTTGGTTCGGGTGGCGTGCAATGCGCTACCGTCCGCCATGGTTGGTAGCGGCCAACCACCAAGCCTGTCTGAATGCATCTTGCGTTCGGGCGAGGAGTCACCAGAGCAGTCATCTAGGTCAGTTATCTAGGTCGTTAAACCTACCAAAGTGGAGTACTCATGGCCCAAACTTCAACATACAGCTTCACCGAACGCAAACGCATTCGTAAAAGCTTCGGTAATCGCGAGAGCGTACTTGCCGTACCGTACCTGCTGCAAATGCAAAAAGATGCGTACACCGCGTTTTTGCAAGCAGACCGTTCGCCTAAAACGCGTACGTTAGAAGGCTTGCAAGCAGCGTTTGACAACGCTTTTCCTATCGTTTCGCACAATGGCTTTGTCGAGATGAAATTTCTCGAATACAACCTGGCCAAGCCTGCGTTTGATGTGCGCGAGTGCCAAACGCGCGGGTTGACTTTTGCGTCAGCCGTCCGGGCAAAAGTCCAGCTGATTATTTATGACCGCGAGTCCTCTACTTCGCAATCCAAAGTGGTTAAAGAGGTAAAAGAGCAGGAAGTCTACATGGGCGAAGTGCCTTTGATGACTGACAAAGGCTCGTTCGTGATCAACGGTACCGAGCGCGTGATCGTGTCTCAGTTGCACCGCTCTCCGGGCGTGTTTTTTGAGCACGACAAGGGCAAAACCCATAGCTCCGGCAAATTGTTGTTCTCAGCTCGCATCATCCCTTATCGCGGCTCATGGCTCGACTTTGAGTTTGACCCGAAAGACATTTTGTACTTCCGGGTGGATCGCCGTCGCAAGATGCCGGTCACGATTCTGCTCAAGGCCATTGGCCTGAACCACGAATCCATACTTGCGAATTTCTTTGTGTTTGACAACTTCCGCTTGATGGACAGCGGGGCGCAGATGGAGTTTGTCGCCGAGCGCATGCGCGGTGAGGTTGCACGCTTTGACATCACCGACAAGGAGGGCAAGGTAGTTGTCGCCAAAGACAAACGCATTACTGTGCGTCACACACGCGAGCTGGAAACCAGCGGCACAAACTCGATCAGCGTGCCCGAAGACTTCTTGCTTGGCCGCGTGGTTGCTAAAAATATCGTTGATGCTGAAACCGGCGAAATCATTGCCAAGGCCAACGACGAGTTGACAGATGTGCTGCTGAAAAAGCTGCGGACGGCTGGCGTGCAGGATTTGCAAGTGCTGTACACCAATGAATTGGATCAGGGTTCGTATATTTCGCAAACGCTGCGCTCTGACGAGACGGCAGATGAGTTCGCTGCACGTGTAGCCATCTACCGCATGATGCGCCCTGGCGAGCCGCCAACTGAAGACGCTGTGCAAGCCTTATTCCAGCGCCTGTTCTACAACCCAGACACGTACGACTTATCGCGCGTGGGGCGCATGAAGTTCAACGCCCGCGTGGGACGTGACGCATCGACAGGCCCGATGGTCATGACCAACGAAGACATCCTGGCTGTCGTCAAGATTCTGGTTGATTTGCGCAACGGTAACGGCGAAGTTGACGATATCGACCACCTCGGCAATCGCCGTGTGCGTTGTGTCGGCGAGCTGGCTGAAAACCAGTACCGTACTGGTTTGGCACGAATTGAGAAAGCTGTCAAAGAGCGTTTGGGTCAGGCTGAGCAAGAGCCTTTGATGCCGCATGACCTGATCAACAGCAAGCCGATTTCTGCTGCGCTTAAAGAGTTCTTTGGCGCGTCGCAGTTGTCACAGTTCATGGACCAGACCAACCCGTTGGCTGAGATCACGCACAAGCGCCGTGTTTCGGCTCTTGGCCCTGGCGGTTTGACCCGCGAGCGTGCTGGTTTTGAAGTGCGTGACGTCCACGTTACCCATTACGGTCGGGTTTGCCCGATTGAGACGCCAGAAGGTCCGAACATTGGCCTGATCAATTCACTCGCGCTGTATGCGCGCTTGAACGAGTATGGTTTTATCGAAACACCTTACCGCCGCGTGGTCGACAGCAAAGTCACGATGCAGA
Organism: Polaromonas sp.; assembly: GCA_031386895.1. Taxonomy (GTDB): domain Bacteria; phylum Pseudomonadota; class Gammaproteobacteria; order Burkholderiales; family Burkholderiaceae_C; genus Polaromonas. Next base: position 6,033 of record JANNCT010000045.1, read on the forward strand.
TTGACTATCTGTCTGCCATTGAAGAAGGCAAGTACGTGATCGCCCAGGCCAACGCCGCGCTGGACAAAGAAGGCACCTTGACCGGTGATCTGGTCTCCGCACGTGAAAACGGTGAGTCGATTTTGGTCGGTGCCGAGCGCATCCAGTACATGGACGTGTCGCCTGCGCAGATCGTGTCGGTCGCTGCCTCATTAGTCCCGTTCCTTGAGCATGATGACGCGAACCGCGCATTGATGGGTGCGAACATGTCGCGTCAGGCTGTGCCAGTGCTTCGCCCTGAAAAGCCTTTGGTAGGAACCGGTATCGAGCGCGTTGCTGCGGTTGACTCAGGCACCGTTGTTACCGCGACGCGCGGCGGTATTGTTGACTACGTCGATGCCACCCGCATCGTGGTTCGGGTCAATGACGCCGAAGCACTGGCCGGTGAAATCGGTGTGGATATTTACAACCTGATCAAGTACCAGCGTTCTAACCAGAACACCAATATCCATCAGCGTCCGATCGTCAAAATGGGCGACAAGTTGGACAAGGGCGATGTGATCGCAGACGGCGCATCAACCGACCTCGGTGAAATCGCCATTGGTCAGAATATGCTGATCGCGTTCATGCCCTGGAACGGCTATAACTTTGAGGATTCAATTCTCATCAGCGAGCGCGTCGTTGCTGAAGACCGCTACACCTCGATTCACATCGAAGAGTTGGTTGTGATGGCGCGTGACACCAAGCTGGGAAGCGAAGAAATCACGCGCGATATTCCTAACCTGGCTGAGCATCAGCTCAACCGTCTGGACGAGTCTGGCATTATTTATGTCGGAGCTGAAGTTCAGCCGGGCGACACGCTGGTCGGCAAAGTCACGCCAAAAGGCGAGACCACTCTGACCCCTGAAGAAAAGTTGTTGCGTGCGATTTTTGGCGAGAAGGCCAGCGATGTGAAAGACACGTCACTGCGTGTTAGCCAAGGCTCGCGCGGTACCGTTATTGACGTGCAGGTCTTCACCCGCGAAGGAATTGTGCGCGACAAGCGTGCTCAGCAGATCATCGACGACGAGCTGAAGCGGTTCCGCCTTGACTTGAACGACCAGCTGCGTATTGTTGAGGCCGATGCGTTTGACCGTATTGAAAAACTGCTAAACGGCAAAGTTGCCAACGGTGGCCCGCAAAAGCTCGCCAAAGGCACAAAAATCGACAAGGCCTACCTGGCAAGCGTTGAGAAGTTCCACTGGTTTGATATTCGCCCAGCCGACGACGCAGTTGCGTCGCAGCTTGAGAGCATCAAGAATTCGATGGAGCAAACGCGCCACAGCTTTGACTTGTCGTTTGAAGAAAAGCGTAAAAAGCTCACCCAAGGCGACGAGTTGCCAGCAGGCGTGCTCAAAATGGTGAAGGTGTATTTGGCCGTCAAACGTCATTTGCAGCCAGGCGACAAAATGGCAGGCCGCCACGGTAACAAGGGTGTGGTCTCCAAGATCGTGCCGGTTGAAGACATGCCGCACATGGCCGATGGCACTCCGTGCGACATCGTGTTGAACCCACTGGGCGTTCCGTCACGGATGAACGTGGGTCAGGTGCTTGAGGTTCACCTCGGCTGGGCGGCTAAAGGGCTTGGCCAGCGTATTGGTGACATGCTGCAAGCTGAAGCCAAGGTGGCCGAAGTACGCAAATTGCTCGACAGCGTTTACAACCAGTCAGGCCGTGTGGAAGACTTGTCCAAGTTGTCTGACGCGCAGGTCTTTGAGATGGCCAGC
>JANNCT010000058.1:0-22363 GCA_031386895.1 Polaromonas sp.
CCATCGAACGAAGGGCGCGGCTACGTGCAGCGCCGCATCATTCGCCGCGCCATTCGCCATGGCTACAAGCTGGGCAAAAAAACGCCGTTCTTTCACAAGCTGGTGCCTGATTTGGTCGCAATGATGGGCGATGCGTATCCGCGCTTGAAGGCTGACGGTGCGCGGGTGATGGATGTGCTGCGGGTTGAAGAAGAGCGGTTTTTTGAGACGCTTGAAATCGGCATGATGATTCTTGATACAGCGCTGGCAGACACGAAAGTCTTGCCCGGCGACGTCGCCTTCAAGCTGCACGACACCTATGGTTTTCCGCTCGATTTGTCGGCAGATGTTTGTCGTGAGCGCGGCTTGAGCGTAGACGAAGCCGGCTTTCATCTGGCGATGGACAAGCAAAAAGCCCAGGCCAGAGCCGCAGGCAAATTCAAGATGGACAAGGCGCTTGATTACTCAGGTGCGGGTCACGCCTTTACCGGCTACACCCTGCTTGAAGAGCCCGCCAAAGTCGTTGCGCTGTACCTCGACGGTGCGGTAGTGCAATCTTTGAATGCTGGGCAAAACGGCATCGTGGTTTTGAGCACCACGCCGTTTTATGCCGAGAGTGGCGGGCAGGTGGGGGACCAGGGTTCTATCTCCTCAAGCGCTGCAGTTTTTGCAGTGGACGACACGCAAAAAATCAAAGCCGACGTCTTCGGCCACCACGGCAGCGTCAGCAACGGCACACTCAAGATAGGCGACGCCGTCACGGCCCAGGTCAGCCTAGATATTCGCGCGGCCACCATCCGCAACCACAGCGCCACGCATCTTATGCACAAAGCCCTGCGCGAAGTGCTGGGCACGCATGTGCAGCAAAAGGGCAGCCTGGTCGATGCCGACAAAACCCGCTTTGACTTTACCCACAATGCCCCGGTAACGGACGCGCAAATCCGCGAGATTGAAGAAAAGGTCAATGCTGAGATTTTGGCCAACGCTGCAACCGACGCGAGTGAAATGGACATGGAAGCCGCGCAAAAAACCGGTGCCATGATGCTGTTCGGTGAAAAGTACGGTGACTCGGTTCGAGTGCTCTCCATCGGATCAAGCAAAGAGCTATGCGGCGGCACGCACGTTGCACGTACGGGGGATATTGGCGTTTTCAAAATTGTCAGTGAGTCGGGTGTTGCCTCGGGCGTTCGCCGGGTTGAAGCGGTGACTGGCAACAACGCACTCAGCTATTTGCAATCTCTTGAATCGACGGTGGGCACGGCTGCCGCATCGCTCAAGGCCAGCCCCAGCGAGCTGCAAAACCGCATTGACCAGGTGCTGGAGAACGTCAAAACACTAGAGAAAGAAGTCGCTGCGCTCAAAGGCAAAGTGGCCTCGTCGCAGGGCGATGAGCTGATGTTGCAAGCGGTCGATGTCAAAGGCATCAAGGTGCTTGCGGCCAGGCTCGAAGGCGCTGACGCAAAGACGCTGCGCGACACGATGGACAAGCTCAAAGACAAGCTCAAAACTGCCGTCATCGTATTGGCCGCAGTAGATGGCGAAAAGGTGCAAATCGCCGCTGGCGTGACTGCTGACAGTGTGGGCAGAGTCAAAGCTGGCGAGCTGGTCAACTTTGTTGCGAGCCAAGTCGGCGGCAAGGGCGGCGGCAAGGCAGACATGGCGATGGCTGGCGGCACCGATGCGTCAAAGCTGCCTGATGCCCTGAAGTCTGTACATGGCTGGGTGACAGAGCGGCTTTAAAAAGGGTTTGGCGGCTATTAATTTTGTAGCTTCTTGCGCCCGTATTTATTGGGCTATAGGCCAATTCATGCATAAAACCAGACTGAAAATGGCCTGTTTTGGATTGGCGATTGGGATGTGCGCAATCGGCGCGGTGGGCGCACAACAGGTTGTCAATTTCCGCTGCCTGGACGGCATAGAGCTCAAGGCGCTGGTGTTTCATCCGACGAACACATCGACAACTCAAACGAAACGCGGCACCGTCATTGCGCTGCACGGCTGCGATGGTTTGTATGCCGAGTTTGATGCACGCAACGGCAAACTTAATGCCCGGCACCACGCCATGGCCGAACTGCTGTTGGCTGATGGCTACACCGCGGTGTTCCCCGACAGCCTCACGCCGCGCGGTGTAGTGGAGCTGTGTACGCAAAAAGCCAGCGAGCGAACGATTGATCAAAACCAGCGTCGTGCTGATGTGTTGGCAACGCTGGCGTGGGTCGCGCTGCAGCCGTGGGCAATGCCAGAGCGCATTGCTTTGCTGGGCTGGTCGCATGGAGGCAGTGCGTTGCTTGCCGCGACGGACGCAAGCCGCGCAGACGTGCGCAGCCAAAACGTTAAGCCTGCGCTTGCTGTTGCTTTTTACCCGGGCTGTGCTGCCAGCCTGAAGTCAGGCTACCAGGTCAGTGCGCCACTGGTGTTGATGCTCGGCGAAAAGGACGAGTGGACACCGCCTGAGCCGTGCATTGCGCTTGGCAAGGCCGCGGGTGCTGAGGTGAATGTGTATGCCGACAGCCATCATGGATTTGATGAGCCAATTGGCGAAGTAAAGCTTTACTCGCAAGTACCCAATAGCAACAACCCAGGGCAGGGTGTGCGCGCAGGGCACAACTCCGCTGCGCGCGAGAAGTCTTATGCCCGCCTGCGGGTACTGCTGGCCAAAGCCATAGGCCAATGATTTCGGGCGCGAGAAGCTATTAAATTAGTAGCTGGTTGCGCCCGTAATTATTGGGCTACAAGCATTATTTGTTACTTTGATGCCCAAAGTACCGCAAACCAGCGCTCCGGATCAGTCCAATTCTGAACTTGGCTGAATCCTGCGTTTTTGAGCAAAGCCGTGATGCTTTCAAGCGTGTATTTGTAAGAGCTTTCGGTATAAATACGCTCGCCTTTGGCAAAGCGCCTTTCATGGCCGGGCCAGCGCACCGTCACTTCACTAAGCGCTTGAAGGTGCATTTCAATCCGTGATTCTTGTGCGTTAAACATGCCCACATGAGCCCACTGCCGCACATCGAAATTTGATTGCAGTACGTCGTTGATATTGAGCAGGGCGTTTTTGTTGAATGCGCCGGTCACGCCCAGCGCATCGTCATAGGCTGCTTGCAGCGTTGTGGCGTCTTTCACCAAATCAATTCCAAGCAGCAAGCCGCTGGCGTTGCCTGAATTTGGTTCTGTGAGTTGCTGCAAAAATGCCAACGCTTCTGTCGGCGAGAAGTTGCCCAAACTTGAACCCGGGTAGAAAAACACGCGGTCGTGCTTTTGCACGGCATCGGGCAGATGCAGCTTGCTTGAAAAGTCCATGCCGACGCCGACGATGTCCAGCGCAGGAAAGCTGGCTTGCACTCCAGCCGCCGCTTCACGCAAAAAATCGACCGAAATATCTATTGGCACATACTGCTTGGGAGCCAGGTGCGGCATCAGGGCGGCAGCTTTTGCGCAGTTCCCAGCGCCAAGGTCAATCAGGCAGGCATTGCGAACGCCTGCATCATGCACTGCGCGCGCGATGTTGCTGTAGTTCGCCTCAAAAATGCTTGCTTCAGTGCGGGTCGGGTAATACTCGTCAAGCTGGGTAATGGCCTCGAACAGTTTTGAGCCGAGCGCGTTGTAAAAGTACTTGGGCTGCACGCTGGCCTGGGGGGCAAGCAGGCCGTCTGTCAATTCGCGAGTTGCGCCGCCTTCAGTGCTTGATAGCGGAGCGACTGCGTCGATAAATACTGGAGTCAGGGTTGGGTTGGTGAGCGTCACGTGAAATGGGCTGGGGATGGTGGTTGGAAGCAAAGCATATCGCGTTCACCAGCGGGCGCGAAATAGTCGGGAACTCAAACTACAAATGCAATCGCAGTTGGCTTTCAAACTGACGCTGTTCTCCGGTAACGGGGTCGGTAAAGGCAATCGATTTGGCCAGCAATTGCAGCGGGGCGTTGAAGTCATCTGGCGGCGTGTCGGCCACGGGCGGGTACATGCGGTCGTTCATGATTGGCAAACCCAGCGCGTTCATGTGCACACGCAACTGGTGCTTTTTGCCGGTCACTGGGCTGAGGGCATACCGGGTCAGGTTACCAAGCGTTTGCAACACATCAACGCAGCTTTCGCTGTTCGGCGCGCCGTCGATTTCACGCTGCCGGAAGAACGGATCGTCTTCAACAATGCGGCTTTTGCGGGTGATGGGAAACGTCAAATCCAGCCGCGTTGGGGCAATGGCTTCGTAGTGTTTGTGCACCGTGCGTTGCCTGAACATGGCCTGGTAAGCGTTACGCTCCTGGGGCTGAATGCTGAACATCACCAGCCCGGCCGTTTCGCGGTCGATGCGGTGAATGGGGATGAGGGTGTCAATGCCAAGGCGCTTTTTCAGCCGTACCAGCAGCGTTTCTTGCAGGTAGTGGCCCGATGGCGTGACGGGTAAAAAATGCGGTTTGTCGGCCACCACCAAATGCGCGTCCTGGTAAATGATGACCTCGTCAAACGGAATACGCGGCTCAGACTGCAGGCTGCGGTAGTAGTAAATGCGCATGTGGCTGGGGTAGGGCCGCTCAGGCGTAACCAGTTGCCCAAACTCGTCGGCAATTAGCTGGTCGGCAATGCGTTGCAGCCAGATGGCGCGAGGAATATCGGGGAAGCGCTCGACCAGAAAATCAGTGATGGTGGGCCAGTTGCCCGCTGGCAAACCCACGCAGCTCGGCCCTACGCCGTCGCGGGTGGGCAGGCCGTGCTGGGCCAATTTAACCTAGAAAAAGCAGTTGGATGCGCTTGAGTGCGCTGCGCCCGGCGCGTCCAGCAAGGCCATCATGACGCTTTGAACGACGCGGGCTACTGCCCGCTAGGCGGAACAACGCAGCTGGGCGCGTTGGGCGTGGTGCAATCGGGTGCATAGCGCTGTCACCCGGTAGGTGAAGGTCATCGAAGCGGAAAAACTGAGTATTCATGCGGTAGTGAGATGTTTGCTAGCGGTCAACTGCTTTTTCTAGGTTTAACTACACCCGCTCAAAAACCACGTCCCACACGCCGTGGCCAAGCTTAATGCCGCGATTTTCAAACTTGGTCAGCGGGCGGTAGTCGGGCTTGGGTGCATATCCAGTTGCAGTATTTTTCAGCAAGGGCTCAGCGCTCAGCACTTCAAGAATTTGCTCTGCATACGGTTGCCAGTCGGTTGCGCAGTGCAAGTAGCCACCGGGCTTGAGGCGCGCAGCAAGCTTGGCCACCAGCGGGGCTTGAATCAAGCGGCGTTTGTTGTGTTTTTTCTTGTGCCACGGGTCAGGGAAAAAAATGTGGATGCCGTCCAGGCTGCTCATCTCCAGCATGTGGTCAATGACCTCCACCGCGTCGTGCTGCAGGATGCGGATGTTACGCAAGCTTTGCTCTTCAATGCGCTTGAGCAACGCGCCTACGCCAGGCGTGTGCACCTCGCAGCAAATAAAGTTTTTGCCTGGCATGTGCGCTGCAATGTGCGCTGTGGCTTCGCCCATGCCAAATCCAATTTCTAAAATTGTGGGCGCATCGCGTTTAAAAATTGCTACTAAATCAATAGCTGCTTGCGCATATGAAATAAGCGCTACAGGCCCAATTGACTCAAAAGCACGGGCTTGGCCTGCTGTGGTGCGACCCGTTCGCCGCACAAAGCTGCGAATGGTGCGCTGCGCGGGCGGCAACATCAGTGGGTGAGGTGCATCTGGTGGATGTGGGTTCATTATGGAAGTCCGGTCGCAGTTGCGTTGCAGTTCACGGCGAAGCTTCTGGTGCCGGGCGCTGGAAAACCAGGCAGCAGCAACCCGCCTGGCGCCAACAGGTTGGGCCACTGCGCTAGCGCGAGGCAAACGCCTGCAATCGGGGCTGCTGAGGCAGCGCATGACGCCACGCTGCATGCCAAACCGGCAGTGGGTAAGTCTCTGGCGTTGCTGCCATCAGCCATTGTGACGCCCGTGTTGGTAAAGGTGACGGCGTAGCCAATGCCGCAAACTGTCACGCCGGTCAGGTTGTTGGTTTTTGTGACTGAGATCGCTGTAGAGTAAGCATTGGGATAAGACAGGACCGAGGTGTTGAGTGTCATATAGCGGCCGGCGCTGAAAACCACGCAGCAGGCGCTGCAGGCGAGTCGTTACCGCGGTCCAGCCCGTTGATGCGGCCGTTTGCGGCAACGGCTGGCGCGCCGCCTTTGCTGTCGTAGTAGCTGACACCACCGCCGTAACAGTCGCTGTTGGAGCTGTCAATTTGCGCGCCTTGCATTTGCACCACGATCAACAAATTGCCAGGGGTATTTGACGCAGCGCCAACTGGCTGCACACCGCCTACAGGTATGGACACTGCTCCTGATGGCACCGTGCTCGCACTGCCGGGGTAGCAAGAGTTGATAATTCCGGCGATGGTTGTGGTGGCGCTGTCCCGGCCAGGCGTGGCGCGCACCTGAGCCAACAGGGCCCCGCTGGTCAGCAGCAGAGCCAGGCTAAAAAAGCTGTTTGTCAGGCGAAATCTCATGCAATCAATTGTAAGTTGCTGCCCAAAGCCGGGTGGCGGCCAAAAGCCAGGCTGCCGCGTTAGTTTCGTCGTTGTGGATGCTGAGGATTGCCCCGGCGTTTTGCAGCGCGGTGAGTGCGGCTGACGGGGCAGACGTGTCAAGCGCCGCCGCATGGTTTTGCTTGGAGAGTTTTTCCCCGTCAGTGCCGTTGACGACTGGCACGTGCAGGTAGTCTGGTTGCGCCAGGCTTAAGGCGCGCTGCAGCAGAATTTGCCGCGCTGTGTTGTCAAGCAAATCAGCACCGCGCACCACATGGGTAATGCCTTGCGCCGCGTCATCGACCACCACCGCGAGCTGGTAAGCCCACAAGCCATCCGCGCGTTTGAGCACGAAGTCACCGACTTCCAGAGCGACGTTCTGGCTTTGTTCGCCCAGCTTCCGGTCAGTCCATTCAGTTACATGGTCTGCTATGCTAACAGGAGCTGCTTGCGCTCGCATTTGTTGCGCCACAGGCTCATTTGGGATGGAATTGTCAGTGATAAATCGCCACGAGTGCGCAGCTTTATTCGCCAGCCCGTGCCGGCATGTACCGGGGTAGATCCTGGCCTGGCCGCGCGTGCGCATCTCGCCTGATGCATTGAGCGCTGCCTCAATGTCTTGCCGCGAGCAGCCGCAGGCGTAGGCTTGCTTTTGCCCAATCAATTTGTCTAAAGCGGCCTGGTACAGCGCGCCGCGTTGCGATTGGAAAATCGGCGGCTCGTCTGGGTGCAGGCAGCAATCGGCAAGTTGTTTGAGGATGGCACGGTCAGCGCCCGGCACGCAGCGCGGGCTGTCAACGTCTTCAATGCGCACTAGCCAAGCTCCGCCGTGGACTTTGGCGTCGAGCCAGCTGGCTAAGGCTGCAACCAGCGAGCCCGCATGAAGCGGGCCAGTGGGTGAAGGGGCAAACCTGCCTGAATAGCCCCCACGGTCGCTCACTTTGTGCAGTTCCCTGCACCTTGCAGGCTGCCGCTCGCCCGCCCAAACCTGCTCAAGCAGGTTTGAAGCCGCAGGCTCCAGCCCCGAGGGGGCCGCTGCGCCTGCGGCCCGGTGAAGCCGGGTCCGCGGCTCTGGCCTGAATGAATAAATCGCTCGTTGCTGAGTGCGCTCACGCTAATTGTTGCCTCTCAAAGAACGGCCAGCGCCATCTCCAGACCAGAAACAAACCCGTCTTCCACCCGGTGGCCCAAACACCAGTCACCACAAGCGCCAATGCCTGCCGATGCATCCCACAAATGGCTTTGCGTTTTTGGCAGCGGCTGCGTGGTTTGTGCATAGCGCCAGCGGTGTACTTCGGCATAGCCGGGCTCAGCGCGGATTCCGGTAACTTCAGTGAAGGCTTTGAGCAGCTTGGCTTTGACCCGTGGCGCATCGTCTTCCAGGTGGCGCTCAGACCACTCGGGGCTGGCCTGCACCGTCCAGCGCTCAATCGGGCCACGGCCGGGTTTGGACGATTCACGCGCCAGCCACGCAATGCGGTGGTGCGTGCTGCGTGCCGCGTTCCACTGCGGCCCCAGGTGCGCCAGCGCAGGCTGTGACGCTTGCGGAAAAGCCAGCATCAGAGTCCAGCAGGGCGCAACGCTGACCCCGGCAATTTGCCCCATCATGGGCTTGGCAATTTGGGACGACAGCAGCAGCGCATGCGCCTGCGGCGACGGCACTGCCATGACGACAGTATCAAAGCCTGAATGCACGCGGGTTTCTGCGCCCGGGCCTTCGGTTTGCAGTTGCCAGCGTTCTGCAGTGAGCTTGTCTGCTTCAATTCGCTGGACCTGTGTTTCAAAGTTCAGGCGGCCCGCTTCAATCAGTGGTTGCGCCCAGTGCTTGACCAATGCGTTCATGCCCGGTGCGGCTACCCAATGCGCTTCCTTCGAAGGCAAACTGGACGCCACCACACGGCCCAGTTCATCAAGAATGCGCACCGTGTTGGCAGACCACGGCCTGACCAGCGGGCCACTGGTGGCAAGTGCTTTTTCAAACCGCGCGTCGCGCACCGTGAAGTACTGCGTGCCGTGGTCAAACACACCAAACTCTGTATTGCGGGTCGACATGCGCCCGCCTGCGCCCCGGCTTTTTTCAAACACCGTGACCTGGTGGCCCGCTTGCATGAGTGTTCGTGCGCAAGCGATGCCCGCAATACCCGCGCCGATCACCGCAATTTTTTTAGCTACTTTTGGGGAGGGTCCGTGCTTTTTTGTCATGTGTTGTCTTTTATTGGATTGTTTTTGCTTGGGGTGAGGGCATGTGCTGCTTGATGCCGTCAATGTACTCTATGCGCCGCACTTTAAAGCGCGTTAAAGCGCTTCAACGCTCAAGCAGCGCCTGCCGGGTTTTGGTTTTTTCAAGCTGCTTGAGCCACCACGCCAGCGCCCGCCCCGGCCCGCTGGGCGAGGTGCGCCACGCATAGCTGGGGCGCACAACTCTGGCGCGCTGCACCACCTGCTTTTCAATCAACCTGCCAGTCTCAATGTAAGGGCGTGCCAAATAGTCTGGCAAAAACCCTGCACCCAGGCCGCGCAATTGGGCATCGAGTTTGGCCAGCATTCCCGGCACCGTAAACACGTCTTGCCCGCCCAGCAACCCGACCGAAATACCAGCGCCACGCTGCACTGAATCTGCCACCGCCACCACGCGGTGGGCCAGCATCATGGTGTCCGTAATGGGTTGCGCAGCTTTTGCCAGCGGGTGGTGCGGTGCAATCGCATACACAAACTTGATGTTGCCCAGCGGCTTGTTGCTGATCAGGTTGTCTGTGTTCGGCTCCATCACCACACCGATGGCCAAATCGGCCTGGCCAGACCTGAGGGCTTGCAGCGTGCCCGACAGCGCTTCTTCCCGTATCTTCAATCGCGTTGGCGGCTCCAATGCGAAAAACGCGCCGCACAGCTCCATCACGGTGGCGCGCGAAATGATGCTGTCAATAGCCAGCGTTAACTGCGGCTCCCAACCGGTTGCGACACGTTTGACCCGGTTGGCAATCGCGTCCAGCTCCAGCAGCAACCGGTTGCCCTCGCGCAGCAGCTCCTGGCCAGCGGCGGTGAGCGCCGCGCGGCGTGATGAACGGTCAAACAAAAGCACGTCCAGTGCATCTTCAAGCTTGCGCACGCGGTAGGTCAGGGCGCTGGGCACCACACCCATTTCGCGCGCGGCAGCAGCCATGCTGCCAGTGCGATGGATGGCGTCAAGCAGGCCAAGCGCTTCAGGGCTCAAGGCGTCGCGTATTGAAGTTTTTGACATAACGGCTTTGATCGTTCAAATAATTTCAATGATGCCATCAAATTTGAACAACGTCCCAAGCCGTTGGTCGCAATATAGTTGAGCTCTCAAACCAAAGCATGAAAGGCCGTTATAAATGATCACCTTGCGCAAATCCCAGGATCGCGGCTACGCCGACCACGGCTGGCTCAAGTCCCACCATTCGTTTTCATTTGCGGGTTATTACGACCCTGACCACATGGGTTTTGGCAACTTGCGCGTCATCAATGAGGACCACATTGCGCCGGGTCGCGGCTTTGGTACGCACGGCCATAAAGACATGGAAATCGTCACCTACGTGGTGTCGGGAAACTTGGCCCACAAAGACAACTTGGGCAACGTCAAAGGCATTCCGCCCGGTGACGTGCAGCGCATGAGTGCGGGCACTGGTGTGGAGCACAGCGAGTTCAACCACGCTGAAGGCCAATCCACGCACCTGCTGCAAATCTGGATTGAGCCAAACGTTCGGGGCATTGCGCCTGGCTATGAGCAAAAGACGTTCAGCGACGCAGAAAAGCGCGGCAAGTTGCGCTTGGTGGCCTCAAACGGCGGCACCGAAGGATCAGTCGCGATTCATGCAGACGCCAAAATTTACGCGGCCTTGCTGGACGGTCAAGAGACCGCTCAGCTGCCCCTCAACCCTGCGCGCAAGGCCTACGTACAGCTGGTGCGTGGTGCGATAGACGTCAACGGGCAGCCGATGGCACAAGGCGACGCGGCACTGGTGCAGTCTGAAAGCAATCTGGAGTTGTCCAACGGCAAGGACGCTGAGGTTTTGGTGTTTGACCTCTCGGCTTGATTGGCCTTTACAGCTGACGGCGATCCCTGTTTCGTTTTTCACTTGCGTTTTATAGAAAAGGAATTTTCATGCTGACTTCTCTTCAAAACCCCCTGTCTCTGGTTGGCCGCATTTTGCTCGCGGTGCTGTTCATACCCGCAGGCTACGGCAAAATCGGTGGCTTTGCGGGCGCGGTTGGGTACACCGCAGCCAAAGGTGTTCCGTTGCCTGAAGTTGCCATTGCGATTGCCATCGCGGTTGAACTGGGCCTTGGCCTTTTGCTGCTGGTGGGCTTTCAGACCCGCTGGGCGGCACTGGGCATTGCCTTCTTTACAGTTGTCATCACGTTTATTTTTCACCCGTTGTCTGACCCGGCACAGGCGCAGGCGTTCTTCAAGAATATTGCAGTTGTTGGTGGCTTGCTGATGGTGGCCGCGTGGGGTGCAGGTGCGTGGAGCGTTGACGGCAAGCGCGGTCGTTAAGCTGTACCCCATAGCTTCAAAATTTTCGGTTGTTTTTTCTCATTTACGTTTTTAGGATTTTTACCATGTCAAAAGTAGTTGTTGTGTACCACTCAGGTTATGGCCACACCCAGCGCGTTGCGCAATTTGTGTCAAGCGGTGCAGGCGCAGAGCTGATCGCTATTGATGCCGATGGCAACCTGACGGACGCCAACTGGGCCAGCCTGGACGCAGCCGACGCCATCATCATGGGCAGCCCAACCTACATGGGTATGGCCAGCTGGCAGTTCAAAAAGTTTGCAGACGCAACCAGCAAAAAGTGGTTTACCAGTGCCTGGAAAGACAAAATCGCAGGCGGCTTCACCTGCTCGGCCAGCCCAAGTGGCGACAAGCTGTCGACCCTCCAGTACTTCATCACCCTGGCTATGCAGCAGGGCATGATCTGGGTAGGTCAGCCAGCGCTAAATGATGGCACCATCAACCGCATTGGCTCCAACTCGGGAGTGATGGCGCAAGTCGGCCCGCAAGACCCGGCAAGCGCGATTCCCCAAGGCGACTTGGACACCGCAGCAGCGTATGGCAAGCGTGTGGCTGAGGTAGCTACCAAGTTGCGCGGCTAAAAGCCTGCATCCGCTGCCTTGGCTAAGCCCTTGGCAGAGGTCCGGTCGAGGTGATGGCATTACCTGGCATCGCGCGCCAGCCGCAGCCCGCTGAACTGCCAGCAAGCATCAGGTGGGAAAAAGTTGCGGTAAGTTGCGCGGATGTGGCTTTGCGGCGTGGCGCATGAGCCGCCGCGCAGTACAGATTGGTTACACATAAATTTCGCGTTGTACTCACCCACCAGGCCTTCCCAAGGCTGGTATCCGGGGTACGGGTTGTAGTTGGACTGGGTCCACTCCCACACATCGCCAAACATTTGCGATGGGTCAAGCGGGTCGGCTTGCTGAACCGCCATCGGGTGAAAAACTTCACTTTCTACAAAGTTACCGTGCGGCGTTTGCAGGCGCAGCTTGGTTGCAGCCAGTTCCCACTCAAACTCGGTGGGCACGCGCGCGCCTGACCAACGGGCATAGGCATCCGCTTCAAAGTAGCTCAGGTGGCACGCCGGGGTATTGGCATCGATCGCCACCATGCCGTGTAGCGTGAAATTTTGGTAGCTGCCATTCTCACCCTGCCAGTACAGCGGCATCGATTTCGCTTCAGCCTGTGCCCAATCCCATCCCATCGACAGCCACAGCTCAGGCCGCTGGTATCCGCCGTCTGCCATGAAGGCCAGCCATTCGCCGTTCGTGACCGGGCGGCTGGCCAGCTCAAACGGCGCTACGTACACCCTGTGGCGCGGCGTTTCGTTGTCAAATACAAATTCACCAGGCGCTTGGGCGTCAGCGCCGTGCTGTACCAAGCCGCCTGCATAGCTGTGCCAGCGTAGCGGCTGCGGTGCAATGCGTGCCAGCGGCCAACGCTTGGCGTACGCTGGCTTGGCAGGGTTACGCGACAGCGCGTGTTTGATGTCGGTCAGAACCAATTCCTGGTGCTGCTGCTCGTGGTGCAAGCCAAGAGTGACCAGTTGCTTCAGATCAGTGTCCAGTGCCGCTGACGGCTTTGACAGCACCGCCAACATGCGCTCATTGACCTGTGCCCGGTAGGCCAGCACCTCAGCCAAAGCGGGTCGGCTGATCAACCCCCGTTCGGCGCGTGGGTGCTTGTCGCCAATGCCGTTGTAGTAACTGTTGAATAACACGCGAAATCGTGCATCAAAAGGCTCAAATGCGGCTTCGTATTTTTCAAGAATGAAGGTTTCAAAAAACCAGGTCAAGTGGGCCAAGTGCCACTTGGTGGGGCTTGCGTCTGGCATGGACTGAAGTTGGCAGTCTTCTGGCGTCAAAGGCCGGGCCAAGGCCTCAGTCTGCGCACGCACGGCCGAAAACCGCTGTGCCAGTGTGTCGGGAGCTGCCTGTGGGGCACTGCGCGAACGCTGCGGTTTAGGCGAAGTTGATGCCATATGGTTAAAAAAAATTCAATCGTCCGATATGACGGCAAAAAAAGTTGTAAGCCAAAACCTTAAAAAGTGACAGATTTATGCGCATGGCGGCCAGGGTTGCACCCTCTAAAATGCTTTTATGTTTGTTCATTTACGCCTTCACACTGAATTTTCCGTCGTTGACGGCACCAACCGCATTGATGAAATCGCCGCCGCCGCCGCCTTTGACAACCAGCCTGCATTGGCCATCAGTGACCTCAGCAACCTCTTCGGCACGGTCAAGTTTTACAAGGCGGCACGCAGCGTTGGCGTCAAGCCACTGATTGCTGCAGACGTATGGGTGCAAGTGCCCGGCAAAGACGCCAACGCACCGGCAGCCAGGCTGTTGCTCATCGCTCAAAACCACCGGGGTTATCTGAATCTGTCAGAGCTGCTCACCCGTGCGTGGACGCGCGGCGTGGTGCGTGAGCAGGCCATCATCAGCCTGGACTGGCTGACTGAACTCAATGACGGCTTGATTGCACTGTCAGGCGCGCAGCGCGGGGCAATTGGCCAGGCGCTGGTGCAGGGCGATGACGCCAGAGCGATGGAATGCGCGCTGCACTTTGCAGGCGTTTTTCCGCACCGGTTTTACATGGAGCTGCAGCGCGCTGACCAGGCGGACGATGTACGGCACGTAAGTGCCGCAGTGCAGCTTGCAGCGCGCCTGAAACTGCCCGTGGTGGCGACCCACCCAGTACAGTTTTTAACCTACGACGACTATGAAGCCCATGAGGCGCGCGTGTGCATTTCTGAAGGTGAAATTTTGGGCAACGCCAGGCGCGTGCGCAAGTTCACGCGTGAGCAATATTTCAAATCCAGCGCGCAAATGCAGGCGCTGTTTGCTGACATTCCATCAGCCATTGCCAACACCCTTGAAATTGCCAAGCGCTGCAACCTGACGCTGGAACTCGGCAAGCCGATGCTGCCCGACTACCCGACGCCAGAGGTTAATGGCGTGCGCATGGCGGCAGACGATTATTTTCGCCAAACGTCATTTGAAGGGCTTGAAGAGCGCCTGGCGCACCTGTACCCCAACGTAGAAGTGCGCGACAAAAAGCGCCCGACCTATGTTGACCGGCTTGAGTTTGAGATCAAAACCATTTTGGGCATGGGCTTTCCCGGTTATTTTTTAATCGTGGGTGACTTTATTAATTGGGCCAAGAACAATGGTTGCCCGGTGGGGCCGGGGCGTGGTTCGGGTGCGGGCTCGCTGGTGGCGTATTCGCTGAAGATTACGGACCTGGACCCGCTGCAATACAACCTGCTGTTTGAGCGGTTTTTGAACCCGGAGCGGGTGTCGATGCCCGACTTCGACATTGACTTTTGCCAAAGCAACCGCGACCGCGTGATTGACTATGTAAAAGACAAATATGGCCACGCAGCCGTGAGCCAGATCGTGACGTTTGGAACCATGGCGGCACGGGCTGTGATTCGTGACGTCGGCCGCGTGCTGGATTTTCCGTATGGGTTTTGCGATGGAATTTCCAAGCTGATTCCGAACAAACCGGGCCAGGCCGTTACGTTGCAACTGCTGCCAGCCGAGCGCAAAAAAGGCGACAAGCTGGTGTACGCGCTGGAAGCCGAGCCGATTCTGGCTGAGCGTGAACGCAAGGAAGAAGACGTACGCACCTTGCTGGAATTGGCTCGCAAGCTTGAAGGCCTGACGCGCAACGTTGGCATGCACGCGGGTGGCGTGTTGATTGCGCCGGGCAAGCTCACTGATTTTTGCCCGCTGTATTTGCAGCCCGGCAGCACGTCTGCGGTGAGCCAGTTTGACAAAAACGATGTTGAAGCGATTGGCTTGGTGAAGTTCGACTTTTTGGGTCTGGCAACGCTGACGATTTTGGAGATAGCCAAAAACTTCATCACTGCCCGGCATCCGTCACAAAAAGACTTTGCGTTTGAAGACTTGCCGCTTGACGATGCGCGCGTCTATAGGCTGTTTGCGGAAGGGCAAACCGAGGCGGTGTTTCAGTTTGAAAGCACCGGTATGCAGCGCATGCTCAAAGACGCCAAGCCCACCCGACTTGAGGATTTGATCGCCATGAACGCGCTGTACCGGCCCGGCCCGATGGATCTGATCCCGAGCTACATCGCCCGAAAGCAGGGCAAAGAGACTCCTGAATACCCGGACCCGCGCGTCAAGCCGATGCTGGAGGAAACCTACGGCATCATGATCTACCAAGAGCAGGTGATGCAAACGGCGCAGATTCTTGGCGGCTACTCGCTGGGCAGTGCCGACATCCTGCGCAAGGCGATGGGTAAAAAAGACGAAAAAGAAATGGCCGCGCAGCGCGGAATTTTTCGTAAAGGCGCGGGCGTCAATGGCCTGACCGAAGAAAAAGCCGATGAAGTATTTGACTTGATGGAAAAGTTTGCGGGGTATGGTTTTAACAAGGCCCACTCCGCTGCCTACGCGCTGCTGGCATACCACACCGGCTGGCTAAAGGTGCACTACACGGCTGAGTTTTTCTGCGCCAACATGACGGTGGAAATGGACGACACCGACAAGCTGAAAATCTTGCATGGTGACGCGCTAAAAATGGGCATCACGTTCGAGTCGCCCGATGTTAATCGCGGCCAATATCGGTTTGAGCCAATCACGGACACCAGCATTCGCTATGGCCTGGGCGCAGTCAAGGGCACCGGCGAGCAGGCTGTGGCGGCGATTGTGGCAGCACGGGTTGAGGGCGGCGCATTTACATCGCTGTACGACTTTTGCGTGCGGGTTGACACGTCAAAACTCAACAAAAGATCGGTTGAAGCGCTGATTAAAGCTGGCGCGTTTGACAACCTGCATTTGAATCGCGCCGAGCTGCTGGCCTCAGTGGATCTGGCATTTGACTTTGCCGCGTCAGTCGAAGCCAATGCCAACCAGAGCGGCTTGTTCGACATGGACCCCAATGCTGCCAGCACGCAAGAACCGCCGCTGGTTGCCACCATGCCGTTTGACATCAAAGAACGCCTGGTGCATGAAAAAACAGCGATTGGTTTTTACCTTTCAGGCCACTTGTTTGATGCGGTGGAGCATGAAGTGCGCCAGTTTGCCAAACTTAAATTGGACGACTTGATGGACTCGCGCGATTCGCGGATTTTGGCCGCCATCGTCACCGATTTGCGCGTTATCAACGGCAATCGCGGCAAGGTAGTTATTTTCAAGCTCGACGACAAAACCGACACGCTTGAAGCGACAGTAGACGAGGCCACGTACAACGCCAACCGAAATGTGCTCAAAGACGACGAGCTGGTGATTGTGCAGGGCACCCTTCAAGGCGCGTCTGAGCGGTTTGGGCGGCGTTTTAAGGTCACGCAGGTGTGGGACCTGGAAGCTGCGCGCTGCAAGTTTGGCAAGTACCTTCAAGTTAACGTGAACGGCGTTGCGCCTGATGTAGCCCGGCTGGTCAAGGACTTCCCGCCGCGCCGTGAGATGACCGAGCAGGGTGAACTGCAGCGCAGCTTGCCAGTGCGCCTAAGCCTGAAGCGCCATGCAGATTTTGACAGTGTGCCCTTTGACGTTACGGGCGAGCTGGCGCTGGGCGAGCAGGCCAGGTTCTTCCCGACCAACGCAGCGCTGGCCAGCTGGATGGCGCAAGCCGATGCAGGCGCGGCGCGTATTGTGTATGAGTAGTTTCAATAAATATGTGTCAATATGACTTCTAGCGCAGTAAATATGGGCGCAAGCAGCTATACAAATAGTAGCGTTGCGCAACCGGGAGATGTCAGCTTTGCAGGGCGTTTGTCCGTCGCGCCCATGATGGACTGGACCGACCGGCACTGCCGCTACTTTCACCGGCTGTTGAGCCAGCACGCGCTGCTGTACACCGAGATGGTGACCACCGGCGCGCTGATTTATGGCGACGTGCCGCGCCACTTGCGCTTTAACCCTGAAGAACACCCGCTGGCGTTGCAGTTGGGCGGCAGTGAGCCGGCCGATTTGGCGCAGGCCGCCAGGCTGGGCGAGCAGTGGGGCTACGACGAAATTAACCTGAACTGCGGTTGCCCCAGTGAGCGCGTGCAGCGCGGTGCTTTTGGTGCGTGCCTGATGGCCGAGCCGCAGCTGGTGGCTGACTGCGTCAAGGCCATGGTGGACGTGGTCAGCGTGCCTGTCACAGTCAAGCACCGCATTGGAATTGACAAGATTGAGAGCTACAGCTTTGTGCGGGATTTTGTGGGTACTGTGGCTGCGGCAGGTTGCAACAGTTTCATCGTACACGCACGTAGCGCCTGGCTCAAGGGCCTGAGCCCAAAAGAGAACCGTGAAGTGCCGCCACTTCGTTACGAGCTGGTTCACCAGCTCAAACGCGAGTTTCCGCAGCTCAATTTCTCCATCAACGGCGGCATCACCACTGCGGCGCAAGTCGCGGAGCAACTGGCCGTGCTTGACGGTGTGATGGTCGGCCGCGAGGCGTACCACAACCCGTGGTTTTTGGCGTCATGGGACGAAGCTTTTTTCGGAGCTGCCGCAAGCGATTTAACACGCGAACAAATTGAGCTGCACATGTGCGACTACATGGCGCGTGAGTTTATAGAGCACGGCACGCCGTGGAGTGCCATCGCCCGCCACATGCTGGGCCTGCGCCACGGCTTGCCCGGCTCTAGAGGCTGGCGGCAAGTGTGGAGCAACCACAAGCTAAAAGGTTTGCCGCCGCATGAGGTGATGGCGTTGGCCCATCAAAGGGTGCGTGAGGCCGTGCCTGAAGCTGCCTGATCTGTCTGCACGATGCGTGTTGAAATGCGGAAATTCAGCTCTTTCTAAAGCTTTTTAGGCCTGTAGCGCAATAAATACAGGCGCAAGAAGCTATTAAAATAATAGCATTTGAAGTCTGTGCAGACTGTAGCAATGCTACTCAGGCCGCGCTTTTTCTTCTTCCGTCGGCCCCATGCTATAAGGCTCGACCAAATGCCACACATGCGGCGGCACCATATTTTTCATTTTGGCGGGCATTTCCCGGCGCAGGTGAATGATGGTTTCTGCCGCTTTCATGTCGATGCGCGCACGTGCAAATTCCAGCCCGCGCGGGCCGACTTTGGGCATTAGCCAGCCAACAATGGGGCGCAGCCAGTTGGGCATTTTTCTAAGCGGCAAACCGCCGGCTGCCAGCTCAACGTTTTTGATGTAGCCCTTCACCGCGCCCTGGCGTTTGCCTGCGGTTCCTGGCTCTGACGTGACGACTTCATTGCCCAGCAGCTTGAGCAAATCTTCACCGCGCTGGTTGCGCACCAGCAGCCACTGTTCCCCCTGACCGCCCATGTAGCCCACGGTGATGTCGCTCAGCACATTGGTGTAGTCCACACAGGTGCGGCAGGTCAACGGGAAAAAATCATTCGGCAGTTTGGACAGCGGCAATTGCAGGAAAGGAATCGCCTTGACACGGCCGTCTTTGTAGCGCAGCTCAACGTGGTAGTCCGCCCTGAATTCAAGGTAAGTCACATCGTCCGGGTCTTCGCCCTGGTCTTCACCCAGCAGCGCTAAAAATTCATGAAAGCGCTCGGTCGTGGTGTTGTCTGAGCACGGCGTGCCGATCACGTACAACTGCTCCAGGCCAAGTTCGCGTTTGAGTTCATCTTCAATCGCCCGCAGCGCGTACACCTGGCAGGGTATGCCAATTACCGCCAGCCGTTTGTAGCCCATGGCAATGGCGGGTTCAATAAGCGCCAGCAGCGGTGCATAACCCATGCGCATTCCCCGGCACTGCGCCATGCCTTCAACGCGCGTCACGATGACAGGCTTGGGCCGCCATTTGTCGTTGGCATCAGGCGCCATGGTCAAAACCGCATCAATAGCGCCCGTTTCCAGCAGCCGTTCAGCCAGCCGGGTGGTGATGCCTGTCCACTGCGCACCCTCTGCTGGCGCAGCCAGGCGCGCACGCAGCATTCGGTTGTGCGGGCCGAAAAACAACTCGTCCGGTTTGCTGATGTCCCGCTCACGGCCATGCACTGCGGCCTCTAACCGAGCGTAGTCAGGTTTGATGAACTGGCAAGCCTGCCCGCAACGCTTCGGGTCGCTTGAGCGGGACAAGCCGCAGTCGGTGCACAAGCCGCGGGCCGGGCCGCCGGAAATGATAGGAGAGTAAGTAAAGTTGGTGAACATGGAGCTGTATTCAAAGGACAAGTCGAGACGTTACCGGTTAATTTAGTGGAAGGCTAGATAGTGTTTTTCATCATGTGTCCGAACAGAAATTGAGTAATCAGCCATTTTGGTTGCGGTTGTATCGAAGTCCATGGTGAAAGTGACGAGTGCTACGCTTTTTTACCCAGCCTGTATATTGCGCTTAGTTGTATCCAAACCAATCACGATGTCTTCTATGCCCAAATTTCTAGTTCAATTTACATTTGCATTACTCTTTCTGTCTACATCGACGGTAACCTTTTCTCAAATTATCCTTACTGAAACTAGCGTGGAGCTGGTGGCTAGCCGGGCGAAGCCGGGCAGGGGCGCACATATTCGAGACCTCACTCACATAAGGTTAACTGGCGACATAACGATGGCTGCCGTCGGGAAGTTGGCTGCCCTATTGCCGAATGCACGACGAAATGCGCAAGCATTTACCTTTTCCGGAGAGCCTGTTGTTAGATTGCTACTTGATTCTCGCGGGGGAGAAATTCAGGCAGGTATTCAGCTTGGACGTCTTGTTCGTGCACAAGCCCTAGAAACGTGGGTCGACACAAAGGCGGAATGCAGTTCAGCTTGCATACTAGTTTTAGCAGGTGGGGTTTCTAGACAAGCACTTCCGGGTGCAAAGCTGGGGCTGCATCGGCCGTTTTTCCAGCCAAATCAGTTTGGAATTTTGTCTTTATCTGAAGCGCAGCGGCGTTATTCTGCGCTCGTTCTTTCCGTCAGCGCTTACCTAAGCGAGATGGGTATTGCGACCACGCTTCACGAAGCCATGATGAAAATTCCGAGCCAAAACGTGCGATATGTATCCTGGGAATTCGCTGACTTGGTTCAGCTTCTTGGTGATGATCCTAGCTATCAAGAGTGGCAGCGTGCAAAAGATCGTCTGGCGCTGGGGGAGGCTAACCAACGAGCAATTGATGGCTATGTTAAGTGTGTTGATTCCGGAGGACCCGATGCTCAATGCTCAAAGTTGCTTACTGGATTCTCCAATTCCCGTTAAAACTCTCGTCACTAATTCCACCCATCACAATCGATTTATTGTAAAAAAAGAGCTTCAATATTTTGGACAGCAAACCGTCGGTTCGCCTGTTGTCCGCATTCGTTTTTCCAGTCCACCAAAAACCTGGTTTTCCCTTATCAAATTGCCGTCTAGTCAACGTAGGATTTGCCCCAGTAGCCACAAATACACAGCGCTTTGATGTATGAATGCTGGCCGGCAGCACTAAGGTCACTAGTAAGGTGGGCGCACATTGCAACCGCTATTTGTTGGAGGGTCGACGTGCCACCATGTCAATTTCAATCAAGGCACCTTTGGCAAGGCCGCTAACGCCTATGCAGGTGCGCGCAGGTCGCTGGGCGGGCGCAAAGTAGGTGCTGTACACCGCGTTCATGGCGTCATAGTCAATGTCGAAATGCAGCAAATACACGCGTACCTGCACCACGTCAGCCAGACCAAGGCCCACGCCGCTCAGCACGGTTTGCAGGTTGTGCATCACCTGATGCGTTTGCGCAGCTATGCCTTGCGGATACGGCTCGTTAATTGACGTGCCGCTGAATGGCATTTGCCCCGTCAAATAAACCCAGCCATCGGCTTCAACCGCATGGCTGAACGGGGCGACCGGGTCCGGTGCGCCGGGGATGATGTGGTGTTGTACAGGCATGGTCTTGTGGTGGTACGAGATAGTTGACGGTGTTGTGAGTGTTTTTGTCAGCGCGAGCGTGCCGCCGTGGTTTTTTGCTATTGGCTCAGGTTGGGATTTAGCCCGCTGCCTGCTGCCCGCTCTCAATATGCGCCCGCATCGCCACCTGCGCAGCTGCAAAGTCTCGCTTCTTCAACGCCGCCATGATGGCCGCATGCTCGGCTAGGGACTCTTCAATACGCCCAGCCTTTAGCAGCGACTGCGCGCGGTTGAGCTTCATCACTTTGCGCAGGTCGGCCACCATTTGGCCTGCCCAGCGGTTGTTGGCAACTTCAAGCAGCTTTATATGAAAAGCTTCGTTGAGGGTGAAAAATTTCACACGGTCTCGGATGGACTTTTCCAGCTGCTGGTGCAGCGCTTCAAGCTCTTTGAGCTGGTTGTCTGTAGCGGTTTTGGCCACTGTGCCAGCAGCGTCAGCTTCAAGTACAGCCATCAGATGAAACACATCCGTCAGGTCTTTTTCATTGACTTCAGTCACATACGCGCCGCGCCGCACCTTCATGGTGACTAGCCCTTCAGTGGCCAATACCTTGAGCGCTTCACGCAGCGGCGTGCGGCTGATGCCGTATTCAGCGGCGATTTTCAGCTCGTCTATCCATGCGCCCGCTGCCAGTTGATGGTTGAATATTTTCTCGCGCATCAGCTCGGCAACGTCTTCATACAGGGCGCGCTGTTTGAGGTTTTGGGGAGATATGGATGCATTCATACGGGTCGAAGTTTACACGAAACTTAATTCTGAATTTATAATTACAAATGCTGGAGTTTGGTAAGATGTGGCGCATGACCATGCCATTCAAACCTTCAAGCCTTTCCGATTGGGAAACCGCCGCAGCCAAATCCGCCCCTGGCGGCGATGTGAATGCATTGAACTGGCATACGCCAGACGGCATCACCGTCAAGCCGCTGTACACGGCCGAAGACACCAAAGACCTGCCCTACGCCAACACATTGCCAGGCTTTGAGCCTTTCATTCGCGGCCCGCAAGCCACTATGTACGCGGTGCGGCCGTGGACTATTCGGCAATACGCCGGGTTTTCAACCGCTGAAGAATCAAATGCTTTTTACCGCAAGGCTTTGGCCGCAGGCGGGCAGGGCGTGAGCGTTGCGTTCGATTTGGCCACGCACCGGGGCTACGACAGCGACCACCCGCGTGTAACGGGCGACGTCGGCAAGGCCGGTGTGGCGATTGACTCGGTCGAGGACATGAAGATTTTGTTCAACCAGATTCCGCTCGACAAAGTCAGCGTCAGCATGACCATGAACGGCGCCGTGTTGCCGGTGCTGGCTGGCTATGTGGTGGCGGCTGAAGAGCAGGGCGTGGCCCAAAGCGATTTGAGTGGCACGATTCAAAACGACATCCTCAAAGAATTCATGGTGCGCAACACCTACATCTACCCGCCTGCGCCCAGCATTCGCATCATTGGCGACATCATTGAATACACGGCCAAACACATGCCGAAATTCAATTCCATCAGCATCAGCGGCTACCACATGCAGGAAGCCGGTGCCAATCAGGCGCTTGAGCTGGCCTTCACGCTGGCCGATGGCAAAGAGTACGTGAAGAC